>DBMS01000055.1 GCA_002297665.1 Holophagaceae bacterium UBA692 | reverse complement strand
GCGGAGCCCGGCCACCACGTCTGACTAGGTCCTGAAGCGCGCCACCAGTTCGGCGAGGCCTTCGGCCGTGGCGGCGAGCTGGTCGGAGTTGGCGCTGGTCTGGACCACCGTGGCGCTGAGCTGGGTGCTGGCGCTGGCGTTGGAGACGGCCTTGTCCGCGGTGGCTTCGACCAGGTGGGCCACCTCGGAGCTTGCCTGGGCCTGCTCGGTGGTGGAGGCGGTGACCTCCAGGGCCATGGAGGTCACCTGGCCGATGTGCTCCCGGATCTCCCCCAGGGCCCCCACGGCCTCCAGCACCGTGGTGCGGCCCTGGACGACGGCGTGGTTGCTGGTCTCGATGAGGGCGGCGATCTCCCGGGCGGCGTGGGCGCTGCGCTCGGCGAGCTTTCTCACCTCCTCGGCCACCACGGCGAAGCCCTTGCCCAGGTGGCCGGCCTTGGCGGCCTCGATGGCGGCGTTCAGGGAGAGCAGGTTGGTCTGGCGAGCGATCTCCTGGATCACCTTGACGGCCTCCACCACGCGGGCGGTGGTCTCCTCCACCTGGGCCATGGCATGGATGGCGGCCTTGCCGGACACGTCCCCGGCCTGGGCGGCGGCCACGGCGGCTTCGGTCTGGGCCTGGCTCGCGCGCACGTGGCCGGCCACCTCGTGGATGGAGGCGGAAAGCTCGGTCATGGCCGAGGCCATGCGCTCCACGGAGATGCGCTGGTCCTCGGCGTTGCGCGCCAGTTCCTGGCTGGTGGTGGCGATCTCGTGGGTGGCGGAGACGAAGCCCGAAGCGTTCGCCTGAACCCGCATGCCGTCGAAGCGGATGCGGTTCACCATGCCCTTGAGGTGGGACTGCATGGTGCGCAGGGTGGCCATGAGGCTGTCCTCGTCCCCCGGATGGGTCGCGATCTCCACGCGCATGTCGCCTTCGGCCATGCGCCTGACCACCTCGATGGCCTTCTCCGGGGCCGCGCCGAGCCGGATGCGCATGCCCCGCATCGCCAGCCAGGCCATGAGCAGGCTCGCCGCTAGCCCGAAGGCGGTGGCCGCCGCCCGGGGCGCCACGTTCGCCGTGGACGAGGTGGCGATGGTGATGCCCTGGATGATCAGGAACAGCCCCATGATGGAGAAGAAGGCCAGCCGGAGCTGCGTGGTGGCGGGCATCTCCCCGAAGGGTTCCCACCGCCGGACCCGGGTTTCCTCCCACCGCCGGCCCTGGTTGAGCAGTGCGTAGACGCGTTCGGCCTCGCGGATCTGGGACCGGCTGGGCTTGCTGCGGATGGAGACGAAACCCTTGAGGACGCCCCGCTCGGTGATGGGGGTGACGTTGGCGTCCACCCAGTAGAAGTCGCCGTTCTTGCAGCGGTTCTTCACCAGGGCGTACCAGGGCTTGCCGGCCTTCGCGGTGCGCCAGAGGTCCTCGAAGGCCGCCGGGGGCATCTCCGGGTGGCGAACCAGGTTGTGGGGCTGGCCGATGAGCTCGGCCTCGGTGAAGCCGCTGATTCGGATGAACTCATCATTGACGTAGGTGAGCCGTCCCTGGGGGTCCGTCATGGAGACGACGAAGGCGCCTTCCTTCAGGTGGATCTCGTTGGCGGTGATGGGCAGGTTCGTTCGCATGGGATCGGATCCGGAAATCAACGCCCGGCGGGTCACGGCGCGGGGACGGGCTGCATCCCAGTCTCCACGGCCAGGCCAGGTCCCGCCACGAAATTCCGGTAGGTAAAATTACCTATTCGGTCCAGACCGGTCCTTATCCCCGGGCCCCGGGAACGGAGCGCGGGGCCGGGGCCCATGTCATGCTTGGACATTGCCCCAGCGTCCCAACGTTCCCCCGCCAACCGGAGCCCCCGTGACCCGCAAGCCCTGGTACCGCTCAAGCACCTTCTGGATCTTCTTCGGCCTGCTCATGGGCGTGGTCCTGGGGGGCTTCCTGCCTGCCGACCGGCATCCGGTGGCCTATGAATCGTTTCGGTTCATGTCCAAGGCCTTCATCAGCCTCATCAAGAGCATCATCGTCCCCATCCTGGTGGCCACCGTCATCACCGGCATCGCCCAGACCGGGGATCTCAAGGCCGTGGGCCGCATGGGCGGCAAGGCCCTCCTCTACTTCGAGATCGTCACGACCCTGGCGCTGTTCATCGGCCTTTTCGTGGCCAACTGGGTCCGGCCCGGTTCGGGCCTGCCCCTGAAGGCCACCGAGCACCTGGCGCTGGCGGCCCAGAAATCCGGCTGGGAGGTGGCCCTCCACGCCTTTCCCACCAATTTCTTCCGGCACGCCGCCGAGGCCGACGTGCTCCCGGTGGTGGTGTTCTCGGCCCTCATCGGCATCGCCCTCACCCGGGTGCCCGACAAGGGCCGGCCCGTGCTCGCCTTCTTCGAAGGGCTGGCCCAGGTGATGTTCAAGTACACGGACATGGTCATGACCCTCACGCCCCTGGGCGTCTTCGGCGCCATGGCCTACAACGTGAGCCACATGGCCGCGGGCCAGACGCTCAACGGCGTGTTCGTGCAGGGCTGGGCCGCCGTGGCGCACCTGCTGGGCCAGTACGCCAAGCTCGTGGGGAGCCTGTACTTCGCCCTGATCCTCCTGGTGGTCCTGGTCTTCATCCCCGTCATGCTGCTTTTCCGCATTCCCATCGCGGGCTTTTTCCGGGCCATCAAGGACCCGGCCCTCACGGCCTATTCGACCGCCTCCAGCGAGGCCGCCCTGCCCAAGCTCCTGGAGGAGATGGTGCGCTTCGGCGTGCCCAGGCGGGTGGCGAGCTTCGTGATCCCCACGGGCTACAGCTTCAACCTGGACGGTTCCACGCTCTACCTGGTGCTGGCCAGCCTCGCCATCGCGCAGGCCGCGGGCATCCACATGAGCCTGGGCCAGCAGATCTCCATGATGGTGATGTTCATGCTCACCTCCAAGGGCGTGGCCGGCGTGCCCCGGGCGACCCTGGTGATCATCGCCGCCACCTGCGCGAGCTTCGGCCTGCCCGGGGAGGCCGGGGTGGCCATGATCCTCGCGGTGGACGAGATCATGGACATGGCGCGCACCACGGTCAACGTCACGGGCAACGGCCTGGCCAGCGCGGTCATCGCGCGGTGGGAGGGGGTGTTCGGCGAGGAGGAGGCGGAGGCCGAGGGCGGGGAGCTCCAGCCCTCCGTCTGAAGCCCGCCTGGGCGCCCCGGCTACTGGGGCAGGGACCGGGCCCGCCGGATCTCGTCGGCGCAGGCCGCCAGGGCCTCGCGGAAGGCGGGATTGGCCTTCATCGCCTTGACCGCGATCGCCGCCAGGCGCATGCCGCCCACATCGTCGGAGGGGAAGTGCACGCCCGCGAGCATTCGGCTCCAGGCGGCCTTGTGGGCCCATTCCCGCATGGCCTCGCGCCGGTCCGGAATCAGGTCCGACACCAGCTCGGCCAGGATGAAGATGGACGTGGAATGCCCGCTGGGGTAGGAGTAGAAGCCCGCGGGGGGTTCGCCCGGAGGCACGGGCAGGATCTTCACGCAGGGCTTCACCCGGGCGTCGAAGTAGGGGGGGCGGAGCCGGCGGAACTTCAGCTTGGCGGCCTTGTTGAGGCTTTCTCCGTCCCCCAGGGCCTCCCCCAGCACCTGGGCGCAGCGGGGCAGGGCCTCCCGGGTGAACCAGGGCCCGACGGCCGCGCCCGCGCCGAAGATGTCGAGCTGGTCCACGGCCCGGGCCCAGGCCACCTCGGCCTCGGTGCGCCAGGCCTGGATCTGGAGGATCGTCTCCAGGTCCGTATCGGCCGCCAGGGATCCCGGCTGGGGCGGCGCCGGCAGTTCGGACAGGTCCAGGGTGGCAGGGTCCACGTAGTTGCGGGTGGCTTCCGGGTACCTGCCGCGGGCGGACTGGGCGAAGGCCGGGGGCCACGCCGCCAGGAGCAGCAGGGGGAGCGCCAGGGTTCCGAGTGCCTTCATCGTCCGTGTCCTTCCGTGGGGGGGCCAGCGGCCCGTGGGTATGGCGGCGGTGCGCCTTCGAAGCAGCGGGATAAGCGATCCCCAATGCTACCCGCATTTCCCGTCCTGCCTCCGCCGTCCCCCAGGGACCCCGGTGCCGGCCCTGAAAATAATAAATAATTGAGAAATAGGATCAATCGTTATAGCTTTTATCCATTCCCCCCAATCACGTGAAACGGTAACCGGAGGCAGCATGCGGCATTCGACAGGGTTGGCGTTCCTGGTTGGCCTGCTGGCGGGACCGGCGGCCCTGGGGGCGGCGGAGAGCCCATGGATCGGCCTCCAGGCCGGCGCGGCCGTGCCCGCCCAGAACCAGCTCCGCACCACGGCGGGCGCGGGCTTCCAGGGGGGGATCCACTTCGACTGGAACCTGGACTCCACGCACGCGCTGCGCCCGCGGGCGGACTTCATGGCCTTCGGCGCCCGGCAGCAGGCCGTCACCACCCCGTTCACCCAGCGCATCGACACCCGGGTGCAGGCCATGAGCCTGGGCGTCGAACTGCTCTTCCGCAACGACGGGGCCCATGGGAAATGGGCCCTGGGCCCGGGCATCTATGCCATCCGCTGGAGCGTGAAGAGCACCAACGAACTGGAAGTCCCCGGGGCCGGCGTCGCGCGGCTCTCGGGCACCAGCCATTGGACCCGGGCCGGGCTGGGCTTCGCCGTCACCCGCCGGTTCCGGCCGGGCCTGGAGCTGGAGGCGCGCTGGATCGCCAGCCACTACGGCTACGAGGATCTCCAAGCGCGCGTGGCCACCGTCGGCATCATCTGGACTTTCTAGGGGAACGACCATGATCCTCCTTCCCGAATCCCCCGGCCTGCGCCGGTTCCTCCTGGCGGGGGCCCTGGCGGCCTCCGGCCTGGTGGGCTGCACCATGGGGGGCGACAAGGCGCCCGGCGACCGCGCCGGGCAGCTGAATGGCCCCTTCGCCATCACGCCCCCGACCGCGCAGGTCCTCCTGGGGCAGACCTTCCATTTCTCCGCCAGCTCGCCCTGGGGCGGAGGCGCCACCTGGACCGTCCTGCCCGCCACCGCGGGCACCATCGACGCCGCCGGGACCTTCACGGCCGGTGCCACCCCCGGCACCTGCCGGATCGTGGCGATGTACCAGAACGATCCCCGCTACACGGCCACCGCCTCCGTCCACGTCCTTTCCGCCATTCCGGCCCAGGTGAACCCGGCCCTGGTGCAGGCTTCCGGCAAGCTCCAGACCCAGGGGACGCTGCGCAACGGCATGGTGGTGGGCGAAACCGTCCCCGCCCGCACCTCGGCGACCGCCGACGGGGCCCTGCGGGTGCGCCACGGCTTCGAACCTCCCACCCACAACTGATCCCCGTCCCCTTTCTCCCCGATTCCATCCTCAGGCGGCTCCCATGCGATTCCCCTTCCTCTCTTCCACCATGGCGATGATCATCGGCCTGGGCGCTGCGGCCCTGCCGGTCCGTGCCCAGCAGGCCGCGGACGTGACGCCCCTTCCGCTGGTGGCCTACCAGGGCCGGCTCCTGGACGGCTCCACCCCGGTCACCGGCTCGCGCGTGTTCACCTTCTCGATCCTGGACGCCAGCGGCACCGCGCTGTGGAGTTCCGGGGACCAGTCCCTGGACGTGGAAGGGGGCCTCTACAGCATCGTGCTGGGCACATCCGGCATGCCCGCCATTCCGCAGGCGGTGCTGAGCCGCTCCGGCCTGAAGCTCCACATGACCATCGGGGGCGTCGCGCTCTCGCCGGACGTGGACCTCCTTCCGGCCTTCCAGGCCCACAGCGCCTGGGAGGTGGTGGGCGCCTTCGGGGGCGACGTCACCGGCACCCAGGGGCTCACGAAGGTGGGCAAGCTGCAGGGCTTCCCCATCGACCTCGCCACCGCGCCCACCACCGGGCAGGCCCTGGTTTTCAACGGGACCTCCTGGACCGCCTCCTCCGTGGCCGGCACCGCGGGGCCCGCAGGGCCCGTCGGGCCAGCCGGCCCCGTGGGCCCTGCCGGTCCCACCGGCCCCATCGGTCCCATCGGCCCCACCGGAGCTGCGGG
>DBMS01000159.1:11861-13748 GCA_002297665.1 Holophagaceae bacterium UBA692 | reverse complement strand
CCGTCGGCCAGGGTGAAGGCGATCTCCTGCGTCGCCGGGATGACCTCGGCCAGGACGTCGGCCTCCACCGCCAGGGTCCGGCTGGCCCCGGCCGGGTCGTCGGTGACGAGCTCGATGAACTTTTTCAACGGGCCCCGGTACCCCGTGGCGTCGAGCACCACCTCCAGCTCCGTGCCCTCCCCGGGTCCGAGCGTGTCCCGGCCCACCACGGTGGAGGTGCATCCGCAGGAGGGATTCACCCGCAGGATCCGCAGCGGGGCGTCACCGGCATTGGTGATCCGGAAGCGGTGGGGCACCTTGGCCCCGGCCGGGATCCGGCCGAAGTCGTGCCGTTCCGCGTCGAGCGCCAGGCGCTGCTGGGCCAGGCAGGTCACGGGCACGGCGGCCAGGAACAGGAGGAGCGGGGTCCTGATCATGCGACGATCATACCCCAAATTGAAGGGGATCCCGGTCCAGCGTCACCGCCCCGCCGGGTTCCAGGGGCGCCGCGCGCATGGCCTCGCCCAGGGGGCCCCGGGACGCGGCCTTGACGATGAGCTGCATGCGGTAGCGGTCCTTCACCTTGGCGATGGGCGACTCCAGCGGGCCCAGGAGGCGCAGGCCGGGGACGGTCTCCAGGCGCGCGCGGAGCGCGCGCAGGGGCTCCAGGGCCTCCCGGGGGGTGTCGCCCTCGCTGCGGTAGAGGCTCATGGCGGCGTAGGGGGGGTAGCCGAGGGCCTCCCGGTAGGGGAGCTCCTCGGCGGCGAAGCCCTCGAAGTTCTGGGCCACGGCGTGGACGATGGCGGGGTGGTCGGGGCTGTAGGTCTGGAGGAGGACCCGCCCGCTCAGCTCGGCCCGTCCGGCCCGGCCCGCCACCTGGGTGAGGAGCTGGAAGGTGCGCTCGGCGGCCCTGAAGTCGGGGATCTTCAGGCCCATGTCCGCGTTGAGGATGCCCACCAGGGTGAGCTTGGGGAAGGTGTGGCCCTTGGCCAGCATCTGGGTGCCCACGAGGATATCCACGGCGCCCTCCTCCGCCGCCAGGAGGCCGGCTTCCAGGGAACCGCGCCGGGTGGTGGTGTCGCGGTCCAGGCGCAGGATGCGGGCTTCGGGGAACAGCGCCCGGAGCTGGTCCTCGATCTGCTCGGTGCCTTCGCCCACGCCGCGCAGGTGCTCGGCTCCGCAGTGGATGCACACCTCGGGCGGGGCGGTCTCGTAGCCGCAGAGGTGGCACCGCAGGCGGTAGGCGCCCTTGTGGTAGGTGAGGCTCAGCGCGCAGTGGGGGCAGTCGAAGGTCTTCCCGCAGGCCCGGCACATCCAGAAGTTCTCGAACCCGCGGCGGTTGAGGAGGAGCATGCACTGCTGGCCCAGGGAAAGCGCCTCCCGCATGCCCTTGAGCAGCAGGGGGGAGAACACCACCTTCTTGCGCTCCTCCTTGTAGCATTCGCGGAGGTCGACCACCTTCACCGTGGGCAGGGTCACCCCCGCGGGCCGCTCCATGAGGCGCAGCAGGCGGTACCGGCCGTTCTGGGCCGCGTGCCAGCTCTCCAGGGACGGGGTGGCGCTGCCCAGCACCACGGGGCAGCCCTCGAGCTGCGCGCGCTTGACGGCGAGGTCCCGGGCGTTGATGCGGGGGTGCTCCTCGCTCTTGTAGGAACCCTCCTGCTCCTCGTCCACGATCACCAGGCCGATGTCCTTCAGGGGCGCCAGCACGGCGTTGCGCACCCCCACGAACAGCGGCGCCTCGTCCTGGAGCAGGCGCAGCACGTCGGCCTGCCGTTCCGTGGCGTTCAGGCCCGCGTGGCCCACGGCCACCTTTCCCGGGAACCGGGCCTCCAGCCTCGCCAGGAGCCTCGGGGTCAGGCCGATCTCGGGCACGAGCCACAGGACCCGGCGGCCCTTCGCGAGGAC
>DBMS01000159.1:418-11823 GCA_002297665.1 Holophagaceae bacterium UBA692 | reverse complement strand
TCCAGGTCCACGGCGTCGGCGGCGCGGCGCTGCTCCTCGTTCAGGACGACGGTGCGGTCCGCGCCCTCCTCCCGGCGCTGGCTCATGAGGTCCAGGCGCTTCACCCGCTCCAGGACCCCCTGCCTGACCAGGTTGGCCAGGACGCCCGGGCCCACGGCGCAGGCCTCCAGGAGCGCGGCTTCCAGCATGGCCCCCCCGGCGCCCTCCAGGGCCAGGAGCACCTTGGCCTGGGTGGGCGTCACCCGGGGCGGATTGGGCACCGCGGTGCGCCGCACCTCCGTGACGCCCGCGCCCCTCAGGCCCCGCCGGTGGAAGAGGGTGGGCAGGTCCAGGGTCCCGGCCTGCCACGCGGCGCCCGCCTGGGCCAGGCCCTCCCAGTCCCCGGCGTCGCGCAGGTCGCAAAGGCGCATGCCGGAGGGCAGCGGCGTCTCCCAGTCCGCAGCCACCGCCTGGGGCAGGCACAGGGGCAGCAGGTGCGCGAGGCCGCAGCCGTAGTACCGCCCGGCGAAATCCAGCAGCTCCCACAGCCGGGGAGGAAGGAGCGGGAAGGGATCCATTACGGCGTCCACGGGCTTCAGCTTCACCGCGGGCGGGGCCGGGTCCGGCCCCAGCACCACCCCCAGGGTCCGCCCGGCGCGCAGCCGCACTTCCACCCGGGTCCCGGGCTGCAGTCCGGCGGGAGCGAGGTACGTGAGCGGAGGGATGGGTCGGGCGAGCTCGATGCGGGTGGGGATCAGGGAATCCATGCAGGGCGATGATAGCGCGGCCGCGGCCCCGCAAAGAACTCCCGGCCCCCGCCGGAGGCGGGGTAAACTGCATAGCCGCATATCCCGTCCCCCATCCTCACGCATCCCCAAGGTCCTCCATGGAAACCAAAGGCCACCTGCTCATCGCCGACGACGAGGAGGCGTATCTCCGGACCATCTCGCAGCTCCTCACCCTCCACGGGTTCACGGTGGACCGCGCGGCCAGCGCCACCGAGGCGCGGGAGAAGCTCGAAGCCTGCCGGTACGACGTCCTGGTGTCGGACATCCAGATGCCGGGCCCTCCGGTGCTCGACGTGATCCGCCGGATGCCGGCCCTGAACGCGGGCCTTCCGGTGGTGCTCATGACCGGCCACCCGTCCATGGACACCGCGCTGGAGGCCATGGGCAACGCCGTGCTGGCCTACCTCGTCAAGCCCGTGGCCACCGAGGAGCTGGTGATGCACATCCAGACCGGGGTGCGGCTGCGGAAGGTCCAGGGCCTGGCCCTGGAGTCCTCCATCCGCCTCCAGTCCTGGGCGGACGAGATGAAGGCCATCGAGGCCGACATCCGCTCGGCGCCCGCCTCCATGGGCGTCATGCCGCTCAGCGGCCTGGTGGGCCTGGTGCTCGGGAACCTGGCGTCCTCGACGCTCGAGCTCAAGCAGCTGCTCGACCTCGCCCTGCAGGCGAACCCCGGCCAGGGGGTCTGCGGCATCCGCGAATGTCCGCGGCTGGGGCTGTACCAGGAGACCATCCGCGCCGGCGTGGAGACGCTGGAGCACACCAAGAACTCCTTCAAGTCCAAGGAACTCGGGGAGCTCCGCAAGAAATTCTCGGCCTTGCTCGACGGAACGGTCCAGTCTTGACAATTCAAATACCTTTCCCATAATTGCCCTGTTCAATCCGTCCCACGGGGACATCGGTCTTGGCGTGCAGGATCCGGACCTGCAAGTCGAAGGCGCCCACCTGGAGCCACCGCATTCCGGTTGCCGGGTCTTTGCTTTCTTTTGGCTCCACCAGACCCGGGGTCCGGCATGCACCACAAAATCCTCCTCGTCGCGACCTCCGACGCCCAGGCGGGAATGATCCTGCGTCCGCTCCAGGAGGCCGGGCTGCCGCTCTCCAGCGAACGCGTCGCGACGTCCCAGGACCTGCGCGCCGCCCTGATGGGCGGCTCCTGGGACCTGGTCCTTTGCGAGCATGCCCTGCCGGGCCTGGCCTACCCCAAGGTCCTGGCGGACGTCCAGGCCCTCGCCCCGGCCCTGCCCTGCATCGTCATCGCCCCATCCGGCGACGAGGACCTGGTGAGCCGGGCCCTGCGCCTGGGCGCCCGGGACTTCATCTCCATCGGCCGCCTGGCAAGGCTGCCCCAGGCCGTCCGGCGGGAGCTCGCCAACGTCCCGCCCCGCCCCCGGGCCCCGGAACGCGCCGAAGCGGCGGAGACCGGCCTGCTCGAGGACCTCATGGACGAGGCCTACGGGCTCCACGAAGTGATCTTCGACGCCCAGGGCGTTCCCGCGGATTTCCGCTTCGTCAGGCTGAACCCCGCCTTCGAGCGCCTCACGGGAATCCGGGCCGCCGACGTCGTCGGGCGCACGGCCCTCGAGCTGGTTCCCGGGTTGTCCGCGGACTGGATCCGGAAGTTCGGGAACGTGGCCCTTACCGGGCAGCCCCTCGCGGTGGACGACTACCGAAGCCTGCGGGGAAGGACTTTCGCCGGCCTGGCCTTCTGTCCCCAGCCGGGCCACTTCGCGGTGCTTTTCAACGACGTCACCGCCACCCTCGCCCTGGAAACCACCAAGGAGCGCCTGGCCACCGCGGTGGAGCAGATCACGGAAGGGATCTTCATCGCCGACCTGGAGGGGGTCCTCCTCTACGTCAACCCGGCCATGGAGCGCATCCTGGGCGCCGGTCCCGGCGAGATCCTGGGCCAGCCCGTGGCCGGCGTCCTGCCCGGCCTGCCGCTTGAGGACGCGGGCGACGCCTGGCAGGGGCGGTTTCCGGGGCGGCCCGCGGCCGGCGGTTCCCAGATCCTCGAATGCACCCTCGCCCCGGTGCGGGACGCTTCGGGGACGCCCACCTCCCGGGTCGGCATCGTGCACGACGTGACCCTCGAGGCCGAGACCGAGCGCAGCCTGCGGCAGATGGAGAAGATGAAGGCCCTGGCGGAGGTGGCCGGAGGGGTCTCCCACGACTTCAACAACCTGCTCGCGGCGATCCTCAGCGCCACCGAGCTCATCGAATGGCAGCTTTCGGCCGACAGCCCCATCCGCCTCAAGCTCCAGGTGATCTACCAGGCCGTGATGAGGGCCGGGGAGCTCAACCGCCAGGTCCGCGCGTTCAGCCGCACCACGGAGGAGAAGAACGCGCCCATCGACCTCTCCCAGGTGGTGAAGGAAGCCATCCACCTCGTGCGGTCCACCTTCCCCGCAACGATCCAGGTGCGGGCCACGCTCACCTCGGGCCTCTGGACCACCGGCGACGCCAGCCAGATCCACCAGGTCGTCATGAACCTGTCCATCAACGCCCTGCAGGCCATGCTCCCCGCCGGCGGCACCCTGGAATTCACCCTGGAGGACCGGGCGGGCAACGCGGCCGTCCTCACCGTGAGGGATTCGGGCTGCGGCATGGAGCCGGAGGTCCTGGAGCGGGTCTTCGAGCCCTTCTTCACCACCAAGGAGCGCACCGAGGGCAAGGGGCTGGGCCTCTCCGTGGTCCACGGCATCGTCAGCGCCCACGGCGGAACCATCTCGGTCCGCAGCGAACCGGGCCTGGGCAGCGTGTTCCAGGTGGTGCTCCCCTGCAGCGTGCCCGAGGCGCCCGCGACCCTGGAGCCGGTTCCCGAGGAGCCCACCGGCCACGAGCGGATCCTGTTCGTGGACGACGAGGAGGTGCTCAGCGCCCTGGGCAAGCAGGGCCTCCAGATGCTGGGCTACCGCGTCACCTCCCGCTCCGACAGCCAGGAGGCTCTGGAGGAGGTCACCCACCACCCCCAGGACTTCGACCTCCTGGTCACCGACCTCTCCATGCCCAACATGTCGGGCGTGGAGCTCACCCAGAAGATCCGCAAGATCTGCCCGGACCTGCCCGCCATCCTCATCACCGGGGCCTTCCAGGACTCCATGCCCCTGGAGGGCATGTCCACCCCCTTCGCCCAGGTGCTCCTGAAGCCCGTGACCATCCTGGACATGGCCAAGGCCATCCGGAAGGTCATGAACATGCGTCCCGCGGCGCGCTCCCGGCAGGGGCAGGCCGCGGAACCGAGGCCGGAGGGGGCCCCGGTCATCCTGCTCGCCGAGGACAGCAACACCACCCGGAGCCTGCTGCGCAGCTGGCTGGTGAAGGCCGGCTACGTGGTGGACGAGGCCCGGGACGGCCAGGAGGCCTGGGAGGCCATGGAACGGAACCCGGGGCGCCACTCCGTCCTCGTCACCGACATCGTCATGCCCAGGCTGGACGGCCTGCGGCTCTCGGCGAAGGTGCGCAAGCTGGACGCCTCCATCCCCATCCTGATGCTCTCCTCCACCGACGACACCGAATCCGTGAAGGAGGCCCTCCACCTCCACGTGAACGACTTCCTCACCAAGCCCTTCGAGTCCGCGATCCTCGTCGCGACCGTGGAGCGCCTCTGCGCCGACCAGGCCTCGCGGGTGAAGATCCTGCGCAGCCACGAAACCGCCCAGGCCGTGCGCATGGCCCAGCGCGCCATGGAGGCCATCCCCGAGAAGGACATGCCCATCTATTCCATCTCGGAGCCCCTGACGGATGCGGGCGGCGACGTGTTCAGGGCCTTCCGCAGGGAGGACGGCTCGATCTTTTTCGCCATCGCGGACGTGGCCGGGCATTCGGTCATCAGCTCCTACGCGGTGGCGGCCTACCTGGGGATGCTCACCAACTTCCTGGCCTCGGACCTGGACCTGCGGGCCCTGGCGTTCAAGCTGAACCGGGCCATCCAGGCGGGGCCCTTCTCGGAGGTGCCCATCTGCGGCCTTTTCGGCCACTGGGACCCGGCCACGGGGCGGATCCACCTCCTGAACGCGGGCATCCCCCATGCCCTGTGGCACCGCGCCACCCGCGGCACGGCGCGGCCCATCGCCATCAACGGCACGCCCCTGGGGGTCCTGGACGAGCCCATCGTGGAGGAGAAGGTGGTCATCCTCGCCCCCGGGGACCGGCTGCTGCTGGGCAGCGACGGCTTCTTCGAAGCCGTTTCGCCCGAGAAGCAGCCCTTCCTCGAACTGGCGGGTCCCATCTGGGAGAACCTCCGCGGCACGGACCTCTTCCAGGCCATCAACCTGATCTCCGAGGCCGCCCGGGCCCACGCCGGGGGGAATTTCGGCGACGACCTGCTCGTCGTGGCCCTGGAACAGCCGCCCCCGCCCAGGGATTCCGACCACCTGGCCCTGGACCTGCCCGCCAACCTCCGGGCCATCGACGACGCCTGCGAGACCCTGGAGGCCTTCCTGGACGGCAAGGGCTGGACGGCGTCCCAGGGGGGGCAGGACCGCTACGACACGCTCCTCGCGGTTCGCGAGGCGCTTTCCAACGCCGTGCTCCACGGCAGCCCCGGCGACTGCGCGGCCTCGGTTCAGCTCTGGGCCAAGCCCAGCCCGGGGGGCGGGTTCCGCGTCGGCGTCGTGGACGGCGGCCAGGGATTCGACCTCGGCGCCCACACCCCGCCGGACACCGCCTCCTCGGAGCGGGGCCGCGGCATCCCCCTCATGCAGTTCTTCGCGAACCGCGTCGCCATGGTCGGCGGGGAACTGGTCATGGATTTCCGGCCGTCCCACCCCCCTCTAAACGATTGACATGTGCGCCCGCGGCCCGATACTGACAAGGTTTTCATCCGCCCATTCGGTGCGGAGTGTCTTGACGGGCGGGGCCAGGACCTGCAAGTCGGGGGCGCAATTCCACGGACCTTCGAGGGCGCCGTGGGTTGGGCCCCTTTTCGTATTCCAACACGCGCCATGACCCGGAGGAACGCGATGCCATCGACCAATCCCAGCTCCAACGATCCCGTCACCCTCAGGATTCCCTCCGGCGGCAACCTGGTGGCCAGCACCGTGGAGGCCCGGCGCAAGGCGGCCATGGAGGCGCTGGCGGCCCCCTGCGCGGAGGCGGTCCTGGATCTGGCGGAGGCCGAGGTGGTGGACTCCCTGGGCATCACGCTCATCCTGGGGCTGTTCAAGACCTGCCAGCAGCGGAAGATCGGGTTCCGGGTGGAGGGGGCCAACGCGGACCTCATGCGGGTCTTCAAGCTGTTCAGCCTGCCCAAGCTTTTCCCCATCGTGGAGCGCTAGATGACCAGCCTGGCTGACGAAAGCATCATCGCCGATTTCGTGGCCGAGAGCAGGGAGCACCTCAGCACCATCGAGCCCGATCTCCTGGCCATGGAGGACCTGGGGGCCAAGGTCTCCCAGGAGGTCATCAACCGGGTGTTCCGGGCCATCCACAGCCTCAAGGGGGGCGCGGGGTTCTTCGCGTTCGAAGCCCTCAAGAAGCTCAGCCACGCCATGGAAAGCGTGCTGATGCTCGTTCGGGACGGCAAGCTCCATCCCACGCCCGACCTCATGGACAGCCTGTTCACGGGCGTGGACCGGCTGCGGGCCATGCTCGACGACATCCACGCCAGCGACGCCGTCCCCTGCGCCAAGGAGCTGGCGGGCCTGGAGGCCATCCTCAGCGGCCAGGGCGTGGACCTGACAGAAACCGTCAAGGGCCGGGCCAAGGGCACCAAGCGCGACTTCGACCTGGACGCCGAGGGCGTCCGCTCCGCGCTGCGCCGGGGCATGAACATCTACCGCGCCATCGCGTACCTCCACCGGGACCTCAAGGACCAGGGCATGGCCCCCCTGCAGTTCCTCAACAACGCCCTGTCGGTTGGCACCTGCCTGGACGCCTTCATCGACGTCGAGGCCATCGCCGGACTGGAGAGCTGCCTGGAGGAGGACCTGCCCGTCACCCTCCTTTTCGCCAGCGTCCTCGAACCCGACCTGGCCGCCCTGGCCCTGAAGCTCCCCGTGGAGCAGGTGAAGGCCCTGGAGGTGAAGGCCCTCAAGGACAAGCTCAAGGCCAAGCCGGCCAAGCCTCCGGAAGCGGCGCCGGCGCCCCCCCCGCCGGAGGAGGCCCAGGCCGCGCCCGGAAGCGACCCCGAGGACAGGCCCGAGGACCGGCCCGAGGCGCGGGGCTCCGCCAAGGAGGGCGGGAACGAGACCCTGCGCGTGCGGGTGGACCTGCTCACGAACCTCATGAATCTCGCCGGCGAGCTGGTGCTGGGGCGCAACCAGCTGGTGCGGGCCATCACCGAATACCGGAACGAGATCCCCGGCCTGGGCGCGATCCTCCAGAACGTCAACCAGGTGACCACGGAGATGCAGGAAGGCATCATGCAGACGCGCATGCAGCCCATCGGGACGGTGTTCAACCGCTTCCCCCGCATCATCCGGGACATGAGCCGCCAGCTCGGCAAGCAGATCGAGGTGCGCATCGAGGGCGCGGAGGTGGAACTGGACAAGTCCATCGTCGAGATGCTGGTGGATCCCCTCACCCACATCATCCGCAACTGCGCCGACCACGCCATCGAGGGCCCCGCCGAACGGAAGAAGGCCCGGAAGAACCCCACCGGCGTCATCCACCTCCACGCCTACCACGAGGGCGGCCAGATCAACATCGCGGTCCGCGACGACGGCCGCGGCATCGATTCCAGGAAGGTGCTCGAGAAGGCCGTCGCCAAGGGCCTGGTGACCCCGGCCCGGGCGGCGGAGATGACGGAGCGGGAGATCGTCCACCTGGTGTTCGCGCCGGGGTTCTCCACCGCGGAGACCGTTTCGGACATCTCGGGCCGCGGCGTGGGCATGGACGTGGTGCGCACGAACGTCGAGAAGCTGGGCGGCCACGTCGAGATGGAGACGGAGGTCGGCCTGGGCACGACGGTGCGCCTGCGCCTGCCCCTCACCCTGGCCATCATCCCGTCCATGATCGTGGGGGTGGCCGACCACCGCTTCGCCATTCCCCAGGTGAACGTCGTGGAATTCGTGTGGGTCAAGGCCTCCGAGGCGGCCCAGCGCATCGAGCAGGTCCAGGGGGCGCTGGTGCTCCGCCTGCGGGACAAGCTCCTGCCCCTGGTGCGCCTCGCGGACGTGCTGGGCATTCCGCGGGTGTACAAGGATCCGGCCACCGGTGAAACCCTGCCGGACCGGCGAATCTCCATCGCCGACCGAAGGGAGGCGGAGTCCGCCGAGGCCCCACCGAGGGAGGGCGACCGCCGCGAGGACTGGCGCACCGACCACAACATCATCGTCCTGCGGGTGGGCAAGAACCAGTACGGCGTCATCGTCGACGAGCTCTTCGACATCGAGGAGATCGTCGTCAAGCCCCTGTCCAGCTTCATCCAGGGCACCAAGTGCTTTTCGGGCGCCACCATCCTCGGAGACGGCCGCGTGATCATGATCCTGGACGCCGGAGGGCTCTCCACCGCCGCCCTGCTCCACTTCTCGGACCTCCAGGCCGAGGAGCTCCGCCGCGCCGAGGAGGAGAAGCGCAGCGCGGCCCTCAAGGCCTCCCGGCGCAGGTCGGTCATCCTGTTCGAGGCGGCCTCGGGCGAGCGCTTCGCCGTGCCCCAGGACCACGTGCTCCGGCTCGAGCGCATCCTTCGCAGCCGGATCGAGCTGATCGGCGAGCGGGAGTACATCGAATACCGGGGCGAGGGCCTGCCCCTGGTGCGCCTGGACCGCCACCTGGAGGTGCGGCCCCTGGAGGGCGGCCTGCAGGAATACTTCCTGGTCATCCCCAAGATCCCCGGCCAGGATTCCACCGCGCGCCCGCCGGCGGGCATCCTCATCTCGGAGATCCTGGACGCCCTGGACGTGGAGGTCGAGCTCAAGAAGGTCGAGGTGCGGGGACCCGGGCTGCTGGGTTCGGCCGTGGTGCAGGACCACCTGACCCTGTTCCTGGATCCCGTCGACCTGCTCCGGGCCGCGGGCCTCATGGGAGGTGACGCCGCATGAGCCAGTTCGCCACCTTCCGAGTCGGAGAACGCCTTTTCGGCCTGGACATCCTGGGCGTCCGGGAGATCATCCGGGTCTCCAACATCACGCCGGTGCCCAGGAGCGACGCCCACATCCGCGGGCTCATCAACCTGCGCGGCCAGATCGTCACCATCCTTGACCTGTCGGTGCGCCTGGGCCACGAGCCCGCCCAGGTGAAGGACTCCAGCCACATCGTGATCCTCAAGCACGCCTCCGCCTCGGTCCCGGCCGGAGGCCAGCCCCGGGGAGGCACCGCGGACGTCATGGGCCTCCTGGTGGACGCCATCGGCGACGTGGTGGAGGCCGAGGGCGCCCTGGCCGAGGCGCCTCCCGCCAACCTCACCGACGCCGAGGAGCGTTTCCTCGCAGGGGTCCTCAAGACCGAAGCCGGCCTCCTCGTGCTCCTGAACGTCCAGGAACTCCTTTCCAGCAACTGACCTCAGATCTCCTCACCGGATCCGTCCCACGCCCCCAACGAACCCAAGCCAGGAGCCCCCCATGCAATTCCTCGACAACATCAAGATGGGCCCGAAGCTCATCGCCTCCTTCCTCATCATGGTCGCCATCACGGTCTTCGTGGGCACCTTCGGCGCCCTGAAGCTCAGCTCCGCCGACGACTCCGACGAGCTGCTCTACCAGAAGATGCTGATCCCCATCGGCTACCTTTCGGATGTGCAGCAGTACAACCACAGGCTGCGCGTCAACATGCGCGACGCCCTCATCTCCGGGGACGTGGACCGCTTCCAGCAGCGGTACAAGGAGCTGGAGGACCTCGCCGCCAAGTCGGAGGACCTCTACGAGAAGACCCTCATCACCGAGCTCGGCCGGGTCGTCTTCGCCAAGTACCGGGAGGCCAAGAAGGCCGTCGTGGAGTCCAACCAAGCCTACTTCGCCCTGCTCCGCTCCGGAAAGAAGGGCCAGGCCGAAGACCTCCTCTACGGCGGCAACTACCGCCTGGTGCAGGCCCTGAACACAGCGACCGACGAACTGGTGAAGTCCAAGCTCAACATCGCCAAGGAGACCTCGGAACGCAACACGGCGCAGGCCAGCGCGGCCATCCGGGCCATGACGGTCCTGATGGCCGTGGCCGCCGCGCTGGGCGTGATCCTCGGCATCGTCATCGCCCGGTCCATCACGCGCCCCATGGCCATGGGCGTGGACATGATGAACGAGATGTCCAAGGGGCACCTGGGCAAGCGCCTGCGCATGGAGCGCCAGGACGAGATCGGCCAGCTGGCCCGGGCCATGGACGGCTTCACCGACAACCTCCAGGGCATGGTGGGCGGCCTCGGCGAGATCGCCAAGGGCGACCTCACCCGCGAATGGACCCAGTCCGACGCCCAGGACGAGATCAATCCCGCCCTCAGGACCGTGCGTGCGAACCTCCTCGCGCTCATCGAGGACGCCGCCATGCTCAACAAGGCCGCCATGGAAGGCAAGCTCGCCACCCGGGCCGACGCCTCCAGGCACCAGGGCGACTACCGCAGGATCGTGCAGGGCGTCAACGACACCCTGGACGCCGTCATCGGTCCCCTCAACGTCTCGGCCGGCTACGTGGACCGCATCTCCAAGGGCGACATCCCCCCCCGGATCACGGACAAGTACAACGGCGACTTCAACGAGATCAAGAACAACCTGAACACCTGCGTCGAGGCCGTCAACGCGCTCGTGGCCGACGCCGCCATGCTCAGCAAGGCCGCCGTGGAAGGCCGGCTGGCCACCCGGGCCGACGCGACCCGGCACCAGGGCGATTTCAGGAAGATCGTGCAGGGCGTCAACGACACCCTCGACGGGGTCATCAACCCCATCAACGAGGTGCAGCGGGTGATGGGGGCCATGGAGCAGGGCGACCTCACGGCCCGCATCACCACCGAGTACAAGGGCGACCTCCAGAGCCTTCGCAACGCCGTGAACAACAGCGCCACGAAGCTGGCCCAGGCCCTCACGGAGATCAGCGGCGCCTCCAACACCCTGGCCTCCAGCGCCGACGAGCTCACCGCCACCTCAGACACCATGGCCAACCGGGCCGAGCAGATGACGCTGCAGGCCAACACCGCCGCGGCGGGCACGGAGCAGGCTTCCGCCAACGTGAAGAACATGGCCGCAGGCGTGGAGCAGATGAGCGCCAACGCCAACACCGTGGCCTCGGCCTCGGAGCAGGTCTCCGCCAACCTGCGCACCGTGGGCGCGGCCGTGGAGGAGATGTCCTCCAACATGAAGACCATCGCCGCCTCCACCGAGCAGATGACGGGTTCCGTGAACACGGTGGCCACGGCCATCGAGGAGATGAGCGTCAGCCTGAACGAGGTGTCCAAGAACTCGGGCCAGGCGGCCACGGTGGCCGGGAAGGCCTCCCGGAGCGCGGCGAGCACGGCCGAGACCGTGAACAAGCTGGGCCGCAGCGCCCAGGAGATCGGCAAGGTGGTGGACATGATCAAGGGCATCGCCGCCCAGACCAACCTGCTGGCCCTGAACGCGACCATCGAGGCCGCGAGCGCCGGNNGCCAACGAGGTCAAGGAGCTCGCCAAGCAGACCGCGGGCGCCACCGAGGAGATCCGGGCCCAGGTCGAGGACATGCAGGGCAACACCCAGCAGGCGGTCAAGGCCATCGACGACATCGTGCAGATCATC
>DBMS01000159.1:0-404 GCA_002297665.1 Holophagaceae bacterium UBA692 | reverse complement strand
GGTGGAGGAGCAGACCGCCACCACCAACGAGATCTCCAAGAACGTCGGCTACGCCGCCCGGGGCGCGGCGGAAGTGGCCCGCAACGTCCAGCAGGCCGCCACCGGCACCAACGAGGTCAGCCGCAACGTCCAGGAGGCCGTGAAGGGCGTCACCGACATCTCGCGCAACATCAACCAGCTCGCCCAGGGCGCCGGGGACGTCGCGAAGAACGCNNGCCTCCAAGGGCATGAACGACGTCTCCCGGAACGTGGCGCACGTCAGCACCGCGGCCAAGGACACCACCCGCGGCGCCGCCGACACCAACAACGCCTCGAAGGAACTGGCCCGGCTCGCCGAGAAGCTCCAGCAGAACGTGTCGCGGTTCAGGCTCTAGGAGGAAGGGCCCGGAGGCTCCCGCCTCCGG
>DBMS01000164.1:7944-8170 GCA_002297665.1 Holophagaceae bacterium UBA692 | reverse complement strand
ATGAGAGAGAAGGCGTTGGGCCTCAACGGATGGCTACGTCAAGGATTCCACCCCTTCGCCGGGTCGGCCATCAAAAACGTGTGAACTCGCCCGGATCCTGCTCCTGCTGCGCGGCCACCTTCCGGGGCTTCGCCGGGGCCCGCGCCGCCGTCCGGGTCCGCATGGGCGCGGCGCCCTTGGCGAGCCGGAAGTAGTCCATGGTCCCCTGGAGTTCCAGGGCCTGGGC
>DBMS01000164.1:0-7939 GCA_002297665.1 Holophagaceae bacterium UBA692 | reverse complement strand
CTGGCTGATCTGGCCGATGGCCGCGTTGATCTGGCCCACGCCGGAATTCTGCTCCGCCGAGGCGGCGGCGATCTCCATGACCAGGTCGGAGGTCTTCTGGATGGACGGGACGATGGTGTCCAGAAGCTTCCCTGCCCGCTCGGCCAGGTCCACGCTGCCCGAGGCGAGCCCGCTGATCTCCTCGGCGGCCACCTGGCTGCGCTCGGCCAGTTTGCGCACCTCGGCGGCCACCACCGCGAAGCCCTTGCCGTGTTCCCCGGCGCGGCCCGCCTCGATGGCCGCGTTCAGGGCCAGCAGGTTGGTCTGGTAGGCGATGTCATCGATGATGGCGATCTTCTGGGCGATCTGCTTCATGGCGCCCACCGTCTCCCTCACCGCCTGGCCCCCTTCCACCGTCTCCTTGGCGGTCCGGGTGGCGATGTCCCCGGTCACCTTGGCATTCTCGTTGTTCTGGGCGATAGAAGCGCTCATCTCCTCCACGGAGGCGCTGGTCTCCTCCACGCTCGCCGCCTGTTCACTGGCCCCCTGGCTGAGGGACTGGGCGGTGGAGCTGAGCTGCTCCGAGGCGCCCACCAGCGACTGGGAGGCCTCCTGCACCTGCCCCACCACGCTGGCGAGTTTTTCAACCATGTTCTTGATGGACGCCATCATGCTCGTCGTGTCGCCCGGCTGCAGGTCCACCCGTACCGCCAGGTCCCCGGCCGCCACCTGCTGGGCGATGGAGGCAGCCTCCGCGGGTTCGCCTCCCACCTGCCGCTTGATCATCCGGGTCACCACCAGCCCCAGCCCCATGGCCAGCGCGAAGCCCGCGGCCATGGTGATGATGAGGTTGCGCCGGAGCCCCTCGTAGGTGGCCGCCCCGGCCTTGTCGGCCTCTTCGGCCACGTGGCCGTTGTCGTCCAGGATCTTGACGAGGATGGCGCGGAGTTCCAGGTACTTGGACCTCGCCTCCAGCATCGTCACCTTCTTCGCGTCCTCGACCTTCTTGTCGTCCATCAGGGCTGATATCTTCCGGATCGTCTCCCCGTAGGCGGTCCACTTGGGGTCGAAATCCGCCCAGAGGGCCTTCTCGGCGTCGCTCATGTTCGTGGCCCGCTCCTTCTTGGACCATTCCAGGAACTCCTTCTTGGCCAGCTCGATGTTGGCGAGCTCGGCCGCGCGTCCCTTCTCGTCCGGGGCCATGACCATGTACACCACCCGCAACTGCAGGGCGGCCACGCGCACGATGCAGTTGGCCAGGTAGTTCTGGCCCAGAACGTTGTCGGTGTAGACCTTGTGCATGAGCCCCGCGACCGTGGAGGTTCCCCTCAGGCCGGTTAGGCCCACCCCGACGGATAGGATCGACACGACGAGGAAGGCGAGCAGAAGCCGGGCGGAAAGGCGGAGGTTGTTCAAGAAGGACATGACTTCTCCTTTTGTGCCTGGATGGGGGAGGGAACGATCGACGCCATTAAGGAGTCATCGGTAAATCCTGTGTAAGGGTGAAATTGGTGAGGATTGTGCTCGCTTCCCGGCCACCTGCAAGCCACAATAAAAATGAAATTTATTGAAATTATCAAAATGCAACTTGGAATCGGCCGGCCTCGGCCCGGCCCGGACGCTTCCCCGTGCCCTGGGTGGCCGGTCCGGACGTTTCCGCGAGCTGGAAAAAGGCCATGGTCGACTGGAGCTCCAGGGCCTGGGCGTTGACCTCCTCGGAGGTGGAGGCCAGTTCCTCGGAGGCCGCCGCGTTCTGGGCCACGGCCTGGCTGATCTGGCCGATGGCCCCGTTGATCTGGCCCACCCCGGAATTCTGCTCGGAGGAGGCCGCGGCGATTTCCAGCACCAGGTCGCTCGTCTTCTGGATGGACGGAACGATGGTCTCCAGGAGGTGCCCGGCCCGCTCAGCCAGGTCCACGCTGCCCGTGGCGAGCCCGCTGATCTCCTCGGCCGCCACCTGGCTCCGCTCGGCCAGCTTGCGCACTTCCGCCGCCACCACCGCGAAGCCCCGTCCGTGCTCCCCGGCCCGGCCCGCCTCGATGGCCGCGTTCAGGGCCAGCAGGTTGGTCTGGTAGGCGATGTCATCAATGATGGCGATCTTCTGGGCGATCTCCTTCATGGCCCCCACCGTCTCCTTCACGGCCTTGCCCCCTTCCCGGGCTTCCTGGGCGGTGCGGGCGGCCAGGTCCCCGGTCACCTTGGCGTTCTCGTTGTTCTGGGCGATGGAGGCGCTCATCTGCTCCACCGAGGCGCTGGTCTCCTCCACGCTCGCGGCCTGTTCGCTGGCGCCCTGGCTCAGGGCCTGGGCCGTGGAGCTCAACTGGTCCGAGGCCCCCGCCAGGGACCGGGAGGCGTCCTGCACCTGGCCGATGACGCCGCCCAGGCGCCCCACCATTTCCCGCATGGCCAGCAGCAGGCTGCCCTTGGCCCGGGGATCCACGTCCACGGGGGTCGTGAGGTCCCCGCCGGCCACCCGCCGCACCACTTCGGCGGCGTAGGAGGGCTCGCCGCCCAGGCTCAGGGTGATGCTGCGCGTCACCACCACGGCCGCGGCGGTCCCGGCGGCCAGGCCCAGAGCGAGGAGGATCAGCTGCAGCCGCTGGGCCTGGACCACGGCCGCCTCGATGGCGGCCGCCTTGGCCGCGTTCTGCTGCGCCAATTGGGCGCCCAGGTCGTCCAGGGCCTGCATCCAGCCGCCGTAGATGGGACGCAGGGTGCCCAGGATGAAGTCCCCGGCCTCCACCTTTCCGGGCTTGCCCATGAGCTCCATGAGGTGGTCGATGGCCGGATACGCCTCCTCCCTGCTGGCGCGGACGCGGGTGAGGATCTCCTGCTCGGCGGCGGGAATCCGGCCCCTGCGGCCTTCGTTGACGCGGGCCAGGCGGCCCTCGGCCTCGTCATAGCCCTCGCGGGCCTTCCGGTAGAGCCCCTTGGCCCGGTCGTAGGCGGCGGCCTCCCGGGCGATGACCATGTCCCGGTACGCCACCCGCATGCGGTCGGCCGAGATGATCATGGCCTGGGACGCGGCCGAAGCGGCCTGGTTCACCCGGAACATCTCCGCGGTCTGCGCCTCCATGGCGGCCATCTTCCGGTTGTCCACCAGGATCGTGGCCAGCATGAGCGCGATGAGCAGGCCGAATCCCAGGCCGAGCTTCACAGCGACGCGCAGGTTCGTGAACGAGCCCATGGCCTATCTCCTTCGGAAGATAACGTTCGATCGGCCCCCAGGTGGATTTCCGGAGGAAGGGGGCGTTTCCAAATCCGTCATTCATATATCGGCACCCACCTGCTTGTTCTTTATTTCCGTTCAATATAATTTCCACCGGAATTCGGCCCAAACCCCCAATTAATCATTTAATGAGCGAAAAATTGACAAAAAAATAAACACCGGCCCATTCGCCGACCCGGCCGGAATCCGCGATTGGGGCCAGAATGGTCCCGGAGGCCCGCCATGCCCATGCCACCCAACCTTCCCATCCTGGACTGGAAAGCCATCTTCGAGTCCGGCGTGCCCTATTCCCGGTGGATCACCACCGGAACCGTCCCCGCGAACCGCGCGCGCATGGAGGAACTCCTCGGGGCCAGGGCCCTGGAGCCCCACGTCCGCGGGTTCCTGCAGGCCCTGGCGCGGCCCGTGCGGGTCGTGGCCATCGCCGAGGACTGGTGCGGGGACGTGGTCCGGCACGTGCCGGTGCTCGAGCGCATGGCCCAGGCCGCGCCGGCCCTCCAGGTTCGCTACGTCTCCCGCGGCCAGCACCCTGAGGTCTTCGCGCGGTTCCTCACCAACGGCGGGGAGGCCATCCCCAAATTCATCTTCCTGTCCGAGGCCTGGGCCGAATGCGGCAACTGGGGGCCCATGCCCGCGGCCCTGCGCGAGCTGATCGCCCGGGGCAAGGCCTGCGGCGACGTGGCCGCCGCAAGGCGGAAGGTCTCGGCCCGCTACGAGGCCGACCCCGAGGGCCGGGAAACCCAGCGGGAGCTCATGGCGCTGGTGGAAATCGCCGCCTGTTCGGAGCCCTAGGCCTCCTAGCGGAACATCCAGCTCACCTTCACCTGGATGGCGTCGTCCGAGGGCAGCCGGGAGAGCACGGCCACGTCGTTGCGGGGGCTGAGGCTGCCCCGCTCGTTGATCAGCGCGTCCGTGGCCACCCCGTGGGTGTATACGAAAAATACGGTGGAACCCGGCTTGAATTCCCAGCGGACAATTAGATTTTCATTCCACACCCGGTCCGAGAAGCTGGTGGTGGCGCTGGAGGCGCCGGGGGCGAGGGTCGCGTCGTCCACGTAGCTCTGGAGGTCCCGGAAGTCCCAGTTGGCCATGAGCCACTGCCCCAGCACCTGCACGCTGAGCTTCGGGCTCAGGGCGTAGGCAAGGCGCAGGGTCTCGTTGAACTGGGTCATCCGCCGGAGCCCCACGACCGGGATGGTGCCCTGGGTCTCCAGGTAGCGCAGTTCGCCCTCGTTGCGCGTGACGGTGGTGTCGGACTGGATCTCCATGGCGGGGCCGAGCTTGATGGACTGGTACCACCCCGCGTCGGAGGTGGGGCCGTCGGGCCAGAACGAGCGGCTGGCGGTGATGCGCACGTACCACGGCCGGTTTCCGGGCGTGTCGAAGCCCAGGCCCAGGCCCGGAATGGAGCCCCGGTGAAGGTATTTCTTCACGGGGTCCGAGTAGGTGCGCAGTTCCCGGTCGTCGTCCACGGGCAGGGCCACCCGGGCGTTGCCCCATAAGGCCCAGAAATTGGTGAAGTCCGTGCTGGCCCAGGTGCTGGCGGTCCGCTGGAAGACCCGCCCGGCCTGGTCCCGGGCGAACGAGAAATCCACGCCCCATTCCCAGTTCCGCATGGAGCCGATGCGCTCGTCCCAGTGGCGGACCACCCCGGCGTAGACCCGCTGTTCGTCCGCCCTGGCCTGGTAGCCCTGGTCGTTGGGATTGAAGCCGCGACTGACATTGTCCCCGTTGACTTCCATGCGCCATCCGGAGGCCCAGCGCCGGAAGTACCGGGCGTATTCCCAGGACCCGGTGGCCTCCGCCCCCCGGGTTCCCGCCTGGCTCCAGGCAGCGCTCATCTCCAGCACGGCCCCCCGGTCGGCGCTCTTGAGGACGGCGTCCACCGCCCCCACCTTGGCGGTGCGCCCGGCGGGGTCCGCCTCCCGCACCAGGGACGCGAAGGCGCCCACCGTGCTCCCGCGGCCATCCACCTTCTGCTGGGCCCGGACGACCCCGTAGGTGGCGTAGGGGGAGATGGAGCGGCCCAGGAGGCTTCCGTCCTCGGTTTCCACGGTGCCCCGGGCGTTCTCCACCCCCGCGGCCAGCGCTCCCAGGGAAAGGCCCGTGTCCAGCTTGGCGGTGTATTTCGCCGCCGCCGCGATTTCGGCGGTCGCCGGTCCGTTCACGAGCGTCTGGTCGTCATCCAGGGTGGGGCTGGCGAGGCTCCGGCCGATCCGGCGGCTGTAGAAGAGCCGGACGCCGGGAAACTGGAAGATCTCCATGCCTTCCAGGAAGAAGGGGCGCTTCTCGGGAAAGACGGTTTCCACCGTGGACAGGTTCAGCACGGCCTGGTCCACCTCCACCTGGGCGAAATCCGGGCGCAGGGTGAGGTCCAGCTGGGAGGCGGAGGTCAGGCCCAGGTGGGCGTCCAGACCCACGTTCCCCTTGCGGCCCCGGTCATCGAAGGTGTTGGCCGTCTTAAATTTGTCCGTGTAGGTCAAGAAGGGGATCCATTCCCGGCGGAGCTGGGGGGAAACCCCCTTGATGCCCGTGAGGTCCGGAAACCGGCTGGCGAAGGCGTTCTCCCCCCGGGGGGGCAGGTCCCAGTAGCTGGACTCGCGGATGGCGCCCGAATCGGTGCGGCTGAAGTTGATGCCCCACACCTCGTTGCCCCCGCTGCGCAGGCGCAGGACAGAAAGGGGGATCTTGAGGATGGCGGTCCACCCTCCGGGGCCCGCCTTCACCTGGCTTTCCCACACGGCGTCCCAGCTGGAATCGCCGGAGATGGAATCCCCCGTGTAGATGGCGTCCCGCTGCACGCCGGCGGCGTTGACCAGGAAGCCGAAGGCGGTGCGCCGGTCCCGGTTGCTGTCGATGTAGACGCCGAACCAGTCGCTGGTGCTTTCCTGGTCCCGGCGGTGCAGCCGGCGCACCGGGCGCGTGCCCCGGGGCAGGCCCATGCGCGCGCCCACGTAGAGGAACTGGTCGTCGTAGAGGACCTTGACTTCCGTCGGGGTGGCCGCGTCCCGGCCGAAGTCGGGCCAGGAGGTGCGGAACCCCGTGGCGGCCGGGGCCCGGTCCCAGTCCGGCTCGCCCATGCCGCCCTCCAGGCGGATGCGCCCCGTGGTGCGCACCGCTTCGAGCCCGGCCGCCCCCAGGGCCGGCCCCAGGACCATCCACCCGAGCGCCGCCCACCGCGCGAGGCGCAGACGGATGACGGGCGAGCAAGGAATCATGGACGCTCTCACACAGGAAGGGATCGCACGACCAAAAGACCCGCTGATCCCGTTTGTAATCGTAGCAAAAAAGGTAAGAACCACGGCTAATATGGTTTCCACCTTACCGGGAGATCACCGATGGTATCCCTCACCCAGCTTTGGCTGCCCATTCTGCTGGCGGCCGTTTTCGTCTTCCTGGGCAGCAGCCTGGTGCACATGGCCCTCAAGTGGCACAACTCGGACTACCGGGCCCACCCGGACGAGGAAGGCCTCCGCGCGGCCATCCGCAAGGGCTCCCCCGCCCCCGGCCAGTACGCCCTTCCCTTCTGCGGCGACCCCAAGGCCATGGGCACCGACGAGATGAAGCGGAAGTACGAGGAAGGGCCCATGGGGTTCCTCGTCCTGACCGCCCCCGGCGTACCGAACATGGGCAGCTACCTGGGCAAGTGGTTCCTGTACACCCTCGGGGTCTCCTTCTGCGTGGCCTATGTCGCCTCCCGCACCCTGGCCCCCGGCACCCCCTACCTCCAGGTGTTCCGGGTCGCCGGAACCGTGGCCTTCCTGGCCTACGCCGCCGGGAGCATCCAGGGTTCCATCTGGTTCGGAAAGCCCTGGACGGTCACGTTGAAGGAATTGGCCGACGGGCTCATCTACGGCCTGCTCACGGCCGGGGCCTTCGGGTGGCTCTGGCCTAGCGCCCTTTGAATTCGTCCATGGAGCGGTTCACCCCGAAGAACCCCGTGATGGCGTCGAAAAGCGGGGCCGGCAGGAACTTGATCATGAGCACGGCCACCACGAACCTCGGCATGATGAGCCGGGCGCGGTTGCGCTCGATGGCGTCCAGGATGCGGAAGGTGGCGTAGGCGGGGTCCAGGATGGGCAGGAGCCAGGAAAAGCGCGTCTTGACGCCGCGGAACATGCCGGTGTCGATGTAGTAGGGGCAGACCACCGTGGTGCGGATGGGGTGGCCCAGGCGCCGGAGTTCCAGGCGCAGGGATTCGTCGAAGCCCACGGCGGCGAACTTGGAGGCGCAGTAGTCCGTGAGCCGGGAGGTGCCTGAAAGGCCCGCGGCGCTGGCGATGGTGACCAGGTGCCCCCGGCCCTGGGCGATCATGGCCGGCAGGAAGGCCCGGGTCATCCAGAAAAGGGCCAGCGTGTTGACCTGGAAGGTGCGCTCGATGGCCTCGTCGGGGCATTCCAGGATGGGCTTGCCCGTGACGATGCCCGCGTTGTTGATCAGCACGTCCACCGTTCCCCGGGTCTTCAGGACCTTTTCGGCCGTGGCCTGGATCCGGGCCCGGTCGCAGAGGTCCACGGCGTAGACGGCGGTGTCGCCGCCCAGTTCCTCCAGGACGGCCCGCAGGCCGGCCTCGTCCCGGTCCAGGAGCGTCAGGCGCGCCCCGCGAACCCGGGCTTCCTGGGCCATGAGGCGGCCGATGCCGCTGGCGGCGCCGGTGATGAGCACATGGGAACCGCGCAGGCGGGTCATGGTGACTCCACGAAAGGAGGGCCGGGGCAGCCTGGGCCCCCC
>DBMS01000184.1 GCA_002297665.1 Holophagaceae bacterium UBA692 | reverse complement strand
GATTCAATCTACCTAAACTAGCGGGAGTCGAGGTAGTTCCGCACGGCCTCATCGGTGCGGGGTAGGTGCATGCCCGCCTGCCGGCAGGCTTGCAGGGCCTCGGGGGCCGCCATGCCGCGGTCCAGCACCAGCCACGGGCAGAGGGCCGCCGCGGCGCGGTTGCCGGTGGCGCAGTGGACCAGCACCCGGGAGCCGGGGGGCAGGCCCTGGAGAAGGGTGCGGATGGAGACGAAATCCGCCGCGGGCGGCGCCTCGGCGAGGGCGAAGCGCATGTAGACCGAACCCAGCTCCTGGATGCGCTCGTTCTCCAGGGCCCCGTCGGGGCCCAGTTCGGCGTCGGTGCGGAAATCGATGACGTGGGTGATGCGGCGCTGCTTGACCAGCCGGTACAGGTCGGGGGAAGGGGGGCCGTTGAGGCTGAAGAGCCCGGGGCGAAGTTCCACCAGGGCGGCGCGGGGGGGCTCGGGGGCGACCAGGGCGGGTTGGAGGAGGAGGGCGAGCGACGGGAGCATGGGCACCTTGGGGCGAGCCGCCGGGGGCTCGAGTCGTCCAGTCCATGCCGGTCCCGGGAACTGACCTCGGACTGTGCGCGATGAGGGCCAGGCTGATCGCCTGATCCTGGCCTTCTTATCGGCCGTTCAAGGCGCGAGTTGATCCGGAAATTCGGACGGAACCCGGGCATGCGTCCGAAATTGAAGTGGCGCCGCCTGGGTGCCGAAGGTGAACCTGAGCCATGAATGAATTTGGAGGTTGTCCAACCATGATCGTCCGCCGCGAATCCAGGATCTGGATGCATCGGTGGTGCGTTCGCTTACTCGTTTGGTTTTCCTTGGGTTGTTCGTTCGTTCATGCGGCGCCTTCCCAGGATGTCCTGATCCTCTATTCCTTCAGCCAGAACATTCCCGCCCAGGGAAAGATCAGCGCGGGCCTGGCGAAGGTCATCGCGTCGAAAAAACTGCAGAACGGCACCTTCCATCCCGAGTATCTGGACATCAACCCGCCCCGGACCCTGGGCCAGCGCGCCCATCTGCGGGAGCTCCTCCTGGACAAGTACGCGGGGATGACGTTCGGCCTGATCATCACGGTCTTCGATCCGGCCCGGGACTTCCTCGGGCGCGAGGGGCGCGACCTGTCCCCCGGGACCCCGGCGGTGGCGCTCTTCGGCCAGGAGGGGGCCGCCGTGGAGGGCCGGGAGACCTTCGAGGTGCCGCTGCGCTTCGAGGTGAAGGGCACCCTGGAGCGCGGCCTGGCGCTGTTTCCGGGCACCCGGCACGTGCTCTTCGTGGGCGGGAACGCCGAGTCCAACCTGCGGGTCGAGGCGCAGGCCCGGCGGGAGTTCGCGCCCTGGGCCGGGCGGATCGGCTTCGACTACACCAGCGCCCGGAGCGTGAAGGACGTCGTGGCCCAGAGCGCCACGCTGCCCCCGGACACCCTGGTCATCTTCGGGATCGTGACCTCGGACGTGACCGGGGAGCGCTTCGTGCCCACCGACGTGGTGCGCGCCCTGGCCAGGCAGTCCAGCGCCCCGGTATTCACCATCCTTTCGAGCTTTCTGGGCGAGGGCGTGGTGGGGGGGGAGATGGTGGACCCCGAGACGGCCGGCGTCCTGCTGGGGCAGGCGGTTATGGAGATCCAGCTCGGGCGCCCCCTGCCTCGGCTTTCCCCGGGCGCCTGCGTGAAGCCCATGTACGACTGGGAGCAGCTCACCCGCTGGGGGTGCGACCTCTCGGCCCTGCCGCCGGACGCGATCCTGGTGAACCGGCCTCCGACCCTGTGGGGCCTGTTCCGGCCCTACGTCATCGTCGCGGGAGCCGTGTTCGCCCTCCTCACGGCCCTGATCGCGGCCCTGCTCGTGGCGAACCGGCGCCGGGCCGGGGCCGAGCTGGCCCTGGGCAAGAGCGAGCGCCTCATGAGGGAGGCCCAGGAGGCGGCCCAGGTGGGCACCTACGATTTCGACCTGGCCACCGGCGAGATCCGCGTGAGCGCCACCCTCGCGCGCATGTTGGGCCAGGAGGAGGGCGCGCGCAAGGACTTCGACGCCTGGATGGCCCTCGTGGAGCCCAGCCACCGGGAGGCGGTGGCGCGGGGGATCCGGAACGCGGTGGAGACCTTCGAGCCCCTGGACATGGACGTTCCCATCCGCCGGCCCGACGGCGAGGTGCGTTGGCTGCACTGCCGCGCCCGGGCCGAGCATTCGCCGAACGGACGGGCATCGCGCCTGCTGGGGACGCTGCTGGACATCACCGAGCACCGGCAGATGCAGGAGGAGCTCGAGCACACCCAGCGCCTGGAGAGCCTGGGGAGCCTGGCCAGCGGGGTCGCCCACGACATGAACAACGTCCTCGCCTCGATCCAGGCGGTGGCCCAGACGCTGCTGTTCGTCCACGGCGGGGAGCCGGAACTGGCGGGCCCGCTGGGGACCATCGACCGGGCCAGCGACCGCGGACGGAGCCTCGTGCAGACCCTCACCCAATTCGCCCGCAAGGGGCTGAGGGAGGCCCGCGTCCTGGACCTGAACGACCTGGTCCGGGAGCAGGCCGCCATGCTGCGCCGCACGCTCTTCCAGAAGGTGCGGGTCGTGGAGGACCTGGACGCCGAGCTCCCGCCCGTGCGGGGGGAGTCCGGAACCCTGGGCAGCGCCATCCTGAACCTCTGCGTGAACGCCGGGGACGCCATGCCCCAGGGCGGCTCGCTCACCCTCCGCACGCGCCGCGCCGCCGACGGCGGCGCCCAGGTGGAGGTGGCCGACACGGGGGAGGGCATGCCTCCGGAGGTGGTGCGCCGGGCCATGGAGCCCTTCTTCACCACCAAGCCGTTCGGGAAGGGGACGGGACTGGGCCTTTCCATGGTTTTCAACACCGTCAAGGCCCACGGCGGCACGGTGCAGATCCAGAGCCGGGTGGGGGAGGGGACCACGGTCCTGATCCATCTCCCCGCCGCCCCCCGGGAAGCGCCCGGGGCGCCGCCTCAGGACGGGCCCGAACCCGCCTGCAGGCCCCTTTCGATCCTCCTGGTGGACGACGACGCCCTGATCCGGGATTCGGTGCCCGCCATGCTGGCCAAGCTGGGCCACCGCGTGGAGGTGGCCGGCGGCGGCGCCCAGGCCCTGGCGAAGCTGGCGGGGGGGCTCGAGGTGGATCTTGTGCTCCTGGACCTCAACATGCCGGTGATGGGAGGGGTCGAGACCCTCGCCAACATCCGGGCCTTCCGGCCGGGACTCGCGGCCATCCTGGCCACCGGCTACCTGGACGACGCCACCGCGGCGCTGCTGGCGGGCATGCCGAAGGTGGAGGTGCTGCCGAAGCCCTATACCATGAGCCAGTTCCAGACCCGGGCGCGGGCGCTTTCCTAGGCGCTCAGGCGGAGGATCTCCACCATCATCGCCACCGCGCGCTCCATGTCCTCCACCCGGATGTGCTCGTCGGTGGAGTGCTCCTGGCGGGCGCCGATGCCGACCACGGCCATCTCGATGCCGTGGTTGTTGTAGATGGAGGCGTCGGTGAACCCGCACATGAGGGCGGGCCGGGCCTGGATGTCCAGGGTGGCCAGGGCGCGGGTGGCCACGTCCACGGTCCAGGAGGTGGCGGGGTCGATGCGCGAGGCCCGGCAGAGGTTGTTCACGGTGATCTCCACCGTCGCGCCGAAGGCCTCCACCTCCCGGGAGATGGTGGCCACGAGCTCGTCGGCGAGGGCCTGGCCCTTGGCGTGGTTGAGGCTGCGGCATTCGGCGAGGAAGGAGCAGCGGTCCGGCACGCCGTTGCGGATGAGGCCGCCCTGGATGACGCCCACGTTGGAGGTGGTTTCGGCGTCCAGGCGCCCCAGGCGCAGGGCGGCGATGGCGCGGGAGGCGGCCGCGATGGCGTTGACGCCCTTTTCCGGCTCCATGCCGGCGTGGGCGGACCGTCCGGTGACCGTGGCGTCGATGGCGAAGTACGAGGGGCCTCCGGTGATGATGGTGTCCAGGGTGTCGTTGTCGAGCAGGAAGCCCCGGGTGGCCGTGAGGCGGCCGTAATCCAGGTTCTTCACGCCCAGGAGCCCCACCTCCTCCTGGCGGCTGACGGCGATCTCCAGGGGCGGGTGCACCGGCGCCACCCGCAGGGTCTCCAGCAGCTCGGCGATGCCGGCCTTGTCGTCGGCGCCCAGGATGGTGTCGCCCGCCGAGCGCACCACCCCGTCGGCCAGCACGGGGCGGATGCCCTTGCCGGGCTTCACGGTGTCGCCGTGGCAGGAGAGGAGGATGGGGGATGCGGAGCTGCCCTTGCCGGGGACCTTCGCGATGAGGTTCCCGTAGGCGTCCAGGTCCGCGGCGGCGCCCAGGTCGTGAAGGACGGGCAGGAGCCAGGCCATGAAGGCCGCCTCCTCGCCGGATTCGCTGTCGATGCGCACCATTTCCATGAACTGGGCGACCATGCGGTCCGTGTCCATCCGTACGCCGAAGCGGTTGTTCATGGCCATGGGCCACCTCCCTGGAACGTGTCGAGTAGGAAGCCATGCTAGCACCGGGAGCGCCGCCGGACAGCCCGGCTACGCCCCTTGACGGGGCGCGGGGCCATGAAGGCCCTGCTTTCAGATGGGATCCTGGACGCGGGCGGCGCGGAGCGGATGCCCAGCCTCTCCCACTGGTTGCGCCGCTTCGAGGCCATCCGGGAGCAATTGGCGCGCGAGGGCGACCCGGACCGCGCGGCGACCCTGAACGCCCTCCTGCAACTGGAAAACCTGAAGACCTATCCCCTGGTGAGGGAGCACCTGGCCAACGGCTCCCTACGATTGCACGCCTGGTACTACGACATCGCCGAAGGGGAGCTGCTGGCATGGGACGACGCCGCCGGTTCCTACCGGGTCATCGGTCCACGGGCGTCCTTTTCCCAGGAGAAGCGGATGGAAGCCGGGGTCCAGTTCCAGGCGCCCAGCCGTCCATGACCCAGCTTCCGCATCGTCAGGACCGGAGCCCGCCGGGCCTCAGGGCGCCAGCTGCCGGGTCTGGGCCCGCTCGATGAGTTCCTTGATGCGCAGGGCGTCCTTCTTCCGGTGCCCCGCGCTGGTGAGGGGGTCGGTGCCGCCCGTGGACTCGATGAGGATCTCCGACCAGAACACCCCGGTGTTGATGCGCACGCTGGCCACCCGCAACAGGTGGATGGTCATCTCGTCGCGGGAGAACCACGAGCGCTTCCACCGGGTCACCGAGGTGTCGGAGACCTCGATGCAGGTGGGGAAGAGCCGGTTCCCCCGGGTCCAGCGGCTGGCCTTGAACGTCTCGGTGGTCATGGCGCCATTATACGCCGCCAGCAGGTGTCCACGTGATCATCCACCATGCCCACGGCCTGCATGAAGGCATACATGATGGTCGGTCCCACGAAGGTGAAGCCCCGGCGCTTGAGGTCCCGGGAAAGGGCCTGGGCTTCGGCGCTGACGGCGGGAACGTCGGCGATCGTCCGGCGCCGCTCCACCCGGGGGCGGTCCCCAACGAAGGCCCAGAGGTAGGCGGCGAAGGACCCGAACTCGGCCTGCACCGCCAGGAAGGCCCGGGCGTTGGTGACGGCGGCGGCCACCTTCAGGCGGTTGCGCACGATGCCGGGGTCCCGCAGCTGGGCCTCCAGGCGCTCAGGCCCGTAGGCCGCCACGGCCCGGGGGTCGAACCCGTCGTAGGCCCGGCGGTAGGCGTCCCGCTTGCGCAGGATCGTGGACCAGTTCAGCCCCGCCTGGGCGCCCTCCAGGATGAGCATTTCGAAGAGGTGGCGGTCGTCCCGGGAGGGCACGCCCCACTCCTGGTCGTGGTAGGCGACGTAGGCCGGGTCGTCGCCGCACCAGGGGCAGCGGGGGAGGGGATCGGCGGGCGGGTTCATGGCTGTGGGGATCCTCAAGCAGGAGGGCGGACCCGGCCGCCGGGGTGAACTTCGGGTTCCACAAGGGGTCCCTTGGAATATACAATGCATTCCGTGCCGGATATGCCGGCCCATTCCAGGAGAACCTCCCTTGAAAATGTCCGCATTCCTCCTCGCGACCGCTGTCATGGCCGCCTGCCCCTGGCAGGCCAAGGCGGCCGAACCCGTGTTCGGGGTCCAGGGCGCCCTGGCCTTCCCGGTGAACGACCTCACCAACGTGGCCAACCTGGGCCTCCAGGCCGGCGGCCACGGCCGGTGGGATTTCGGCGGCGGCCACGGCCTCATGGCCCGGGGCGACGTCACGGTGTTCGGCTCCAAGGACGGCGCCTCCACCACCAGCTTCGGCGTGGGCGCCGACTACACCTGGCACCCGGACCGGAACCGCCGCGGCGTCTATCTTCTGGGTGGCGTGTCCCTGATGAGCTACAGCATCTCCGGCCACGGCAACTCCGATTCCAGGACGGCCCTGGGCCTGGACCTGGGCGTGGGCTACGACCTGGACCGCCACGTGGGCATCCAGGCGCGCTACACGACCCACAACACCGACCACGTCACCCTGGCCGCCCTGAACCTGGGCGTCACCTACTCGTTCTGAACCAACATCCCTAATCGATCCTGAACCCGATCCCCAGTTCGGCCGGTTCGGCCACGTGGATCAGGGTGGCCTGGTCGTTCACGTCGTCGTAGGGGAAGCCGTAGGCCTTTCCCCCCAGGCCGCGCTGGTGCCAGAAGCGGGCGTAGGCGTTGGCGGGTCCCGAGGCGTAGTAGCCGGCGGCGTCGCGCCACTTCAAGGGGGTTTCCAGCACGTGGCGGTTGAGCATCGCGGCGAGCTGGGCCCCCAGGACCCGCTCCGTGGGGGTGCCCCGGGCCAGGGGGCCGTCGCAGCGGAAGGCTTCGAGGGTGGTGGGCATGGCGTGGATCAGGTGGCGCTCCGGGTCGCCCGCCCGGGTGAACACCAGGACGCCGCCCGGCTCCACCCGCCCCGTGAAGGTGCCTTCGTCGGGCGTGAGGACGATGGGCTGGCGGCGGTACCGGTCCCACATGTCGCGGATGTAGGCGTCCAGATGGCGGGTCAGGGGGCCCTCCGGGGCATGGCCGGGGGCGGTGATGCGCAGGTCCTGCGCGAGGCTGCGGAAGGACGGGGGAACGGCGGCCTTGAAGTCCCGCATCAGGTCCGAGCGGCGGCCGTCCAGCCCCACGGGGCCCGCCTCCGTGCCGTCCCGGCCCCGGGCCCGCAGGGTCAGCGGGATGCCGAACTGGTCCACGCAGGTGGTGTTGGCGTGGAGGCCGGAGCGGTCCAGGGCGAACTCCGCCCAGTCGAAGATCGTATGGCGGTTGGGGTCCTCCCCGTTGCCCGGGTCCGGCTGGACGAGGCCTCCGGTGGCGGGGTCCACCCGCAGCCAAAGCGGCGCGCCGATGCTCAGGTAGATGCGCCCGCCCCGAAGGTCCAGGGCCCCGTCCAGGTCCACGGCCCGGGGGAGGGGGAAGGAATAGGCGCACCAGAGCCTTCCCGCCCGCGGGACCGTGTTGTCGGCGGGCAGGCACGGGTGGAAGGCGCCGGTGCGGTCCATGCGCAGGAACCGTCCGGCGCCGTCCTGGGCGGTGACGGTGACGTACACGGGGCGGCGCGCCAGGGGGCCCCGGGTGAGGTTGGAGAAGGCCAGGCGCAGCGGGGCCTGGCCGAAGGCCGGCGTGAGGAGGAGCAGCAGGACCAGGAGGGAGGTCCAGCGGGTCGTCGTTCGCATGGTCGACTCTGTAAAAGGGGCTGAAAGGGGAACCGCGAGGAAAGCTTCCGAAGGATGGGCCTCCGGCGGCGCCGGCGCAACCCCTGTTTCCCCCATGCCTTCAGGATCCGGTTCTTCCGGCCTCCGGCACGTCCGATGGCCTAGGCGACCGGCGTCGGGTCCTCCCGCCTTCCGTGCAGCATCTCCACCAGGGCCTCGTTGAGCTCCTTGCGGAGGACGTTGCGGTCCTGGGCCCGGGTGATGTAGCGGACGCGGATCTCCACGCCGGTTCCCGCGGGGACGATGGTGATGCTGGGCTCGGCCTTGAGGCCCTGGATGCGGTAGCCGCGGTCGGCCCGCTCCCATTCCTTGAAGGCCTGCGCGGCGTTCTCCCCCGTGCGGGCGTCCACCAGGGCCCGGACGCCGTCCACCAGGGGATAGGGATCCTTTCCGGCGGGCACGTTCACGTCCAGTTCGTCCCACATCCACTGGCCGGCGGAGGAGAAGTTGAAGTAGTGGCCTTCCATGGCGAAGCTGTTCACGAAGGAGACCACGCGGCCCGTGGGGTGCCCGGCGTCGCTCCAGTTGCCGGTCTCCAGGATCAGGGTGCGAAGGAGGCCGATCTCGATGACCTCGCCGCTCACGCCGCGGATCTCCACCCAGTCGCCCACGTGGATGCCCTTGGGGCCCACCAGGATGAACCACCCGAAGAACGAGATGATGAAGTCCTTGAGGGCCACGGTGAGTCCGGCGCCGGCGAGGCCGAAGAGCGTGGTGAGCTGGCTCGGGGTGCCCAGGACGATGAGGATGATGGCCAGGACGCCCAGCACCTGGGCGGCGAACTTCACCACCTTGAGGTTGCGGCTCACGCGCTTGCGCCCGGCGGTGATCCGCCCGAAGATCGCCTCGAAGATCCGCCCGGCGAACCAGATGAGCACCAGCACCAGGACGATCCAGGCCGCGTGCCGCAGCGCGGCGTGGGCCGCGGCGCGCTGCTCCGCGCGCACGAGGTTCCCCCAGTCCTGGTAGACGCGCGCCAGGTCCTTCTCGTCCTGGAAGCGCTTGCCCAGGTCCGCCAGGGTCCGCTGGTTCTCGGTGAAGTATTTCAGGGTGAGGAGGGTGGCCCGGGCCGTCTCCCGGGAGGTGCCGACGGCCTCGGCGGCGCCGCGGTCGCCCCGGGCGAAGCCCTTGGCCTGCTCGCGCGCGGATTCGCGATCCTCCTTCTCCTGCACCACGTCCTTGGAAAGGGCCTGCTGGCGTGCGCTGAGGTCTTCGGCCTTGGCCAGGGCGTTGGCGCGGGCCTGGGTCAGGAGGATGGACTTCCGGCGCAGGCGGTTCCAGCTGTCCAGGCGCTGCAGGAGAGACCCGGCCTGGAAGCGCGCCGGGGCCGAGGCGTCCTCGTCCTCGGCGGCCTCCTCCTTGGCGGTGAAGGCGGCCTTGAGCCGGCGGATCCGCGCGACGGGGTCGGCGCCGAGCTTCTCGAGCATGGCCCCGGTGGCGTCCAGTTCGTCCTTGTCCAGCTCCAGCTGGGCCTTGGCCACTTCCAGCTGGTCTTCCAGGGCGTCCTTGTCCTGCTCCCGGGCATCGGCCACGGCCTTGGTGAGCCGGGCCACGGTCTTCCGGCCCTCGTCCACGGCCTTCTCCTGCCGGTCCTTGACCTCCTGGAGCTCACGCACGGCGGGGGTGGGCGGGGGCGCGGCGTAGGCGGCCTGGCGCAGGGCGTCGTTGAAGGCCAGGTCCACCTCGTGGTCGGCCAGGCGCTCCGCCTCATGGGCGTACTGCTTCTCCTCCTGCGTGACGGCGAAGGCGGCCAGGCGGCGGGCGGTGAGGTTGGGCTCCTGGTCCACCTCGGTCTCGGCGGCCTTGGGCAGGGGCTTGGGGACCACCACCGCGTCCGGCCCCCGGGTCAGGAAGAGCCCCGTGCCCACCGCTCCGGCCAGGACCAGGAAGAAGATGGCCGGGACGAGTCTGCGCAGGTTCATGGGGGGCCTTTGGGTAGGGGTTCCCCTCCATCTTAATCGGTCCGGCCTAGCAGATGGGACGCCAGCGCCCCCAGGTGGTCCACGGCCAGGTCCCAGCCCTCCTCCCCGGGCGTGCCGAAGCCGTAGCGGCACAGGCACCGCTTGAGGCCCGCCCTCCTTCCGGCTTCCAGGTCCGTGCGGTGGTCCCCGGCGATCCACGAGCCCGTGGCCGCGCTCCCGCAGCGTTCCAGGGCCAGGAGCAGGGGGCCCGGGTCCGGCTTGAGGCGCGGACCGTCGCCCCCGGCCACCACGGCGCCGAACAGGGGGAGGATCCCCAGGCCCTCCAGGATGGGCAGGGTGAACTCCCGGGGCTTGTTGGTGACCACCGCCAGGCCGAAGCCCTGGGCCCGCACGGCTTCGAGGGCCTCACGCACCCCGGGGTAGAGCCGGGTGGCGTCCAGCAGGTGGCGTCCGTAATGGCCCCGGTTCAGCTCGAGGGCCTCCTCCAGGCGCTCCGGGCATTCGGGCAGGGACCGGGTCAGGAGCTTGCGTACGCCGTCCCCCACGAAGCCGGCCACCTGGGCCGGTTCCAGGGGCGCAAGGCCCAGGTCCACGCGGGTCAGGTTGACCCCGGTGGCCAGATCGGCCCTGGAATCCACCAGGGTCCCGTCGAGATCGAAGAGCACGGCGCGCGGCATTCCCCACTCTACCCCTTGCCGGCCCATCGCGGGAGGGCCAAGGACAGTTCCGGCGCGTAGGTGACGAGCAGGAGCCCGATGCCCAGGATGAGGAGGAAGGGCAGCACCGTGCGGTACAGCCGGGGCAGGGGGATGCCGAAGCGGCTGGAGGAGAGGAAGAGGTTGAGCCCCACCGGCGGCAGCAGGAAGCCCACCTCGAGGTTGGCCAGGAAGATGATGCCCAGGTGCACAGGGTGGATGCCGTACAGGGCGCCCATGGGGGCGATGATGGGCGCCAGGACGATGATGGCCGAGTAGATCTCGAGCACGCTGCCCAGCGCCAGCAGGAGGACGTTGAGCGCCAGGAGGAAGACGAGCCGGGAGTGGACGTGGGCGCGCGTCCAGGCCAGGAGCGCGTCCGGCACCTGGGCGTCCACCAGGTAGCTGGTGAGCCCCATGGCCACGCTGAGGAGGATCAGCACGGCGCCCATGAGGGCCGAGGCCTTGAGCAGCACGCGGGGCAGGTCCCGGGCGGGGTGGAGGTCCCGGGTGAAAAGGCACTCGGCGACGATGGCGTAGGCCAGGGCCCCGGCGGCGGTCTCCAGCATCGTGGCGCGCCCGCTGGCGAATAGGCCGACGATCACCAGGGGGAGCAGCAGCTCCCACCGGGCCTTCCAGGTGGCGGCCAGGGCCGGGCCCCAGGCGAAGGGGGTGCGTCGGCCTTCCACCTTCCTCCCCACCCAGACGCCGTAGGCGGCGGTGATGGCGATGAGCAGGAACCCGGGAACCAGGCCTGCCAGGTACAGCCGGTCCGCGGGCACCACGGTGTCGCGGCTGCTGGCGACGATGCTGTAGAGGATCACGGGCAGGCTCGGGGGCAGCAGCAGGCCCAGTGCGCCCGAAGCCGTCACCAGGCCCAGGGAGAACCCTTCGGAGTAGCCGTCCTTGCGGAGCATGGGGTACACGAGGCCGCCCAGGGCGATGATGGTCACGCCCGAGCCGCCCGTGAAAGTCGTGAACAGGGCGCACACCATGGCCACCATCACCGCCATGCCCCCCGGCAGGAAGCCCAGCCAGGCCCGGAAGAGCCGCACCAGACGCTCCGAGGCGCCGCTCTCGGCGAGCACGTAGCCCGCGCCGGCCAGCAAGGGGATGGCGGGAAGGGTAGGGGAGGCCACCAGGCGGTAGATCTCGGCCGAGACCGCGGCCACGGGGGTCCCCTGGGCGAAGAAGAGGCAGATGGCCACGCCGCCCAGGGCCACGAAGACCGGCGTCCCCACCAGGAGGGAGGCCAGGATGCCCGCGGCCGCAATCCAGGCCTTGGAGGCGATCTGGGGCGGCAGGAGGCCCGCCGCGAAGGCCAGGGGAACCGCCGCCAGGGCCGCGGCGCGGCCCCGCCAGGTGCGGTGGGCCCGGTAGGCGAAGGTGACCGCCATGGCCGCCAGGGCCAGGGGCATCACGGCCTCGGGCACCCATTCGGGAATGCCGATG
>DBMS01000014.1 GCA_002297665.1 Holophagaceae bacterium UBA692 | reverse complement strand
GTTCCGATCGAAGGCGCCGACCCACCGTGAGCGCTCGCAGGCAGGCTGCCTGCGAGCGCTTGCCGTATCCAGGCCAGAGCTTCCGAGTAACCAGAGGGAGGCTCGCTAACCCCATCGCATTCCATTGGCAGATTATTGCAAACCGAAATGCCTGTTTCGGGCGCTCGAGGCCGCGGAACAGATGGACGCTTCGGTTCGCATCGCCCGCACGGGTTCGCGACAAGCCAGGATCCTGTTGGCGACTCCGGCACCGATCGGCGAAAAGGCGCGCGGGGAGTCAATCTCCACCTCCTGGCGGGAATTCCCTCCGGCGATGGCATCATGAAAGGGAACCGCATCTTTCCCGGGAACCCATGGCCATACGCACCTCCTCTCCCGTCCCCGCCCCTTCCGGCCCCAGGCTGCCCGAAGGCATGACGCCGGCCCGGGCCACGAAGGCGCTCCTTGCCTCCCAGGGGTGCGCCCGGCCTGCCGTAACTTCCAGGACCCCCACCTGGGTTTGCTGGAGCGCGTGCTGCCAGCACATTCGACGCTCCTCGAACCCGTCCGCTATCCCTTCTCCTTCGAACTCCCCAGTCGCCGCAAAAGAACGCCCAGGGGGGCACGAAGGTGACCTGACCCTGCGATGGAGAAACACCCATGGCGGCCATCCATAGGGCCGCCATGACGCACAATCGGTGACAGATGCAACCAAGGCCCACCTCTCCCAGCGCAGGTCCCCGGTCCTTCCGTACGGTCCCTTTCCTCGGCGAGGCCTCGCTGGCTTCCGAGACGACTCTGGAAGGGGTGGCCCTGGAGGGCCTGGATCTCAGCGGACAGGCCGCGACCCTGGCCGCCTTCACCCGGAGCAGGCTCACCCGGGTCAACCTGTCCGGCTCCCGCCTCTCCAGGCTGGACCTCACGGAGGCGCGCCTGGAGGCCTGCGACCTGGCCAACGCCGCCTGGCCCAAGGCCCACCTGGGCAGGACCCGGCTGGAGGGGTGCCGGATGGTGGGCCTGGACCTCTCGGGCGCCCTGATCCGCAACACCGTGTTCGAGGCCTGCAACGGCTCCTTCGCGCACTTCCGCGGCGCGACCTTCAAGGCCGTGCGGTTCCAGGGCTGCAACCTGAACGGATGCTCCTTCCAGGAGGCGGATCTGCGGGGGGCCGTGTTCCAGGACTGCGAGCTGGGGGAAGCCCAGCTGTCCTTCGCCCGCATGGAGGGGACGGACTTCAGGGGGTCGGGGCTCACCGGGATCCGGGTGCGGATCGAGGATCTGAAGGGCGCGATCGTCGAGCCGGCCCAGGCGGCCTACCTCGCGGGGCTGATGGGGCTCAAGGTGATGTTTTAGACGCCGTGGCGGCCTCCGTGCCGTCCGCCCTGCTCCAGGAAGTCGACCAGGTGCCCTCCCTTTTCCAGGGCCTGGCGGAGACCGCTGAACCAGCGAACGTCGTCGGCCTCCCGCTTCAGGGAGGCCAGGAGGAACGCCGCCCCGCAGAGCAGGGCGGCGATCCCCATCAGGGCCACGGCTTCCAGGGCGTTGCCCAGGGCCTCGGACACGTCGGGGTACAGGTGCTCCGCGGCGGCCCAGCAGGCCATCAGGACGATTCCCGCGAGGGAGGCCCAGGCGGCCCGCTCGTGGAAGGGCCGGATGTCCCGCCGGTAGGCCAGGTCCTGGACCCTGGAGACGGACGCGAGGAAGGCTTCCCGGCTCAGGGTTCCGGCCTCGCAGTCCTTTTCCAGGCGCTCCAGTTCGGCCATGACCACGCTGGTTTTTCCTTTCCGCTGAAGGCGATGGAGGCTCATGGAGAACTCCGTGGATTGGGGGAGCGAAAGGTCCTACTTGCCGTCCTTACCGGGCCGCCCGCCGCCCAGGACCTTGTAGAGGGTCACCAGGTTGCCGGCGCGGGCCCTGCGGAGGGCGATGAGGCCCTGCTGGGCGCCGTAGAGGGAGCGCTGGGCGTCCAGGACGCCCAGGTAGCCGTCGGCGCCCGCCTCGAACCGCAGGGTGGCCAGCTTGAAGGTGCGTTCCAGGGCCTTGGTGAGGGCTTCCTGGGCGGCAAGCTGCTCGCCGAGGGTTCCCCGCTGGACCAGGGTGTCGGCCACTTCCCGGAAGGCCACCTGGATGGCCTTCTCGTACTGGGCCACGCTGATGTCGCGCTCGGCCTTGGCCACGCTCAGGCCCGCGAAGGTGGCGCCCGTGTTGAACAGGGGCAGGACCACCTGGGGGGTGAAGGACCAGGTTTCCGAACCGGACTTGAACAGCCCCGAGAGCTCGTTGCCCATGGTGCCGAACCCGGTGGTGAGGGTGATTCGCGGGAAGAAGGCGGCGCGGGCGGCGCCGATGTTGGCGTTGCTGGCCTTGAGAAGGTTCTCGGCCATGAGGATGTCCGGCCGACGCATCAGGGCCTCGGAGGGGAGGCCGGGGGTGAAGTCCCGCAGCGGGGCCAGGCCGTCCAGCCCCTCGGGAAGCCATTCCGCGGGCACCGGGGCGCCCGCCAGGAGCGTGAGGGCGTTCTCGTCCAGGGCCACCATGCGCGTGTAGGCGGCCACGTCCGCGCGGGCCGTTTCCATGCTCACCTCGGCGCGGCGCGCGTCGAGTTCCGAGGCGATGCCCGCCTCGAAGCGGCGCTGGATGAGCTTGTGGGAGGCCTCCTGGCTGGCGAAGGTCCCCTTGGCGAGCCGGAGCCCGTCCCGGTCCGCGGCCAGCGTCACGTAGGCGTTGGCCACTTCGGCCAGGAGGGCGATGCGGGCGGCGGCCTGGGCCTGCTCGGTGGCGAAGTACTGCTCCAGCGCCCGGTTCTTGAGGCTGCGGACCCGGCCGAAGAGGTCCAGCTCCCACGCGGTGACGCCGACCGTGGCGCTGTCCTGCTCGGCGACCATGGCCTGGCCCGTGGAGGACACGCTGGCGGGAATGCGCTGGCGGTTGCCCACGGCGGAGGCGTTGATGGAGGGCAGCAGCTCGGCCCGCTGGATGCGGTAGGCGGCCCGCACCTTCTCGGTGGTCAGGGCGGCCACGCGCAGGTCGCGGTTCTGGGCCAGGGCGAGCTCGAGGACCTTCCTCAGGCGCTCGTCCACGTAGAAGTCCCGCCAGGCCACGTCGGCGGCCGAGTTCGCGGCCCCCGCAGGGGCCTTGGAGGCCTCCGGCCACTGGTCCGAGGTGGGACGGGGCGGCACCTTGTACCGGGGCGCCATGGACATGCAGCCGCCCATGGCCGCGAGCAGGAGGAGGGAAAGGCCTTGGGTCGGTTTCATCACTGTGCCTCTCCGGTGGACCCGGTCGACGGGCGCTTTTTCGCGAACAGTTGGCTGACCAGGATGAAGGCCAGGGGAATGTAGAACACGGCGATGACGGTGGAGGTGATCATGCCGCCGATGACGCCGGTGCCGATGGCGTTCTGGGCGGCGGCGCCGGCGCCGCGGGTGATGGCCATGGGCAGCACCCCGAAGGTGAAGGCCAGGCTGGTCATGAGGATGGGGCGAAGGCGCAGGCGCGAAGCCTCCACCGCCGCTTCCAGGAGGCCCACCCCCTGGGCCATCTGCTCCTGGGCGAACTGCACGATGAGGATGGCGTTCTTGGCGGCCAGGCCCAGGGTGGTCAGCAGGCCGATCTGGAAGTAGACGTCGCTGGAAAGCCCCCGCGACCACGTGGCCAGCACGGCGCCCATGACGCCCAGGGGCAGGATGAGCAGGATCGAGAAGGGAATCGTCCAGCTCTCGTAGAGCGCGGCCAGGCACAGGAAGATGACCAGCACCGACACCGCGTAAAGCGCCGGAGCCTGGGAACCCGCCTGGCGCTCCTGGAAGGAGAGGCCGGTCCATTCGAACCCGATGCCCGGAGGCAGCTGGGAGGCGAGGCTCTCCATGGCCAGCATGGCTTCGCCGGTGCTCTTGCCCTTGGCGGGCTCACCCAGGACTTCGATGGAGGGGAAGCCGTTGTAGCGCTGGAGGTTGGGCGAGCCGTACGACCACTTGCCCGTGGAGAAGGACGAGAACGGCACCATGCTGCCGCCGCGGCTGGGGACGTAGAGCTTGTTCAGGTCCTCCAGCTGGCTGCGGAAGGGGGCGTCGGCCTGCATGTAGACGCGCTTGACCCGGCCGCGGTTGATGAAGTCGTTCACGTAGGAGCCGCCCCAGGCGCTGGCGAGGGTGTCGCTGATGGAAGGCAGGGGCACGCCCAGGGCCCCGGCGCGGTCCTGGTTGACGCTGACGTTGTATTCCGGCTGGTCGTCCAGGCCGTTGGGGCGCACGGCCTTGAGGGCCGGGTCCTTGGCCGCGAGGCCCAGCAGCTGGTTCCGGGCTGCCATGAGCTTCTCGTGGCCCACGCCGGCGCGGTCCTGCAGCTGGAAGTCGAAGCCGGTGGCGTTGCCCAGTTCGAGGATGGCCGGGGGCGCGAAGGCGAAGACCATGGCGTCCCGGCGGGGACCGAAGGCGCGCATGGCGCGGCTGACCACGGCGTCGGCCTTGAGGTCGGGGCGGTCGCGGAGGTGCCAGTCCTTGAGCTTGACGAAGGCCATGCCGTTGTTCTGGCCGCGGCCCGCCACGCTGTAGCCGGCCACGGTCATGCAGGACGCCACGGCGTCCTTCTGGTCCACCAGGAAATGCCGCTGGACGTCCTTCATGATCCTCTGGGTCTGCTCCATGGTGGAGCCCGCGGGGAGCTGGATCATGGTCATGAGGATGCCCTGGTCCTCCTCGGGCAGGAACGCGGTGGGCATCCGCATGAAGAGCAGGCCCGTGCCGGCGACGATCAGCCCGTAGACAATGACGTAGCGCACGCGCTTGGCCAGCACCCGGCCCAACTGCGCGACGAACCAGTCGTTGAGGCGGTTATAGGTCTTGTCGAACCAGAGGAAGAAGGGGCGCGTGACCTTCCAGCCGGATTCGGCGGCCTCGTGGCCCTTGGCGACGGGCTTGAGGAAGCTCACGCACAGGGACGGCGTGAGCACCAGGGCCACCACCACGGAAAGCATCATGGCGGTGATCAGCGTGAAGGAGAACTGCCGGAAGATGATGCCCGTGGACCCGCCGAAGAAGGCCATGGGGCCGAACACCGCCGAGAGCACCAGCCCGATGCCCACCAGGGCGCCGGTGATCTGGCCCATGGACTTCCGGGTGGCCTCCAGGGGGGAAAGGCCCTCCTCGTGCATGATGCGCTCGACGTTCTCCACCACCACGATGGCGTCGTCCACCAGGAGGCCGATGGCCAGCACCATGGCGAACATGGTGAGCATGTTGATGGACATGCCCGCGTACTGGAGCACCGCGAAGGTGCCCAGGAGCACCACGGGGACGGCGATGGTGGGAATCAGGGTGGCGCGGAAGTTCCCGAGGAAGAGCAGCATGACCAGGAACACCAGGACCACGGCCTCGATGAGGGTCTTCACCACCTCGTTGATGGCCACGGACACGAAGGGCGTGGTCTCGTACGGGTACTCGGCCCTCACCCCTTCGGGGAAGTAGGGGGCCAGGGTGTCCATCTTGGCCTTGATGAGCTTGGAGGTGTCCAGGGCGTTGGCGCCCGAGGCCAGGCGGATCAGCATGCCCGCCGCGGGCTGCCCGTTGAGCTGGGTGTCGCTCTCGTAGGATTCGGTGCCCAGTTCCGTGCGGGCCACGTCCCGCAGCCGGATGGTGGAGCCGTCCGGGTTGATGCGCAAGGGGATGGCGCCGAACTGCTCGGGGGTCTGGAGGAGTTCCTGCACGTTCACGGTGACGTTGAGCTGCTGGCCCTTGACGGCCGGGAGGCCCCCGGCCTGGCCCGCCGAGATCTGGGCGTTGTAGGCCTTCACGGCCTGGCGCACGTCGTCGGGGGTGATCTTGTAGCCCACCATGCGGTCGGGGTTGAGCCAGATGCGCATGGCGTACTGGGTGCCGAAGGAGCTCACCTCGCCCACGCCCTCCACGCGGCTGAGCACGTTCTCGATGTTCGAGGCCATGTAGTCCCGCAGGTCGTCGGCGTTCATGGCGCCGTTGGAGGACGTGATGGAGACGATCATGAAGATGTTCTTGGTGGACTTGGACACCGTGACGCCCATCTGCTGGACCACCTGGGGCATCAGGGGCTTGGCCAGCTCGAGCTTGTTCTGGACCTTGGCCCAGGCGGCGTCGGGGTCGGTGCCGGGCTGGAAGGTGAGGGTCACGCTGCCGTGGCCCGCGGAGTCGCTGCTGGCCGACATGTAGAGCAGCCGGTCCAGGCCCGTCATCTTCTGCTCGATGATCTGGGTGACGGTGTTCTCCACGGTCTTGGCGGAGGCGCCGGGATAGAAGGCGTCCACCGAAATGGCCGGGGGCGCGACGGGGGGATACTGGGAAACCGGCAGGGTCTTGATGGCCAGGAGGCCGGCCAGCATCATGACGATGGCAACGACCCAGGCGAAGATGGGCCGGTCGATGAAGAAATTGACCATGGTTCCGGCTCCCCTACTTCGACGCTGCGGTGAAGGGCACGACCTTGACGGCCATGCCCGGCCTGATCTTCTGCAACCCTTCGAGGACCAGGCGGTCGCCGGCCCCCAGGCCTTCCAGCACCAGCCACTTGGCGCCCACGGCCCGGTCCACCTTGAGGGTGCGCTGCTGGACCTTGCCGGCGGCGTCCACCACCATGGCGATGGCGTTGCCCTTGGGGTCGCGCGTCACGCCCTGCTGGGGGGCGAGGATGGCCTGCTCGGCCACGCCCTCCTCCACGATGGCCCGCACGTACATGCCCGGCAGCAGGACCTGCCCGGGGTTGGGGAAGACCATGCGGAGCACCTGGGACCCGGTGGAGGGATCCACGGTCGCGTCCGAGAACTTCAGGACGCCCGGCTTCGGGTAGGGCGTGCCGTCCTCCAGGAGGAGCTTGACCTTGGCCTGTTCGCTTGAGCCGCCCTTGATGCGCCGGGTTTCCAGGTTCCTGCGCATGGCCATGAGGGTGGCGCTGGACTGGGGCGAGTCCACGAAGACCTGGTCCAGCTGCTGGATGGTGGTGAAGGCCGGGCCCTGGTAGGCCGTGGCCAGCGCGCCCGCGGTCACGGCGGACTTCCCGGCGCGTCCGGAGATGGGCGCGGTGATCCGGGTGTAGCGCAGGTTGATGCGGGCGGCCTCCACCGCGGCCTTGCCGGCGAGCACCTCGGCCTCGGCCTGCTTGTGGGCCGCGGCGGCGTCCTCGTAGTCCTGATGGCCCACGGCGTTGGACGCCACCAGGTCCTTGAACCGCTCGGCCCGCTTGCGGGCCGCGGGCAGGTTGGCCTCGGCCCGGGCCAGGGCGGCCGAGGCCGTATCCAGGGCGGCCTGGTAGGGGCCCGGATCGATCTGGTAGAGGAGGTCGCCGGCCTTCACCAGGCCGCCCTCGGTGAAGACCTGCTTCTGGATGATGCCGTTCACCTGGGGGTGCACTTCGGCCACCAGGAGGGCGGAGACGCGCCCGGGCAGTTCGGTCGTTAGCACGGCCCGTTCGGGGGCCAGGGTCACCACCGCCACTTCGGGGGTGGCGGCGGGGCGGGCCTCCTTGGAGCAGCCCGTCGCCAGGAACCCCGCCAGGGCGGCGCAGGAAAGGAGAACCGCGTGGTTTCGGATGGATCTAGGCATGGATGGGCTCCTTGGGCTTGCCGGGGGCGGGGGGGAAAGGTCCGGGGGCGCCGAGCCCCCTGCATGCGAAATCCGTCAGCCGGTCCGCCATCTCCTCCAGGGAGAGGGTGGTGTCGGCGGCCGGCCAAACGAGTTTGTTCAGTTCGATGTGGAGGGAATGGGTCATGCACATGCCCTGTAGCGTGATGCCCCAGAAGGCCAGCTCGGGCTCGGTCAGATCCGGGCGGAGCGCCAGGAGGCAGGCCCGGATCTCCGCCACCGCCGGGGCGATGCGGCCCAGGATCAGGTCCTTGACCTCGTCCTTGGGGCAGTGCAGTTCGGCCATGAAAAGCCAGGCGGCCTGCCGCTGCAGCGGATCCTGGGAGCGCAGGTGCTCCTCCACCTGGCGCAGGAGGCGCCGGAAGTGGTGATTGAGGCGCTCCCGGGGGTCCGCCGGCGACGAGGCGGAGGGCTCCTCGGGCTCGCAGCCCTGGAAGCGGAGCAGCAGGTGCTTGAAGACCTCCCGGTAGAGGCCTTCCTTGCTCTTGAAATAGTAGGAGATGAGGGAGGAGTTCTTCCCGGCCATGGAGGCGATGAGGCGGATTGATGTGGCGTCGTAGCCGTATTTGGCGAAGCAGGCCAGGGCCGCTTGCAGGAGGGAATCCCGGGTGTCGGGGCAGGTTGTGGGTATGGATGCGCTCATGGCGGATCACCTAATCGGTCGTACGACCGATTTAGAGAATAGTTCGATCGTCCAAGCAAAACAAGAAACTTCTCTCGCGCTTTCACCCTGGAACCACAAATTGGAATTTTCAGGTTGGGCCCCGGATTGACCACCGGGGGGCCCGGAGCGGCCCGTTGTTCATACGAACGATTGATTCATGTCGCCCGGGATTCAGAAGGCGGCCGAGAGGCTGAGGCCCAGGCCCATGTCCGCGGTGTTCTCGTTGTGGGTGATGTTGTTGAGGTACCGGAAGGTGAGCGCGGCGTTGCCGGGCAGGAGCCAGTGGCACCCCAGGTCGTGCTGCAGGCTGGGGCGGTGGAGCTTCTGGTGGGGCTGCGGCGGCAGGAAGCCGCTCTGGGCGTAGAGCTGGATGAAGGGGCGGAGCCGTTTCCAGCGCCGGTATTCCCAGGTGCCGTGACCGCCCCAGCCGCCGGACATACGGCCAAAGGGAAGGTTCGAGAACGCCAGCGTGCCCCGGGGCCGGCGGATGAGGCCAAAGCCCCCATGGAGGACGTGGTCCGGCGCGGCCTGCCACCGGGCCGCCAGGCCCAGGCCGTGGTCCCACCCGGAGCGGAAGGTGCCGTAGAGGGTGGTGACCGGGGGCTTCAGGGTCACCTGGAAGGAAACGTCCAGGCCGGGCCGGGCGAGGAACCGGTGCACCATCCCGAAGGTGGGGTCCTGGGCCCGGGTGCGCAGGGGCTGGTCCGTGAAGAACGCCAGCCGGCCGTAGGTCATGACGGCCAAGGTCATCTGGTCCTGGCGGATCCGGTCCCGGCCGAACTGCTTGAACCCCAGGGCGTGGAACCCCTCGATCGCCCCGTCCAGGTCCCCCCCGCCGTGGCTGACGAAGGGGATTTCCACCCAGGCGTCCGTGCGTTCGGAGAGACCCACCCGGACCCGCAGGGAGGTCCGCTGCACCTCGTCGTCGAAGTAGAACAGGACGGGCATCTCCGGGTGGGCGGCGGCGGTGGCCCCGGCGCGCTCCCGGGACACGATGATCCGTCCCGGAGGCTCGCCGGGCGGGACGTTCTTGAAGACGTCCGAGAATTCGAAGGTGTTGGCCCGCATGTGGTCCAGGTCCACCCGCCAGCGTCCGCGGCCCAGGGGCGCCGGGGCCACCGGCTGGTAGGCCAGGGTGCTGAGGTACAGGGGGAACATCTCCCGGGTGGGGGCGGGCCCCGTATCCAGGTCCTGGGCTCCCAGGGCGAGCCCCGCGGCCAGGGCCAGGACCCCGGGCCGGGGGGGCACGGTCAGGCGCCTTTGCGGAGCCGCCCCCAGGGGGTGGCCGACGCTTCGCGCCTTCCGCACCCGGTGAAGTGATAGCTGGCCATGCCCCCGGCCAGCAGGGGGTCCTGGGCCAGGAAGGCGATGAGGGCCGCGCCGGTGCCCGCGGGCGCCAGGGCGATGGGAGCCGCGTCCCCGTCCGCCGCTCCCAGCAGGCGGAAGAGGCCGCGTCCTTCCCCTTCCCGGAGCAGGTCCTGGTGGCCCCGCATCCGGAGGGGGCTGATGTCCTTGGGCGGCACGTGGAAGGTGAAGGTTACGAGGCGTTGCGTCATGGCGGGCTCCTGGGGCCGGACGGACGGCTTGGGGCGGGGGCGCTGAAAGCGTGCGATGGGGTTAATCGGTCAGTTGTTCAAATTGATGATTCAGGATCCGTCCTTTGCCAAACTTCCGCAAGGGGTATATTTGTCATATTTTGATGACGATTCTGTCACGAATGTAAGGGTTTCGTGACACACCCCCGAGGGGGAAGCGTGAAGTTTGAATCGGACGTTCGACCTCGCCCGGCCAGACGGCCAAGGCCACCCGATGCCCGTCTTCTTCCCGCCGGCCGGGACGGCTAGTCCAGCCGCTGGCCGCCCATGAGCCCGCCCAGGGCCAGGTCCACCAGGCGTTCGCAGGCCGCGAACTGGCTGGCGGGGGTTACGTTCTCGCCCCAGACCACCCGGTTCAGGCCCGCCATGGAGCCGTGGCCCGTCATCATCCCCATGATGGAGGCCCCGGTGAAGAGGACCTCGCCTTCGGTCAGGTCGGGACGCAGGGTCTGGACGCAGGCCTTCATGGTCGCGGTCACGGGGCCGATGTACTTGATGAACAGCGGCCGCAGGCACTCCCGCGGGGAGCGGACCTCCTGGAGCCAGAGCCGGGATCCGCACTCATGGAGGGGATCCTGGTTCCTGGGGTCCCGCGCGATATCGGCGAAAAGGTCGTGGATCAGTTCCCGGAGGATGCGGATGGCGTCCTGCTTGTCCCGGGGGGTGAAACCGCCTTCGGGAATGGGCGGCTTGCCCTTTTGCATCAATTTCGTCTCGAACAGGAACTTGAAGACTTCAAAATACATGCCTTCCTTGTTCCGGAAATAGTGGGCCAGCAGCGACAGGGGGCGCTGGGCATGGTCCGCGATCATCCGCGTGCTCGTGCCGTCGAACCCGCGCTCCGCGAAGCAGGCCAGGGCCGATTGAATCAGGATCGTGCGGGTGTCTTGTGCTGCGTTTTCCATGCGGATTCCCATCCATTGGACCCATCTTCCCGCATCGGGGGCGCAGGGTCCATCGGTTGGGCGGGCAGCGGGCCCGTGCGGGAACAATTGATGGGCCGGGATTCAGGCCGTGGGATCATGGGACCACCTTCCCGGGGATTCCGCATGATTTCCACCCAGGCCCCCAACGCGACCCAACCGGCTTCGGGGACCTCCGGCCCCGGCATGCGGCCCCTCGGGTCCACGGGGCTGAGGGTGGCGCCGCTGGTCCTGGGGTCCAATGTGTTCGGGTGGACCATCGACGAGCGGACCAGCTTCGGGCTGCTCGACGCGTTCGTCGACGCGGGTTTCAACGCCATCGACACGGCCGACATCTATTCCGTCTGGGCGGCAGGCAACCGGGGCGGGGAGTCCGAGGGCATCCTCGGCCGGTGGCTGCGGGCCCGCCCGGGCATGCGCGAGCGGGTGCTGGTGTTCACGAAGGTGGGGGGCGACTTCCGCGACGGGCGCCGGGGCCTGTCGGCCGCCTGGATCGCCCGGGCGGCGGAGGACTCCCTGGCGCGGCTGCAGACCGACCGCATCGACCTGTACCAGGCCCACTGGCCGGATCCGGCCACCGCGCCGGGGGAGACCCTGGGCGCCTTCGCGAACCTGATGTCGGCGGGAAAGGTCCGGGCCATCGGATGCTCGAACATGCATGCCGCCCAGGTGGAGGCGTCCCTGAAGGCGGCGCGGGCCCTGGGCCTGCCCGCCTACCAGACCCTGCAACCCGAGTACAACCTCTGCAGCCGCACCGGCTTCGAGGGCGGGCTGCGGCGCCTGGCGGTGCGCGAAGGCCTGGGCGTCCTGGCCCACAGCGGCCTGGCGCGGGGCTTTCTCACCGGCAAATACCGCTCCCGGGCGGACCTGGACAAGAGCCCCCGGGGCGCGGACCTGGCGCGCTTCCTGGGCGGGCGGGGCCAGCGCATCCTGGGCGCCCTGGACCAGGTGGCGGACCGCCTTGGCGCCCGGCCCGGGGAGGTGGCGCTGGCCTGGCTCCTGACGCGGGAAGGGGTGACCGCGCCCATCGCCAGCGCCACCAGCCACGAGCAACTGGCCAGCCTGGTGCGCGCCGCGCGGCTGGAACTCTCCGGCCAGGATCTCCGGCTGCTGGAGCAGGCCAGCGGAACGCCGTGGGACACCCTGGGCCTGGGGGGCCTCCGGGCCTGGCTGGCCGGGACGTTCCGCCGGCTCGCCTTCGCCCTGGGGCGATGATGCCCCGTCCGCGCCTTGGGCTATACTTCGGTCGCCATGCCGGGGACCGGGAGGGACATGTGATCAAGGGATTCGCCGGGCGCGTGCTGGAGCTCGACCTGGGGGCCCGCACCTTCGCCTTCAAGCCCCTGGACGAGGCCATCGCCCGCCTCTACCTGGGCGGCAAGGGGTACGGCACGCGGCTGCTCTACGACCTGACCCAGCCCGGCATCGACCCGCTGGGGCCGGAGAACCCGCTGATATTCGCCACCGGACCGCTCAACGGGTCCCTGGCGCCCCAGTCCAACCGGTTCGCGGTGGTGTGCAAGAGCCCCCTGACCGGGGGCATCGGGAGCTCGGCCTGCGGCGGGTCCTTCGCCTTCGGCCTGAAGAAGGCGGGCATCGACGTGGTGGTGGTGCAGGGGCGGTCGGAGTTGCCGGTGCGCGTGGAGATCGACGGCGACGCGGACGCGGTGCGGTTCCTGGACGCGTCGGAGCTCTGGGGACTGGGCACGGAGGCCACCCAGAAGGCCCTGGGCAAGGGCATGCACCACGCGGTCATCGGGCCCGCGGGGGAGAACAAGGTCCTCTACGCCGGCATCGTCTCCGACGCCCGCATCGCGGGGCGCTGCGGCGTGGGGGCGGTCATGGGCTCCAAGGGCCTCAAGGCCCTTTCCGCCCAGGGCACCCGCAAGCTCGAGATGGAGGACGAGGCGGGGTTCAAGAAATACACCCAGTGGGTGCGGCAGGTCTTCAAGGGGCATCCGGTGCTGGGCGAGAAGCTGCGCAGGTTCGGGACCCTGGGGATCGTCAACACCACCAACGGCCGCAACATGCTCCCCACCCGCAACTTCCAGGCGGGGCACCACCCCGATGCCATGGGCCTGTCGGGCGAATACCTCGAGGACCACGGCCTGGTGGGGGTGCGCTCCAGCTGCCTGCACTGCCCCGTGGCCTGCGGCCGGGAGGTGGAGGTGCCCGGGGCCGGGCGGGTCAAGGGGCCCGAGTACGAAACGGCCGGGATGATGGGCACCAACCTGGGCATCACCGACCTGGCCCTGGTGAACCGGTGGAACTGGATGGCCGACGACCTGGGCCTGGACACCATCAGCCTGGGGGTGACCCTGGGGTTCGCCATGGAGCTCCAGGAGCGCGGGATGCTCGCCACGGGCCTGGCCTTCGGCAACCCCGAGGGGGTGGCGGAGATGATCGACGCCATCGCCCACCGGCGCGGGTTGGGCGATGAGCTGGCGGAGGGCACGCGGCGCATGAGCCGGAAGTTCGGCGGCAAGGAATTCGCCATGCACGTCAAGGGCCTGGAGCTCTCCGCCTACGATCCCCGGGGCTCGTTCGCCCAGGGGGTGGAATACGCCACCACCAACCGCGGCGGCTGCCACGTGCAGGGGGCCAGCATGTACTTCGAGAGCACCGGCCCCCTGACCATCAACCCCCAGAACCTCAAGCTCAAGGCCGAGATCCCCGTGGTGCAGCAGAACCTGGCCTGCGCGGTGAACTCCATGGTGCTGTGCGTCTTCACGACGTACGGGCTGGTGCCCAGGCACGTGCACGCCCTCAAGCCCGGAGGCTGGATGCACCGGCTGGCCCGGGTGCTCTTCGAGAACAGCGGGCCCGCCTACCGCCTCATCATGGGCGCCAAGCTCTTCCAGGCCACCTGGCTGGACACGTGGCTGTCCCGCGTCACCGGCATGCGCTTCACCCCCGGCCACCTGCAGGAGATCGGCGCGCGGATCTTCAACCTGGAGCGCATGTACAACCTGCGGGAGGGCCTGACCGGAGCCGACGACACCCTGCCGGACCGGATCCTCAACGAGCCGCTCTTCAAGCACATGACCTCGGGGCATCCCCTGGCCGAGCTCCTGCCTCGGTACTACGAGATCCGCGGCTGGGACGCGCACGGCGTGCCCCTTCCCCGGACCCTCAAGCGGCTCAAGGTGCGCGTATGACCGTCACCGTGGAACTGACCTACGACATGGCCAAGCTCCTGGGAACCCGCGCGATCCCCTTGGAAGGCCCCCGGACGGTGGGGGAGGCGCTCCGGGCGGCCCGGGACCGGTTCGGGGACCAGGGGGCGGCCTACGACCGCATGGCCGAGGTGGCCGCCGTGGCCGTCAACGGCGTCCTGGTGGCCCACCGCCGGGAGGGCGTGCGGCTTGCGGACGGGGACCGGGTGACTTTCGTGAAGACCGCCGCCGGGGGCTGAGCTGGATTCGGGGATGGGATTTCGGATGGCTACCCCAGCACCTCCCCGTTGGAGCGCGCCACCTCGGAAAGGAACCGCGCGCTGGCCTTGGGGGTGCGCGCCAGCGTCGCGTAGTCCACGTGGACGATGCCGAAGCGCTTCGCGAATCCCAGGGCCCACTCGAAGTTGTCCAGGAGGGACCAGGCCGAGTACCCGCGCACGTCGGCGCCCCGGGCCATGGCGTCGCGCACGGCCAGGATGTGGCTGCGGAAATAGTCCACCCGCTGGGTGTCCTGGATGCCGCCTTCCGGGACCGCGTCGGGGTCCGGGAAGGCGGCGCCGTTCTCGTTCACGTAAAGCGGAAGCTCCCCGTAGCGCTCCCGCAGCCACAGCAGGGTCTCCGTGAGGCCTTCGGGGTAGACCTCCCAGTCCATCTCCGTGCGCAGGTGCGTGGGGTGGGGCACGCTGCTCCACCCGCCGAAGGGCGCCGCGGGGTCGTGGCGGGTGATGCCGCGGCTGTAGTAGTTGACGCCCAGGTAGTCCAGGGGCTGGCGGATGAGCTTGAAGTCGTCCCCGGGGAATTCCGGCCAGGCCTCCCCGAAGAGGGCCGGCAGTTCCTCCGGATACCGGCCCAGGAAGACGGGGTCGAGGAACTGGCGGTTCATGTAGGCGTCGGCCCGGGCTGCGGCCTCCACGTCCTCGGGGCGCTCCGTGGCGGGATGCTTGGGCTCGATGTTGACCACCAGCCCCACCGACCGCGCCCCGGCGGCGCGGCAGGCCTGGACCCCCAGCCCGTGGGCGCGCAGCAGGTTGTGGGAGACGCGCGGCAGCTCGCGGAAGTCCCGGTGGCAGGGGGGGTGCGAACCCGTGAGGTGGCCCTCGTGCATCATGACCCAGGGCTCGTTGAGGGTGGCCCACAGGGGCACCCGGTCCGCCAGGGCCGAGGCCACCAGGTGCGCGAAGTCCCCGAACCGCCCGGGCAGGTCGGGGTCGAGCCAGCCGCCGCGGTCCTCCAGTTCGGCCGGGAGGTCCCAGTGGTGGAGGGTGACCTGGGGCTGGATCCCCGCCTCCAGGAGCGCGTCCGCGAGCCTCCGGTAGAAGTCCAGGCCCGCGGGGTTGGCCCGGCCACCGGGCATCACCCGGCTCCAGGCGACGCTGAAGCGGTAGGAGCCGAAGCCCAGGTCCCGGATCAGCGCGACGTCCTCCCGCCAGCGGCGGTAGTGGTCGCAGGCGCGGTCGCCCCGGGGCGCCAGGTGGGCGCCGGCCCCTCCGGGGGCGCAGAAGCGCTGCCAGTTGCTGGGCCCCGCGCCGTCGGCCAGGGGGGAACCCTCGATCTGGTAGGCGGAGGTGCTCACCCCCCAGAGGAAGCCCTTGGGAAAGTCCATGGTCACCCCCCCACCCGGATGACGATCGTGTGGTCACCGGCGGCCAGGGGCACGCGGATCTCGGGGCCGGCCGGCAGGGCCCGCCCGTCCAGGCTGGCCTCCGGGGCGGACCCGGCGCGCTCCAGGCGGATGTCGTACGTGCCGCCGGTGCGGGGGTCGCGGTAGCGGATGCGCGCCCGGTCCCAGGCCGAGGGCAGGGCGGGGCGGAGCCGGAGGGTGTCGCCGCCCTCCAGGCCGAAGCCCAGCACGTCCTCAACGGCCACGCGGTACATCCACCCGGCCGACCCGGTGTACCAGGTCCATCCGCCGCGGCCGGTGTGGGGGGCCACGCCGTAGACGTCGGCGGCCACCACGTAGGGTTCGGTCTGGTAGGTGGCGGGACGCATCCCGTGGGAGACGGGGCTCAGCATGGCCAGGAGCGAGGCCGCGCGGTCCAGCCTGCCCGAGGCGGCCACGGCCTTCACGGCCCACAGCGCGCCGTGGGTGTACTGGCCGCCGTTCTCGCGCACGCCGGGGATGTAGCCCTTGATGTAGCCCGGGTCGTTGGGGAAGGTGTCGAAGGCGGGGGTGAGCAGGCGGATCATGCCGGCCTCCTCGTCCACGAGATGGGCCTCCATGGCCGCCAGGGCCTGCTCGGCCCGGGCCCGGGGCACGGCGCCCGAGAGCGTGGCCCAGGCCTGGGCCAGGCAGTCGATGCGGCACTCCGGGTTCCGGGCCGAGCCCAGCGGCGTGCCGTCGTCGAAGTAGGCGCGGCGGTACCACTCGCCGTCCCAGCCCGCGCGCTCCAGGGCCTCCGAGAGGGAGGCCATGCGCTCCCGGAAGCGCCGGGCGCGGTCCGGCTCGCCGCGCCGTTCGCACACGGGGGCGAAGGCCTCCAGGATCGAATGGAGGAAGAAGGCCATCCACACGCTCTCGCCCCGGCCCTCCCGGCCCACCCGGTTCATGCCGTCGTTCCAGTCGCCGGTGCCCATGAGCGGCAGGCCGTGGGCGCCGGTGCGGCCCAGGGCCAGGTCCAGGGCGCGGCAGCAGTGGTCGTACAGGTCGCCCCGGGCGCCGGAGTCCGCCGGCGCCAGGTAGGCTTCGTCCTCCCCGGGCTCCAGGGCGCGGGCCGCGAGGTAGGGCGCGGTCTCGGCCAGGATGCCCCAGTCGCCGGTGGTGCGCAGGTAGTGGGCCGTGACCAGGGGGAGCCACAGGAGGTCGTCGGAAAAGCGCGTGCGGATCCCCTGTTCGATGGGGGGGTGCCACCAGTGCAGCACGTCGCCCTCCACGAACTGGTGGGCGGCGTGCAGGAGGATCTGGCTGCGCGTGAGGTCGGGCAGCAGGTAGAGGAGGCCCGCGGCGTCCTGGAGCTGGTCCCGGTAGCCGAAGGCGCCCCCGGACTGGTAGTAGGCCGTGCGGCCCCACATGCGGCAGGCCAGGTTCTGGTAGGGGAGCCAGCCGTTGACCATGAGATCCAGGGCCGGTTCGGGCGTCTCCACCTGGAGCGTCCCCAGGATCCCTTCCCAGTGCTCGCGCACGGTTTCGAGGGAGGGGCGTGAGCCCGCCAGGCGCCGGGCCCCGGCCAGGTCCGCGGCCTCGCCGGAGACGATGACGCAGGTGCGGGTCTCGAAGGGGGCCAGTTCCACGTCCACCTGGTAGGCGAAGCAGGGATCCGCCATGCGTCCCGTGGCGCCGTCCAGGGGCCCCGCTCCGGTGACGGCGGCGGGTTCCCCGGGGCTGCCCGGGCGGCCCAGGAAGGCGCCGCGGTCGGTGGTGACGCCGCGCAGGGCGCCGTCGCCTCCCAGGGACGCGAAGGCCACCAGGCCGTGGAAGGGGCCGGGGGCCGTGTTCCACGCGAACAGGTCGTCCCCCTCGCGCAGGGTCTCGACGTGGCCGGCGGCGCGCTCCGGGGTCTCGTCCAGCACCAGGTGCGCATGCCAGTGGAGCGTGAGGCGCCGCTTCGCGGGGCCGTTGTTCGTGAGACGCACGGTCATGACCTTCAGGGGCTCCTTGAGGTCGGCGTAGACCGTGACCTCCTGGTCCAGGCCGTCCACCGAGCTCCGCCAGCTCGTGGAGCCGAAGCCGTGGCGCACGGTGAAGGCGATGCCCGCCCCCGCGGGCCCCGGCGTGGGGGACCAGAATTCCCGGCTGTCCTCGTCCCGCAGGTAGAGCGTTTCCGACAGGGGGTCGGCGACGGGGTCGTTGTGCCAGGGGGTGAGGCGGTGCAGGCGGCTGTTGCGGTTCCAGGAACACGAAATGCCGCGTTCGGTGGTGATGAAGCCGAAGTCCTGGTTGGCGATCACGTTGGTCCAGGGCATGGGCGGCAGCACGGGGTGTCCGTCCGCGCCGGGGCGCACGTGGATCACGTACTCCCGTCCGTCGGGGGAGAAGCCTCCCAGGCCGTTGTCCAGGCGCGTCTCCGGCTCGGGGCGCGCGCCGGGCCGGAAGGGCCGGGGGGAGAACGCGGCCGGTTCCGGGAGCCGCACGGACCGGATCGCGCCGGTGGCCGGGAAGGAGGCCTCGGCCGCGCAGAGGTCCAGGGCCTCCTCCCGCTCCAGGGCGAAGCCCAGGCCCAGGGTGACGGAGGCGCTGGCGCCGGGGGCCAGGTCGAGCACGCAGCGCAGGGCCAGCACCGGGTCCAGGACGGAGCCCGTGGTGCCCGCCAGGGGTCCCGTGGACAGGAGCGCCGCGGGTTCGGCCAGGGTGCGTCCGCGGCCCAGGAAGGCGGCGCGGTCGGTGGCGTGGGACAGGTCGCGCTCGGGGCCGGAAGCCAGCCAATGGCACATCCACCGGGGCTTCTCGTCGGCGCCCCGGGGACGGCGGCGGGCCAGGAGGGCGCGGGCCTCCGGACACCACTCCGTCTGCACGAAGAGCTTGGAGAAGGCGGGGTGGGCCAGGTCGGCCTGGCGGTCGTTGAGCACGGCCTCCAGGCACGAGGTCACCTCGATGCGCCGGGGCGTGGGGGTGCGGTTGACCAGGGTGAGGCGGCGCGCCTCGGCGTCCCGGTCCGGGAGCACCACCACCTCCAGGGTGGTGACGAGGCCCCCGTCGTCGCGGACCAGGGTGGCCTTGCCCTCCTGGAAGCAGGCGCCGGCCGCGTCCGGGACCTTGCGGGCCGGGCGCAGGCCCGCGGACCAGAGGTCCCCGGTGTCCAGGTCCTTGAGGTAGATGAAGAAGCCCTCGGGATCCTCCACGCCGTCGCCCCGCCAGCGGGTGAGGGCCTGGCCCCCGCACGCCGAGTAGCCGGTGCCGCGCTCGGTGAGAAGGACCCGGTAACGGCCGTTGTCAAGAAGATGCCCGCTGTTTTCCATTACTTCGACTTCCTTTTCACTGTTCCATCACCACCGTGGCGGGGATCCGCCGCAGGGTCACGCTCGTTCCAGACAGTCCTTCCATCGCCTTCCCGTCCACCGTCGCCCGGCGGAACGACCCCGCCAGGGGCCAGCGCAGGACGAGCCCCCCCGGAGGGCAGGGCGCCGTTCCGGACAGGACGTAGGTGACCCGCGTCCCCTCGGCCCGGGCCGAGAATCCCAGCTCGCCTCCGGGCACCCTCAGGCCCGCCAGGCCGAAACCCTTCCGGAACCAGGCCTCGGGAACCCCGGCGCCCAGTTCCAGCGCGCCGGCCTCCTCCTGCTCCAGCACCAGGAGGGCCAGGAGGGATCGGATGTAGTCCGAACCCACCCACGCGTGGGGAAGGTCGCCCAGGTAGACCGGGCTGCGCAGGCCGCGCTGGACCACTTCGGGCCACTGGTTCCAGGCCAGGGGGCGCCGGTCCTCCAGGTAGGCCGCGAGCAGGTCGCGGGCGCGGTCCGCCCAGCCCAGGTGGGCGCAGGCGCCGATGATGCGGGTCTCGTAGGGGGTGTAGCGGTCCTCGGGGGCGCCGCCCTTGCGCCGCTCCTGGAACCGCCGCCAGAACTCCCCGAAGGTGGCTTCCAGGGCCGGCCTGGGCAGGAAGGGCAGCTCCCCTCCCGGCATGAGGGCCACGGTGGTGGACGTGGCGTCGAAGTCGGCCAGCTCGGCGCACCCCGGAAGCCACGGGATGCCTCCGCGGGCCATGGTCGCCTTCAGCGAAGCCAGCAGGTCGGCGCGGAACCGCCGCGCCAGGGCGGCGAAATGCGAGGCCGAGGCCGCGTCCCCCAGTTCGGCGCAGATCCACGCCGCGTCCTTGAAGCCGCGCAGGGACCAGAAACCGTCCCAGTAGCTGTGCATGGGCTTGGCGGAGTAGCCCTCGTGGCTGATGGAGGCGGGCACCAGGCCGTCCTTCTCCAGGATGCTCTCCAGGTAGTCCGCGGCGCGCCGGCCCTGGGGCCACACCTTGGCCAGGAAGGCCCGGTCCCCGGAAAAGCGCCCGTACTCGGCCAGCAGGTGGATGAATTCGCCCGGGCTGTCGTTCTCGGGGACGGGGTCGGCGCCGCGGTCGTCCACCACGCAGGGGACCTTGCCGTTGGGGAAGAGGAACGGGGCGTACCATTCGATGTACTCCCGGACCTCCCGGTCATGGCCCAGGCGCAGCAGGGCCGCGGCCATCATGGCCCCGTCGCGGATCCAGGACCGCGCGTAGGAGCGGGTGCCGGGCCGGAGCGCCGGGCCCTTGCGGCTGATGAGGATGTGCGCCAGGCAGGTGCGAAGCGTATCGGAAGCGCCGGGTTCGGGGAGGTCGATGCGCACCCGTCCCAGCTTCTCCTCCCAGGTCGCGGCGGCGGCGGCCAGGTCGGCCTCGAAGGGGGGCCGCGGGCCGGCCTCGCCCAGGGGCAGGTCCACCAGCACGTCCCGGGTCTCGCCCGGTGCGAGTTCCAGGTCGTACCGGAAGGCCCCCGAGGCGTGCCCGGCGGGGTCGTCCACGGCCGTGGCAGGAGGCAGCTCGCCCCGGCGGAGGAAGTCCACGATGGATCCCCCGTGGAACCCGGCCGCGCCGGACCCCGAGGGGCGGGTGGCAGACCGCAGCAGGAGCCGGCCGCCGGCGGTGGCCGAATCCGGTCCGAAGGCCAGGGCGCGGATCTCCGACGTGCCTCCGGGGATGCCCAGGAACTGCAGGGGCGGGTTCACCTGGAAGGGGCGCACGGCCAGGAACAGGGCGCCTTTCCAGGGCCGGTTGGCCGCATGGAGGCGGTACCGGGCCCGGATGACGGGCGCCGCGGGCGTTCCCGCCCCGAAGGCGGTGACGGCCAGGGTCAGGTCGCCGTGGCTCCGGGTGACGGTGGGGATGGGCAGGGCGCCCCGCTCCAGCGACTGGGCGCACTCAGCCTGGGCCCAGCCCAGGAGCCGGCCGCCGCTCCACAGGAAGGGCTCGACGGAAGGCCCGCCGGTCCCCGCCTCCAGGGTCCCGTCCTCGCCCATGAGGGCCGAGTCCCGTCCGCCGTCCACGCCCACCAGGGTCCAGTAGGTCTGCTCGCCCAGGTAGGCCCGGGGGTAGTCGCCCCGCGGGGCGGTGCGGGCGATGGCCTCGAAGGCCGCGTTCCAGGACGCGCCGAAGGCCAGGGGCTCCACGTCCAGGGAGGCAGGGCTGCCCCCCTCCACGCGCAGGAAGCGCGTTTCCGTTTCCGGGAGGAGCAGGCGGTTCTCGGCGCCCGCCGCCCCGCGCACCTCGGCCAGGGGGGTCCAGGCGGAACCGTCCGGCGAGGTCAGGACCCGGAAATCGCGGGGGCCCGGGTCCGCCCAGCCGATGCGGACCCCGCCGAACTCCCGGGGAACCCGGAAGTCCAGCTGGCGCCAGCCGGCGCCCCGGGTGACCTCCGGCGTGCGGTCGTAGGGCACCTCCGGGGGCAGCTCCCGGATGGCCAGGTCGCGGAACTCGGCGTGGCCCTTGCCTCCGGATCCGGCGGTGACGCACCACTCGATGGACCCGATGCGGGCGGGGTCGGCCCCGCCGGGACCCCACGCGAAGGTCACGTGGCGCTTCTTCAGGACCACCCGGGTCCAGGCGCGGGGAAAGGCGAAGGCGGGCTTGCGCACCCACCAGACGTTCTCCCCGGAAGGGTCAACCAGCTTGAACTCCAGGTTCTCGGGGGGGCAGTCCCCGCGCACCTCGAAGGTGATCTCGTAGTTGGGGGGCAGGGTGAGGGGCAGGGTCCGGCGCGCGGCGGCGTAGCCGCCCCGGCCCTGGAAGTCGAAGTCCATGCGCAGGCTGCCGGAGCCGCCAAGGGCCAGAAGCACCCCGTCGGATGGGGCCGCCTTCCAGGCCTGGACGGTTTCGAAACGGTCAAGGACGAGAGGCGGCGCGGCCAGGGCCGCCCCGGCCGCCAGCGCCAGGAGGAGTCCGCGGAAGCGCCCGGTCATGGCTTTTTCGCCGCGGTGGCTTCGAGCCATCCGCCCTTGAACCCGGCCCGGCGCATGCCGAGCACGAGGGTGGGGTCCTTGCGCATGAGGCTCCACACCAGCCCCGAGCGGTGGTTCTCGACCATGCCCAGGATCAGGCCCTGGTCGATGCCCAGGTAGTCGGTGTCCACCCAGCCCAGGCCGGGCACGGTGCGCCCGTGATGGGCCGGGGCCCCCGCGGGGAACGTCTCGTTGAAGGCGTCCAGGAAGCCGTAGGTGGAGAAGAGGCTGTCCCCGAAGCGGCGGCGCATCTCCTGCAGGGCCGGCAGGGAGATCTCCGGCGTGAAGGGCAGGGAGCCCGCGGCCGCGTTGGGGGTGATGGTGCCGTCGTCCAGGATGCCGTTGGCGGCAACGCCCCGGGCGGCGTAGGTGAGGAAGGTGCGACGGACCCCGTCCACGGTGTGGACGGCGTCGGCGGGCCCGTCGCAGGCCGAGATGCCCCAGAGGTTGGGCCCGTAGCCCTTCCAGTTGCCGGGGTTGGCTTGTGCGTACGCGCGCTGGGCCAGGGTGGCCCGGCGGGTCTCCTCGGCGTAGTCGATGCCCGCGGCCGCCGCGGAGGCGTCGCGCACGCCGCGGAAGTCGACCCACACGTG
>DBMS01000178.1:5451-5635 GCA_002297665.1 Holophagaceae bacterium UBA692 | reverse complement strand
GCCCTGGCCTCCTTCGGCGTCGCCGCGGCGGCGGGGCTGGCGCTGGTGGCCCTGTGCGGGGCGTGGTGGCTGCTGGGGGTGGGCGCCGCGTGCCTTCCCGCCGCGTGGTTCTACACCGGTGGCCGCAGGCCCTACGGCTACCGGGGCCTGGGTGAGGTGTTCGTGTTCGTCTTCTTCGGCCTGG
>DBMS01000178.1:604-5433 GCA_002297665.1 Holophagaceae bacterium UBA692 | reverse complement strand
GCGCCTGTCCCTGCCCGCGGGCTGCGCCGCGGTGGGCGTGGGGGCGCTGGCCTGCGCCATCCTGGTGGCCAACAACCTCCGGGACATCCCCACGGACGCCGCCTCCGGGAAGCGGACCCTGGCCGTGAAGCTGGGGGACGCCGGCACCCGCAGGCTGTACGCCGCGCTGCTGGCCGCCGCGGCCGTGGCCCTGGTGCCCGCGGTCCTGGCGCGCCCCTGGGCGGCGCTCACGTTCCTGGTGGCGCCGCTGGCGTTCGGGCCCCTGAAGGCGGTCCTGGGCGGCGCCACGGGCAGGGACCTGCTGCCGGTGCTGAGGCGGACGGGGGCCCTGGAACTGGCCTACGGGGTCGTGCTGGGGTTGTCGCTGGCCCTGTAGCGGTCCGGGGCCATCAGAGCGGCGTCGCTTGGAGCAGCAGGTGCCCCTTGAAGGCCACCGGGAGCCGTGCGGTGGGGCCCGTCACCGGGCCCAGGTCCCGGCCGTTCTCGTAGTCGATGATCCGGTAGGTTTTCGCTTCCAGGCCGCGCAGTTCCACGGCCCCGTCCCAGGCGCGCGCGAAGAACCCGTAGTACCGGGCGTCGCCCTTGCGGATGGCATGGGCTTCGGGCAGGTCGAAGCCCAGGTCGTAGAGGGAACCCAGGTATTCGCCCCGGGACAGCATGAGGCGCGAGTAGAGGCCCACCCATTTCTGGAAATCCAGGGCCCTCTCGGGGGTGAGGTCGGAGGTGCTCCGCTTGGGGGCCAGGGAGGGCAGCACGAACTGGGAGCCCACCACGCCGCCCACCGCCAGCGTGGACGCGAAATCGGAAGCGCGGTCGCTGAGCTCGACGTGGTCGCCGAAGTAGGCGGCGCCGTCGCCCATGAGCGCCTTCAGGACCTTGCCCTTGGTGCGCACCTGATAGGAGTCTTTGGGGTCGGACGCCACGGCCATGGTGTAGCCGGGCATGGTGTGGAAGGCGTAGGAGGTGCCGCAGGGGCAGAACTCCACCAGCACGTCGGGCTTCAGGGCCCGGGCGGTTTCGGTGATCATGCGGATGTAGGCGGGAATGGCGCGGGAGGCGTCGTCGGGGCTGGCGTGGTGGTGGGCGGGGTTGTGGCAGGGGGGGATGCCGTTGAGGTACTGGCCGTCCAGCTTCAGGCCGTCGAAACCCCATTCGCCCACCAGCTTTCGCACCAGGGCCCGGGTCTGCTCGATGACGGCGGGATCGGCGGGGCACAGGTAGAACGTCGGCCACCAGGAGATCTTCCGGCGGGAGCCGTCGGGGTTCAGCAGGGCCTGCTCCGGGTGCTCGCGCATGAGCCGGCTGCCGCGCTGGCCCATGAGGGGCGCCCACCAGACCTGCGCCCGGAAGCCGTCGGCGTGGACGCGGTCCACGATGGCCTTCATGTCGGCGTCGCCGCGGGGGAACTTGCGGGGATCCAGGAGCCAGTCCGCGTAGTTGTCCTGCCAGCCGTCATCCACGGTGACCCACTTGAAGCCGAGGCGTTTGGCGGTGGGCAGGGTTCCGTAGATCTGGGCGGGCGTCATGGTCCTGCCGTACCCCCAGGCGCACCACATGGGCTCGAAGGCGCTGGCGGGCGCTTCGGCCATGGCGAGGCCCTGGAGCGCCATGAGGCGGCGGTACGAGGCGAGGGTCTCGAAGCAGTCCCCCCGATGCACCGACAGGAACGTGCGGGGCCCGCGCAGGGTTTCGCCGGGCGCCAGGGACCCGGCCCGGTCCAGGCGGATCCCCACCTGGACCCGCCCGTCCCGGCCCATGGCCACGGGCAGGGACAAAGCCTCCGGGGCGGTGCCCAGGTGGCCGACGCCCAGGCCCACCTCGCGGTTCCACACGTCCGCCACGGGGGTGCCGCCCCCGTAGTCGGTGGCGTTCATGCCCAGGAAGTTGCGCTGGCGGAACCCCGGGCGCAGGGGCACGATCCAGTTGGGGCGGTTGGAATAGGACCCGCACTGATAGGACCACCAGGCCGGCCCGGGCACGGCCTTGACGGCATCCAGGACGTAGGCGTTCCGGGTCCAGCCCTTGTGGGGGAGGGCGGCGGCGCCGCCGTTGACGTAGTCCACGTCGAAGAAGGCCAGGGCCGGGTAGGCGGGATAGACGGTGACGGAGACGGTGGTGCGAAGCGGGCCGGAGGCGCCTTCCAGCACCAGGCGCTCGCCCTTCCCGAAGACGTCGGCGACGGGTTCGGTGCGGCTGGAGACCAGGTGGAAGGCGGTGCGGACGCCCAGGAGGCCGTCGGCGGCCGTGAAGGGGCCCAGGGGCGTCTCCCGGTCACCTTCGCGGGCGATGACCCGGCTCCTGAGCCGGCCGTCGAATTCCACCCGCAGGAGGGGCGTCTGGATGCGCGGGCCGGAGGGGGCCTGGGCGAAGGCGGGGCCCGCGGCGAGGAGGGCCGTGAGGAGGAGCCGGGAGAAGCCCATCTCAGGGCCGCCCGACGCGCTTCATGAGCGCGAGGGCGTTGTCCCGGTACAGCTTCCTGAGGATCCCGGCGTCCAGGCCGAGCCCGTACAGGGGCCAGTGGTAGCCGAACTGGTCGACCTCGTAGAAGTGCTCGTCCTGGGTTTCCAGGATGCGGAAGGTGATCCCGTACATGCCCGCGTCCATGCCCATGTCGGTGCCGTACATCAGCCGGTCCTGGTACTTCGCGATGAATTTCGCGGTGGCCCGGGGCACGGGGGAGGTCTCGGCGTAGCGGGCGCTGATGTCCGCGTAGAGGTTGGGGTGGCGGTCCAGCATGGACCCGAGGAGGGCGAGGTCGCTGCTGCAGTTGGCGAAGTGGCAGGCGATGAAGGTGGTCCTGGGGTGGCGCGCCGCGGCCCGGTCCAGGGTCGCCACCACCGCGTCGTGGCGGAGGATGGCGGGCGAATCGGCGATCTTCCACGTGAAGGCGTTCATGAGGCCATCGTTGGTGCGGTCCGCGGGCTCGTACATCCACTGGTCCTCACCCACGTGGATGTTGAAGGGCAGGCCCAGGTCGGCGCAGGCTTCGAGGATGGGGTCCATGCGGGGGTCGTCCAGGTGCATGCCGCCCTTGTTCCCGGCGAGCCCGCCCCCCTTGTCCGTGATCTCGCCCACGCCCATGGCCCCGGCCTTCCGGCACCGCCGGAGCTCGGCCACGGCGGCCGCGGCGAAGCCGGGCTGGTCGAAGCCGGAGAGATCGAGGCCGCACCAGAGCTGGAAGTGGCGGGGGAACTTCCCGTAGCGCCGCACGGCCTCGTCGAAGGCCTTCCCCGGCTCGGTGACCAGCACCACGGTGCGCTCGATGCCGCACCGGTCCATGGTGGCGGCCCATTCCGCGGCCTGGGCGTCGGTTTCCGCGTAGGCGTGGGAATGCATGTCCACCACGGGGAACATGGCCTTCTCCACGCGGGTGACGGGAACCTTGTAGATGGAGCGGGGGCGGTAGTCCTTGAGGAGGAGCTGGTCGGGGGCCTGGGCCGCCAGGGTGGAGGCGAGGGCGAGGAGGAGGGCGGTTGGGTTCATGGGGCGACCTCGAGGAGAAGGTGATCGGTGAACGCGGCCGGAAGGCGGGGGGCCTTTCCCGGCGCGGCGGTGACGGAGCCCAGGTCCCGGCCCTCGGCGTAGTCCCGCACCCGGTAGGTGCCGGGCCGCAGGCCGCGCAGCTCCACTTCGCCCCTCCAGGGCCCCTGGGCGTAGAAGGCGTAGTTCATTACGCCGTCCTTGGCCACGGCGTAGCCTTCGGGCGCGTCCACGCCCAGGGTGTAGAGGTTCAGGAAGGTCCCGCTGGAAAGGCGCTTGCGGTCGTAGAGGCCGAGCCATTTCCGCCACAGCGCCTCCCGGGCGGGGGTGAGGTCCACGGGGCCGGAGGGGGGCACGACGCCCGTGGGGGGCCACGTGAACTTGGTGCTCACCACGCCGCCGGCGCCCAGGGTGGACGCGAAGTCCTCGCCGGTCTCGAACCAGTCCGGATGGCCCTCCCGGGTCATGGCGCTGAGTTCCACGTGGTCGCCGGAAACGGCGGAAGCGGGGCCCAGGAGGGCCTTGAGGATCTTGATGCGCCGGCGCACCTGCGCGGCTCCCACGGGATCGGCGGTGACGCCCTGGTCCATCCAGGGCAGCCAGTCCGCGGAGGGCAGGGTGCCGCAGGGGCAGATCTGGATCACGGCCTCGGGCTTCAGGGCGTGGGTGGCCGCCAGGATCTCGCGGTAGACCTCGGCCGCGGCCCGGGTGGATTCCTCGGGGGAGGCATGGCGGTGCAGGGGGTTGTGGCAGGGGGGGATGGCGAAGATGTTGTCCATCTTGAAGCCGTCGAAGCCGAAGTCCCGGATGAACCGCACGGCCATGTCCCGGAAGTAGGCCCGCACCTCGGGCAGGGACGGATCCAGCACGGCCAGGGACCGGACCATGGTGGCGGGCCGGCCCGAGGGGTCCAGCACCAGCCATTCGGGGTGGTCGCGCACCACGTCTGATTGCCGGTAGCGGTGGGACTCGCCCTTGCCGTTGGCGATCTCGGCGCCGATGGGCAGCCACCAGAGCTGCACCTTCACGCCGGCCCGGTGGAACCGGTCCACCATGTCCTTCATGGACGTCCCGGGGAAGGTGTCGGGCCGGGGGTTCCAGTCGCCGTACGCGTCGAACCAGCGGTCGTCGAGGGTGGCCCAGGCGAGGCCCAGGTCCTTGAGCTTGGGCAGCGCCCCCAGCATCTGCGCGGGGGTGATGTCGAAGCCGTAGCCCCAGCTGCACCAGGTGGCCTCGAAGGCCGAAGGGGGCGGCACGGCGGGGTGCCAGCCCTGGGCGCCCATGAGCGTGGACCAGAGCCGCAGGGGGTCGTAGAAGTCCCCGGCGTGCACCGACAGGTAGCCCCAGGG
>DBMS01000178.1:0-492 GCA_002297665.1 Holophagaceae bacterium UBA692 | reverse complement strand
CCCAGAACGCGGTGACGGGGATGCCCCCGCCCAGGCCCTCGGCGTTCATGGCGCCCATGCGGTTGGGGCGGGCGCCGGGCCTGGGCTCGGACACCTCGTCCTCGCCCCAGCCCACGCTGGCCCCCTGGAAGGCGGTGAGGCGCCCCGGAGCCAGGTGCGCGGTCAGGACCCGCACCTCCTCCAGGGGAAGGGGCCGGGTGCCGGGGTTGGCCACGCGGATGGACGCGAAGAGGGCTTCGGGGGTCCCGGGCCGCATTTCCAGGACCAGGGTGCGCGCCAGGGGACCGCGGGCCAGGAAGGGCACCTCGGCCCGGTGCGGGGCCACCTTGGCCCGGCGCAGGTCCAGCACCGGGGCGCCGTCCCGGGCGCCGGCCAGGTCCAGGGTCAGGCGGCGGCCCTCCTGGAGGCGCGTGGCCAGGACGCGGCCCGAGGCCAGCACCTGGAATTCCGCCCGGGGGGAGGCCAGCTTGAGGGGCGCGGCCCAGGCGGCGG
>DBMS01000161.1 GCA_002297665.1 Holophagaceae bacterium UBA692 | reverse complement strand
TCATCACCTTCGTCCTGACCGCAGGAAGTCTCAGCGCCCCCGCCGAGGACAGCGGGCCGAAGGGCCTGCGCCTCCCGAACCTCCCCACCCTGGTCTTCCTCCCGCCCCACCTGGAGGGGACGAACCCTCCCACCTGGGCCAAGGAATTTGAAACGGCTCTGATCCAGGACCTGACCCATTCCCAAGCCTTCCGTTTGCTTGGCCCGGCGAAACCCGGGACCGGTCCCGACGACCCCACGTTCAGACACTGGCGGGAGGCGGGGGCCGACCTCCTCCTGCGCACCCTGCACCGCCCTGCCAGCCGCGGGAAGATCATGCTGGAGGGCGAATGCGTCGCCCTGGGGGTCCAGTCCGTCCTGATGAAAAAGCTCTTCGTCGGCGAACTCAAGGCTGTCCATCGCATGGCCCATCGTCTTGCGGACCTGCTGGTGGGCAGAGTCACGGGAATTCCCGGCTGCGCCGATTCGACCCTCGTTTTCGTCCACCAGAAAGCGCCTGGCATCAAGGAGATCTATGGGCTGGACAGGGACGGGCGAAACCTTCGTCAACTTACGAACTTCGGAAGTCTGACCGCGTACCCGGCCCTTTCCCCCGACGGGAAACTGGCCTTGGTGACCTACAAAGGGGGCCCGCCCGAAATCTGGGGCCAGACCCAGGCCAGGGGCCCTCTCAAACGGCTCCACCCTCGCGACCATGGGGCCGGCCTCGGAATTTCCGACCTGGCCTGGGCGCCGGACGGCAAACGGCTCGCCTTTGTGCAAAATGACCGGAAGGGCGATTCGGCGATTTTCCTGTTGGATCCCATGTCCCAGAAAACCACGCGGCTCGAAGTGGGAGGGCATATTTGCCGGGGGCCCTCCTGGAGCCCGGATGGCACCCAGATCGCCTTCCTTTCGGATCGCGCCGGCTCTCTCCAGGTATTCGTCATGGGCAGCGACGGCACCCGCGTGCGCCAGGTCACCACCGATCCTTCGCCCAAGACATGTGTGGCCTGGTCCCCCGTGGAGGATCGCCTCGCCTGCATCGGACGCGATGATGGCTGGTACGACCTGAACACTCTGACCTCTAGCGGAACAGCAAAGAAAAAGGTCCGGCTCGGGGCCTTTCCCGCCGAGGGGATCTCGTGGGCTCCCGATGGGCGATGGCTGGCCATGGGGTTAAAGCTCGGTCAGGAAACCCAGGTTCGGATCGTGGACCTGGACGGGGCGACCCAGGCAATACCGGGGTGTCCCGCTGGCAGCCAATTCCCTCAATGGATCAGGAACCACCCATCACCGGATGAAGGAGCCCACCAAGCCGATCAAAACGCCAAGGATATGGTGAACTCCCACGATGGCGGCTCTGGCGTGGATACGTTCTCGCCCCCTTCACGGCAAGGAACTGGCCAACGGTATGGCGACGTTGCCAGAGACCATGCAGCTATTCGGGATGGTGCGATGGCCCTGTTCAAGGCCCTCCGGGATGCACCCCCTCATTCCATTGAGGTCTTCCTGAAGGGCCAACAGTCTGCCCCGAACTGGTTCCGCACCCTTGGGTACCGGGACCTTGACCCCTGGGAAGAATATGGGGGCCTCCGTCCGACTACGCCATTCCTGGACCGCCTGGAAGCCATGGCGAACCTATCCAACAGCATCAATATCAACTTTCGAGGTTTGGAGCGCCCGGGGCCCGTCAGCTACACGGTAGACAACGGCGCCTTTGCCCAGGGGTGGCTCACCCTGGAGGCCCGGAAAATTCTCATGATGGCCGGGAAGCGTCACGGGTGCGCCAAAGAGGGGCCTGTAACCCAGTTGGTGAGGGCGATATGGAGGGTGGCCACGGGGCATTCTGGGAACTGCACATGGGCGCCGCGGGTGGTGGCGGCATTGGCGCCCTGGTTAAAGTCCTACCTTGCCCTGTTCCAGGAATGGGAGCGGTTGTATCCGGCCCTCCTGGAGGGCAATCAAGAACACCGAGAGCATGGGGAGGCTCTCTGTCCCCAGATGGAGGAATTACATAGTGCTTGGCTCAGCGGAAAATACCTGCGCGGCGTCAAGTCCTAAAGATCCAAGAAATATCGAACCGGACTTTTGGTGCAATATTTCCGGTCCCAAAAGGCTGAATCTATAGGCTCCGACACGTTCTACGCAATGTGTGACTCTGATTTGTGCAAGGCCGTTCACCTCACATTTCTAGGAGTCAGGATGCCCCGTCTCAAACCTCTCCCCACGGCGCCCGTCGCCGCAACGCCTGCCATCAAGCGCGTCCTGGTCTCGGTAGAAGAAGCCGCCCAAGCCCTGGGCACGGGCCGAACAACCGTGTTCGCCTTGATCCGCGATGGCCAGCTACTCACGGTCAAAATCGGCAAGCGCCGCCTTGTGGCCGTGTCGGAACTGGATGCCTTCGTCCTTCGCCGACAGAAGGGAGCCTAATCATGGATGTGGAAAATCACTCTTCCTATCGGTTTGACATTCAAAAGTACGCAGACACCATCGCCAAACTCGGCCCCAGGCTCAAGCCTTGGTTCATCTGGTGGAGGCCAATACTCCCAGGGCTCACGTTCTGCGGTTTTTCTTCAGATGGTGCCGGGGGCATTTGCCTCTCCCCATCAGTCAGGGCCACCGCATGTACGTCC
>DBMS01000057.1:33848-33979 GCA_002297665.1 Holophagaceae bacterium UBA692 | reverse complement strand
GGCCGGATCCAAGCGCGAGGAGGCAACATGATCACCAAGCTCATCGGGGCAGCCACCCTGTTCAGTGCCGGCACCGTCCTCCTGACGGGGACCCCCGCCATCGCCGCCACCCGCGTCGCCTCCCAGGGCGA
>DBMS01000057.1:0-33733 GCA_002297665.1 Holophagaceae bacterium UBA692 | reverse complement strand
GGACGGCTCCTGCGGCAAGGACCACAAGGCCAAGGACAAGAAGGAACCCACCCCGGCCAAGCCGTAGGCCCGCCATGGAGCGGACCCCCTTCACCGGCGTCGGCCTGGGCCTGAGGCGTCCCCACATGGAGGCCGCGGCCCTGGACCCGGAACTGGGGGTCCCCTTCTGGGAGACCTGCCCCGAGAACCTCATCGGGGAGGGGGGGCGCCACCACCGGTGGGCCATGGCCGTGCTGGACCGGGATCCCGTGCTCACCCACGGGCTCGCCATGTCCCTGGGGGGCTTCGACCCCTGGGACGCGGAGTACCTCCGGGACCTGGGCAGGTTCCTCATCCGGGCGGGCACCCCCTGGCACTCCGAGCACCTGTGCTTCACGGCCGTGGACGGCAGCCACCTGCACGACCTCCTCCCCCTGCCCTTCACCCGGGAGGCGGCGCGCCATGCCGTGCGCAGGGCCCGGGACCTGCAGGCGCGGCTCCCGGTGCCCCTGGCCCTCGAGAACATCACCTACTACGCGCCCCTGGGCCCGGGGGAGATGGACGAGGCCGCGTTCATCACGGAGGTGCTGGAAGGCGCGGACGTGGGCTGGCTCCTGGACATCAACAACGTCTACGTCAACGCCCTCAACTTCGGCTTCGACCCCCGGGCGTGGCTGGCATCCATGCCCCTTCACCGGGTGGTGCAGATGCACATCGCCGGCCACCGGAAGATCGGCTCCCTCACCGTGGACACCCATGGCGCCCCGGTCATCGCGCCCGTGGCCGAACTCCTGCGCTGGACCCTCCAGCGCATCGGCAGGCGGGTCCCGGTGCTCCTGGAGCGCGACAGCCACATCCCGGAGCTGGCCGAGCTCCTGGCGGAGCGCGAGGCGCTCCAGGCCGTCTACGACGAGGCCCTGGGGCCGGTCCATGCCTGAGTCCCGCACCCGGCATCTCCAGCGCGCCCTGGCCGCCCTGGTCCTGGACCCCGTCCCCCCCGCCGGGGAGTCCTTCGACGGGATGCGGGAGGGGCTCCTGGCCTACCGGGAACTGGCCCGGCCCAGCCTGGTGGACCCCATCGAGGCCATGTTCCCCGTCACCCTGGCCCTGCTGGAGGAGGAGCACGCATGGACATCCTGCGTGGACGCCTTCCTCGAGGCCCGCTGCGTCCCCAGCCCGCACCACCGGGACATCGCCCCGGCCTTCCTGGGCTGGCTGGCGCGGACCGGCTGGGGCCTGGACCGGTGGCCCTTCCTGCTGGAACTGGTCCATTGGGAACTCATGGAGACGCTCGTGTACCGATTCGAGGACCTGCCTGCGCCGGAGGGCCTCGCAGCCGCGCCCGGCCCCGGGTCCCGGGTGGTGCTGGACGCCGCGGCGCAGCTGGTCTGCTACACCCACGCCGTGCACCTCGCCTCGGAGGAGGCGCCCCGGCCGGCGCCGGGGATCGTCCATCTCCTGGCCTGCCGCGACCGGGAGGGCCTCTTCCAGGCCCTGGAGCTGACCCCGGCAACGGCCTACCTGCTCAAGGAAGGCGCATCCCGGCCCCTGGGCGAGGTGCTGGAGGACCTGGGCATCCCGGACGCCGGGCCCACCATGGCCTTCCTGGAGGATTTGCGGGAGTCGGGAGCCGTTGCGGGGTTTACGCGATCGGAACCCTGACAGGCACCCCCGCCAGGGAAGAGCAGGCGTCGGCTATTCGTACCGCAGCGCGTCGATGACGTCCAGCCGCGAGGCCTTCAGGGCCGGGAGGAACCCGGCCAGCACCCCGACCGTGGCGCTGAAGCCCAGCCCCAGGGCCACGGCCCAGGTCTCCATCACGGCGGGCGTCGTGGTCGCGCTGCGCAGGATCCACAGGGTCGCGCCGGCCAGGGCGATGCCGATGGCCCCGCCCAGGATGGACATCACCACCGCCTCCGTGAGGAACTGCAGCAGGATCGCGCGCCGCAGGGCCCCGATGGCGCGCCGCACGCCGATCTCGCGGGTGCGCTCGGTGACCGACACCAGCATGATGTTCGAGATGCCGATGCCGCCCACCACCAGGCTGATGGCCGCCGCCAGGGCCAGGAAGAGGGTCAACACGTCGGCCTGCTGGCTCATCATCTTCACCAGGTCGTCCTGCTTGCGGATGGTGAAGGGGGACTCGTCCTTGTCGGCCACGCGCAGGCGCTGGCGGAGCAGGGCCTTGATCTCGTCCTCGGCCAGCTGGGACCGCCCTTCCCGCGCGCTCACCAGCAGGTTGGAGATCCGGTCGCGTCCCATGAGCTTGCGCATCACGGTGGTGTAGGGAGCGACGACGACGTCGTCCTGGTCGCCCATCATGCCGGCGCCCTTGGACTCCAGGACGCCTACGATCTCGAAGGGGAGCTTGCCGATGCGGATGACCTGCCCGATGGGATCCTCGCCGCCGGGGAAGAGGTTCTTGACGACGGTGGCGCCCACCACGCACACCTTGGCCTGGCCCTTCACCTCGCCCTTCGTGAAGACCCGGCCGTCCCGCACCGTCCAGCCCTGGATGCGCGCGAAGCTCTCGCCCGCGCCCTGGATGCTGGTGAGGTAGTTGAAGCTCTGGAAGACCGCGGCCTGCGAGGTCCTCACCTGCGGCGTGGCGGCCACCACGCTGGTGGCGCCGAGCTCCTGCTCGATGAGGGCGGCGTCCTCCTCCCGGAGCACCTCCACGCCGCCGGCGGCCATGGGCCCCATGCGGCTGTTGGCGGAGCTCCCGCCGTTGAAGATGATGAGCGTGTTGGAGCCCATGTTCCGGATGACGGCCAGGGTGGCCTCCTTGGAGCCCGTGCCGATGCCGATCATCACGATGACCGACCCCACGCCGATGATGATCCCCAGCATGGTCAGGATGGCCCGGGACAGGTTGCGGGTGAGGGACGCCAGGGCCAGGCGGAAGAGTTCGCGGATGTCCATGGGAGCCTCAGCGTGGGGGTGGGCCGCCGGGGCCGCCCAGGGGCGAGGCCTTGGCGGGGGTCGCGGCCGCCGCGGCGCCCTCGGTGCCGGCCAGGATCGCCAGCCCCTCCCGGAGCCCCTCCCCCGAGATCTCGGAGTGGGTGCTGCCCGCGGTGACGACCTTCACGGGAAGGGCCCGGGGGGCGCCGTTCTCCAGCACCCAGACCTTGTCCCCGGCGGGCGCGGGAAGGCCGGCCGGGATGAAGCGCAGGGCCGCGTTGGGCACCCGCAGGACGTTCCGGCGGTCCGCGGTCAGGATGGCCACATTGGCCGTCATGCCCGGGAAAAGCGCCATCTCGCCGCGGTACACGGGGCTTCCGGCGGGGGCGTAGCGCGACGTGGCCGATCCCTTCGCGGCCCGGCCCGCCCCGGCGGGGCGGGGCACGTTGGCCACCTCCATCACCACCGAATAGGTGACCACGTTGCTCGACACCGTGGGATTGAGCTGCACCTCGCTCACCGAGCCCCGGAAGGCCAGACCGGGGTAGCTGTCCACGGTGAAGGCCACCTCCTGCCCCGCCTGGATGGCCCCGATGTCGGCCTCGTCGATGGCCGCGGTCACCTTCATGCGGGAGAGGTCGTTGGCGATGGAAAAGAGGCTGGGGGTGCTGAAGCTGGCCGCCACCGTCTGCCCCACGTCCACCACCCGCGACACCACCACGCCGTCCACGGGCGCCGTGATGGTGCAGTAGCCCAGGTTGATGCGGGCCTTTCGCAGGGAGGCCTGGGCCGATTCCAGGTTGCCCAGGGCCGTCTGGTAGGCGTTGGCCTTGGCGTCCAGGTCGGCAGCGGCCAGGAGCTTCTCCGCCGCCAGGCGCCGGTTCCGCTCCAGGTCGTCCTTGGCCAGCACGCAGGCGGATTGCGCCTTGCGCAGGTTGGCCAGGGCGTCGGCCACCAGGGTCTCGTTCACGGTGGCGTCGATGCGGGCCACCACCTGGCCCTTCTTCACGATGCTGTTGAAGTCCGCGTAGAGGGCGGTGACGACCCCGGAAACCTGGGTGCCCACCGACACCTGGACCAGGGCGTTCACGGTGCCCGTGGCCGTGACCTTCCGGCTCACGTCGCCCCGCTCCACCCGGGCGAACCGCCACTGCGCGGGGGGCTTGGGCCGCATGGCCACCCAGGCGGCACAGCCCGCCAGGGCCAAGGCAACGGGGATTCCCAGAAGGGCGGTGGTTCTCATGGCGGATTCCAAGGAGCGGGGAGGTGGAGGTCCTGCTCCCAGAGAATAGACGCGCGGAACCCGCCTCCGTCATGCCCTGCCGCCGGATCGAGGGCCGGCGCCGCCGGACGGCTTGAATCTCCCGCCCGGCGTTCAGTAGGCCTTGTCGTGCACCCCCGCCACGGCCCGGCCGGAGGGGTCGGCGCGATCCTTGAACGAGGGGTCCCACGCCAGGGCCGCCGCGGTGGAGCAGGCCACGCTGGCCTCGAAGGGCACGCAGTTAACGGCGGTGGCCATGGGAAAGTGGGACTCGAAGAGCTGGCGGTAGAGGTAGGCCTCCTTGGTGAGCGGCGTCTTCACGGGGAAGCGTTCCCCGGCCCCTCGCATCATGCCGTCGGTGATCTCGGCCGCGGCGTGGGCCTTGAGGGCGTTGATCCAGCCGTAGCCCACGCCGTCGGAGAACTGCTCCTTCTGGCGCCACAGCACCTCGTCGGGAAGCCAGCCGTCGAAGGCCTCGCGCAGGAGGTGCTTCTCGATGTTGCGGGGCGTGTTGCGGGGGATCTTGAGGGAGGGGTCGATGTTCATGGCCACGTCCAGGAACTCCCGGTCCAGGAAGGGGACCCGGGCCTCCACGCTCCAGGCGGCGGCGGACTTGTTGGCCCGGAGGCAGTCGTAGAGGTGGAGCTTGGAGAGCTTGCTCACCGTCTCCTCGTGCAGGGCGGCCCCCGAGGGGGCCTTGTGGAAGTAGAGGTAGCCCCCGAAGATCTCGTCGGCTCCCTCTCCGCTCAGGACCATCTTGATGCCCATGGCGCGGATCTTCCGCATCATGAGGAACATGGGGGTGGAGGCCCGGATGGTGGTGATGTCGAAGGTCTCCAGGTGGTACACGACGTCCGACAGCGCGTCGAGGCCCTCCTGGACGGTGAAGTGGACCTCGTGGTGGATGGCGCCGATGTGCTCGGCGACCCTTCGCGCGGGGGCCAGGTCCGGCGCGTCCTTGAGGCCCACCGCGAAGGAATGGATGCGGGGCCACCAGGCCGGGCCGCGGTCGTCCTCCTCCACCCGGTTCTCCCGGTACCGGGCGGCGATGGCCGCGATGATGGAGGAGTCCACGCCGCCCGAGATGAGGAGCCCGTAGGGCACGTCGCACATGAGCTGCCGGTGCACGGCCTCGGTGAGGGCCTTGCGCAGCGCCTGGGCGTCGTAGGGCCTGGACGGCACGAAGCCGGGCTCCGCCCACTTCGGCTCGTAGTACCGCTGGAACCCCTTCTCCTTCTCGTGCCCCTGGTAGAAGCACCCCGCCGGGAACTCCTGGATGCGCTCGCAGTGGCCCGTCAGGGCCTTGAGCTCGGAGGCCGCGTAGAGGTTCTCCTGGCGGTCCCAGCCCAGGTAAAGGGGCACCACGCCGATGGGGTCCCGGGCGATGAGGTAGCTGCCGTTGCGGGGGTCGTAGAGCACGAACGCGAAGATCCCGTTGATGGCATTGAGGAACTTCTTCGGGGATGCCTCGTCGTAGAGGTAGAGGATCACCTCGCAGTCCGACTTCGTCTGGAAGTCGTGATGCCGCAGGAGGCTCTTCTCGAGCTCCTTGTGGTTGTAGATCTCGCCGTTGACCGTGAGAAGGTTGCCGGTGAGGGTGTCCACCAGCGGCTGCGCGCCGTGCTCCACGTCCACGATGGAGAGCCGCTCATGGGCGAGGATGGCGTGGTCGTCGCTGTGGATGCCGCTCCAGTCGGGCCCCCTGTGTCTCACCTTCCGGGCCATGGAAAGGGCCTGCCTGCGGAGCTCGCCGGAATTGGAACGGGCGGGGTCGATGTCGAGAATGGCCAGGATGCCGCACATGGGAGGTCCTTTCGGAGAAAAGAAAAAGCCCCACGCGCGAACGTGGGGCGGAAGCGAGGACGATCCGGCCGGATCACCAACTCCACCCCGGGGGCGGATTATTATTGGCGAAGTTGACGGACGCGAAAGCCATGGTGGAAGTATTGGTCACGGGTCACCCCCGGTCAAGCCAGGAAGAAGCGGTAGGCCGGATTGTCCAGCTCGTCCGTCCACGCGTAGCCCAGCCCGCCCAGGAAGGTCCAGAAGGCCCCCTCGTCCTCCCTGGGCACCTCCATCCCGGCCAGGACGCGGCCCACGTCGGCGCCGTGGTTGCGGTAGTGGAAGAGCGTGATGTTCCACCCCCGGCTCATGCGCGTCAGGAAGCGCAGCAGCGCGCCGGGACGCTCGGGAAACTCGAACCGGAAGACCCGTTCCAGGCCGGGGTTGGGCGTGAAGCCCCAGGCCAGGTGGCGCAGGTGGAGCTTGGCCAGCTCGTTGCCGGTGAGGTCCACCGCCACCAGGCCGTTGGCGTGGAAGAGGGCCATGAGCTCGTCCACCTCCCCGGGGCCCGAGACCTCGATGCCCACGAAGATCCGGGCGCGGGACGCGTCCGAATAGCGGTAGTTGAACTCGGTGACGGCGCGGTTCCCGACGAGCTCGCAGAAGGCCCGGAAGCTGCCTGGGCGCTCCGGGATGACCACCCCGAACAGCGCTTCCCGCCGCTCCCCGGAGCCCGCCCTTTCGGCCACGAAGCGCAGCCGGTCGAAGTTCAGGTTGGCGCCGCTGAGGATGGCGGCCAGGTCCAGGCCCCTGCGCCCCTCGGCCCACCTTCGCAGCCCCGCCACCGACAGGGCGCCGCTGGGCTCCAGCACGGTGCGGTTTTCCGAGAAGACGTCCTTGATGGCCGCGCAGATCTCGTCCGTGCCCACGCGCACCACCTCGTCCACGCGGTTCCGGCACAGGCGGAAGGGGAGGTCGCCCACCTGGCGCACCGCCACGCCGTCCGCGAAGATCCCCGCGTGGTCCAGCTTCACGGGCCGGCCCGCCGCCAGGGCCCGGGCCAGGCAGTCGGAATCCGCGGGCTCCACGCCGATCACGCGGATGGCGGGCATGAGCCGCTTGATGCAGGTGGCCACGCCCGCGATGAGACCGCCCCCGCCCACCGGCACGAACACCGCGTCCAGCCCGCGGGGCCGCTGGCGGAGCAGTTCCAGGCCCACCGTGCCCTGGCCCGCGACCACGTCCGGGTCGTCGAAGGGGTGGATGGGGGTGAGCCCCTCCTCCGCCAAACGCCGGGCCTCGGCGGCGGCCTCGTCGAAGGTGTCGCCGTGGAGCCTCACCTCCCCTCCCAGGCGCCGCACCGCCTCCACCTTGATGGCCGGAGTCGTCAGGGGCATGACGATGACCGCGCGGCAACCCAGCTTCCCGGCGGCGAGGGCCACCCCCTGGGCGTGGTTCCCGGCCGAGGCCGCCACCACCCCCCGGGCCAGCTCGTCGGATCCCAGCCTGGCCATGCGGGCGTAGGCTCCCCGCAGCTTGAAGGAGAACACGGGCTGGAGGTCCTCGCGCTTGAACCAGATCCGGTTGCCCAGGGCTGCGGAAAGGAGCGGCGCGGCTTCCAGCGGGGATTCCACCGCCACGTCGTACACGGGCGCGGTGAGCATGCCCTCGAAGACCGCCTGGCCTTCGGGGTCTACGCCGCCCTGCATTTGAACCTCCGGGCGGTCTGGTCGAGGAAGGCGCCCGCCAGGGGCGAGGCGCCCCGGGTGCGGCGCCAGGCCACCCGGATCTCCCGGCCGATGGGCTGGGACTTCATGCGGGGAGCCACCAGGGTTCCCTCCTGGAGCTCCCGCTCCAGGCAGAGCCGGGGCAGGATGGCGATGCCGGCGCCCGCGGCCACGAAGCGCTTGATGGATTCGAGGCTGGGCAGCTCCATGGCGATCCGGGGCGCCACCCCCTCCTGGCCGAACTGGTAGTCCAGGCGCTTGCGGCTGGGCGACGCGGCGGAATGGGCCAGGAACGGCTCGCCGGCGATCTGCTGGAAGCTCACCTGGGCGAAACGCGCGAAGGGGTGCCGGGGCGGCACCGCCAGCACCAGGTCGTCCCGGAACAGGGGCTGGGTCTCCAGGTCCCGGTGGGTGGGCGCGAAGGAGAGGAAGCCGAAATCCAGGTCCTGGTCCAGGAGGGCCGACGGGATTCCCGAAGCCGGGCACTGGGCGAGCTCGATCTTGGCGTGGGGATGGTCCGCGCGGAAGGCCTCGATGAGCGGCGGCAGGAGGTAGTCGCACAGGAGCCCGTTGGCCGCGAGGCGGAGCACCCCGCGCTTGCCGTTGCGGCGCTCGGCCAGGGTCCGGACCGCGCCGTCCCACAGGTGGAGGATGCGCCCGGCGTAGGAGACCAGCGCCGCCCCGGCCCCCGTGAGCACCGTGCGCCGGGAGGTGCGGTCCAGCAGCTGCAGCTCGAACGTCTCCTCCAGGCGGCGGATGGCCTGGCTCACGGCGGGCTGGGAGCGGTTGAGCTTCGCGGCGGCGCGGGAGAAGCTTCCTTCCTCGGCCAGGCACACCAGGATCTCGAGATCGGACAGGTTCATGGAGGACTCCGGAAACGAAAAAGCCCCGCGACCTATGGGGTGCGGGGCGGAAGGGGTGAACTCGTTCTGCTGGCTAGATGGCCCCCGCCCCGTGGTCAATAATTACGACCACCGACAGGTTGTTAAGGGCGAGGACGGTCCCCAGCGCACGGACGCCGGCCATTCCGGCGGGGCCGGAGACGGGGGCGGATGCGCGGCGCAAGGTCATCATTGACTCCCACTAGAAACAGCGTGCGGCAGGTTTGTCAAGGGTTTCGTTCCCACCCGTTCTCCCCCCTTTTGCGGGTCATCCAATCTGATATATTAGATATCAGACTTTCCCGGAGTCGCCCATGCCCGGTTCCCAGCCCTTCGCGGAGCGCCGCAACCGCCTCAAGGCGCAGGTCGCCTCGGGCATCCTGCTCCTCCTCGGCAACGAGGAGAGCCCCATGAACTACGCCGACAACACTTTCCCGTTCCGCCAGGACAGCTCCTTCCTCTACTTCACGGGCGTGGACCGCCCGGGCTTCGCGGCCGTCCTGGACCTGGACGAGGACAGCGCCACCCTCTTCGGGGACGACCGCACCCTGGACGACCTCGTGTGGACGGGGCCCCAGCCCGGCGTTCGCGACCTCGCCGACGCCGCCGGCATCGCCCGCACCGCCCCCGCGTCGGCCCTGAAGGAGCACCTCTGCCGGGCCCAGGCGTCCGGGCGCCCCCTGCACCTCCTGCCCCCCTACCGGGCCGAGCACCGGCTGCGGATCCTCGAGGCCCTGGGCCCCGGGGCCCCCCAGCCCTCGGCGGCCTTCATCCGCGCCGTGGCCGAACTGCGCATCCGGAAGTCCCCCGCGGAGATCGAGGAGATCGAACGCGCCGTCGCCACCTCGGTGCGCATGCACCTGGAAGCCATGGCCATGGCCCGCCCCGGGATGCGGGAGGCCGAGATCATGGGCCGCGTCACGGAGATCGCCCTGGCCGGGGGCGGCGGGCTCTCCTTTCCCGTCATCGCCACGGTGCGCGGCGGCGTCCTGCACAACCACCACTACGGGAACACCCTGGAGAGCGGCCAGCTCTTCCTCCTGGACGCGGGCGCCGAGACGGCGGCCCATTACGCCGGGGACCTGTCCAGCACCTTCCCCGTGGACCGCGCGTTCACCCCGCGCCAGCGGGACATCCACGACGTGGTCCTGGCGGCCTTCCTGGCCGCGGAAGGAGCCCTGCGCCCGGGGGCGGACTTCAAGGACATCCATCTCCTGGCCTGCCGCACCCTCGCGGCCGGACTCAAGGACCTGGGCCTGATGAAGGGCGACGTGGCCGACGCCGTGGACCAGGGCGCCCACGCGCTCTTCTTCCCCTGCGGCCTGGGGCACCTCATGGGCCTGGACGTGCACGACATGGAGAACCTGGGCGAAGGGCTGGTGGGCCACGAGGGCCGGCCCCGCAGCACCCAGTTCGGCCTGAAGTCCCTGCGCCTGGCCCGCCCCCTCCAGGAAGGCTTCGTCCTCACCGTCGAGCCCGGCGTCTACTTCATCCCCGAACTGGCCCGGCGCTGGCGGTCCGAGGGGCGCTTCACGGACTTCATCGACTACGAGGCCCTGGAGGCCTACGAGGGCTTCGGCGGCCTGCGCATCGAGGAGGACTTCCTGGTGACCGCCACCGGAGCCCGGCGCCTGGGCCCGCCCAAGCCCCGCACCGCCCTCGAGATCGAAGCGGCCCGGGCCTGACCATGGCGATCATCGCGAAGTCCCTGCGCGAGCAGGTCTACGACCACCTGAAGGCCGAGCTCAAGTCCGGCGCGCTGACCAGCACGGCCTACCTGGACCTCAACCGCCTGGCCGCGGAGCTGGGCGTGAGCCGCACCCCGCTGCGGGACGCCCTCATCCAGCTCGAGGCGGAGGAGTTCGTCACCATCTCCCCGCGCCGGGGGGTGTCGGTGCGCACCCTGGACGCCGCGGACATCAGGGAGATCTACCAGCTGGTGGGCGCCCTGGAGGCCAGCGCCGTGCTGGCCTCGGCGCCCCTGGCCCCGGGGGACCTCGACCGGCTCCGGGACCTGGACCGCCGGGCCCTGGCCGCCGTGGAGGCCGGAGACTGGCACGCCTACTACGAGCACAACTACGCGTTCCACGACTTCTTCCTGGAGCGCCTGGGAAACCGGCGCATCACGGCGCTGGTCCACCTGAAGAAGCAGCAGCTCTACGACTGGAGCCGGAAGTTCGAGCGGATCCACGCCAACTGGGAGAACAGCGGCCTGCGCGAGCACGAGGCGATGCTCGACCTCCTGGAGGCGGGCAGGTTCGCCGACGCGGCCGCCTACCTGCGGGACGTGCACTGGGGCTTCAACGTGCAGGAGGCCTTCGTGAACCAGGTCTATTTCCAGGAGCGCGCGTGAAGGGACGGATCTTCAACCTCCAGCGCTTCTCCCTCCACGACGGGCCGGGGCTTCGCACCACCGTCTTCATGAAGGGCTGCCCCCTGCGCTGCGCCTGGTGCCACAACCCCGAGAGCCAGTCCCCCGCCATGGAGGCGGCGCTGCAGGAGGGCCTGTGCATCCGCTGCGGGACCTGCGGCGGCCTCCGGGACGAGGCCGCCGCCGAAGCCTGCCCCACCGGCGCGCGCCGGATGCTGGGCCGGGACGTGGGCGTGGAGGAACTGGTGGAGGAGGTGCAGCGGGACCGCATCTTCTTCGACGAGTCCGGCGGGGGCGTCACCTTCTCCGGCGGCGAGCCCCTGGTCCAGGCCCCCTTCGTGGGGCGGGCCCTGGAAGCGCTGCGGGCCCGGGGCGTGCACACCGCCCTGGACACCTGCGGCCTGCCCGCGGAACGCCTCGCGGAGACCGCGGCCCGGGCCGACCTCGTCCTTTTCGACCTCAAGCACATGGACGGCCCGATCCACCGCCGGTGGACCGGCGTGGACAACGGGGAGATCCTCGCGGGCCTGGCGGCCCTGGCCCGCACCCACCCGAACGTCCGGATCCGGGTGCCGGTGGTGCCGGGGGTCAACGACGACGACGCGAACATGGACGCCACGGCCCGGTTCGCGGCCGCCCTTCCCGGCGCCGCGGTGGACCTCCTGCCCTACCACGGCACGGGCGCCGCGAAGTTCGCGCGCCTGGGCAGGCCCTACGCCCTCGACGGCGTCGAGCCCCCTTCCCCCGGGCGCATGCGGGAGCTGGCGGGGCGCTTCGGGAACCACGGCATCAAGGTTGGAGGTCTGCCATGAACGAACGCACCGCGAGGCTCCGCCAGGAAAGCCTGGACGCCGTCCCCTCCCTGAGCCCCGAGCGGGCGCAACTGGTCACCGCCTTCCACCGGGAGCACCTGGGCCGGCACGCCGTCCCGGTCATGAGGGCCCTGGCCTTCGAGCACCTGTGCCGCCACAAGACGGTGTGGATCGGCGAAGGGGAGCTGATCGTGGGCGAGCGCGGGCCCCGGCCCAAGGCGGTGCCCACCTACCCCGAACTCACCTGCCATTCCGTGGAGGACCTGCGTATCCTCGACTCCCGCCCCATGACCCGGTACCGGGTGGACGACGCCATGGTCCGCGTATACGAGCAGGAGATCATTCCCTACTGGCGCGGCCGGAGCCTCCGGGACCAGATCTGGGCCGCGCTGCCCCCCGAGTGGCACGGGGCCTACGAGGCCGGGGTCTTCACGGAGTTCATGGAGCAGCGCGCGCCGGGACACACCGTGCTGGACGGCAAGATCTACACCCGTGGCCTGCGGGACTTCCAGGAAGACATCCGCCGCAGCGACGCCGCCCTGGACTTCGAGCGGGATCCCGCCGCCGTGGACAAGCGCGCCCAGCTGGAAGCCATGCGCATCTCCTGCGACGCCCTCATCCTGCTCGCGGAGCGCCACGCCCTGGAGGCCGAGCGCCAGGCCGCGGAATGCGACCCGCGGCGGCGGGAAGAGCTCCTGCGCGTGGCCGCGGTGTGCCGCCGGGTGCCGGCCCAGGCGCCCCGGGATTTCCAGGAAGCGCTGCAGTACTACTGGTTCTGCCACCAGGGCGTGATCACCGAGCTCAACGGCTGGGACGCCTTCAGCCCCGGGCACCTGGACCAGCACCTCCTGCCCTTCTACCGGGCCGGCCTGCGGGACGGAAGCCTCACCCGGGAGGGCGCGCGCGAACTGCTGGAATGCTTCTTCGTGAAGTTCAACAACCACACCGCCCCTCCCAAGGTGGGCGTCACGGCGGCGGAAAGCGGCACCTACACCGACTTCGCCAACCTCAACCTGGCCGGGCTCCTTCCCGACGGCAGCGACGGCAGCAACGAGGTCACGGAGCTCCTGCTGGAGATCATCGAGGACATGCACCTCCTGCAGCCCAGCAGCAACATGCAGGTGTCCCGCAAGACGCCCGACGCCGTGCTCAAGCGCGCCCTGCGGGTGATCCGCCGCGGCTACGGGTTCCCTTCGCTCTTCAACGCCGACGCGGTGGTGGAGGAGCAGCTGCGCCAGGGCAAGTCCCTGGAGGACGCCCGGGAGGGCGGGTGCTCCGGGTGCGTGGAGGTGGGCGCCTTCGGCAAGGAGGCCTACATCCTCACCGGCTACTTCAACCTGCCCAAGATGCTCGAGCTGGCCCTGCGCGACGGAATGGACCTCCGCACCGGCAGGCAACTGGGGCCGCGCACCGGCAGGCCCGCCGCCTGCGAGGAGGTCCTGGCCGCCTTCGAGGCCCAGACCCGCCACTTCCTGGACGTCAAGATCCGCGGCAACCAGCTCATCGAGCGGATCTACGCCACGCGCATGCCGGCGCCCTTCCTGTCGGTGCTCACCGACGACTGCGTCAAGCGGGGCCTGGACTACAACGCGGGCGGCGCGAGGTACAACAACACCTTCATCCAGGCCGTGGGCATCGGCACCCTCACCGACAGCCTCGCCGCCATCCGGGCCCTGGGCCCTTCGGCGATGCCCGGGCTCCTCGCGGCCCTGGACGCGGACTTCGCCGGCGAGGAGGCCCTGCGCCAGCGCCTCCTCCACCGGATGCCGAAGTACGGCAACGACGACTCCGCCGCGGACGACCTCATGGTGCGGGTCTTCGGCTTCCTCTTCCGCGCCGTGGACGGCCGCCCCAACGGCAAGGGCGGCGCCTACCGCCTGGAGATGCTGCCCACCACCTGCCACGTGTACTTCGGCCAGGTGTGCCTGGCGTCGGCCGACGGCAGGAAGGCCGGGGAACCCGTTTCGGAGGGCATCTCCCCCGTGCAGGGCGCCGACCGTTCCGGCCCCACCGCCGTCCTGCGCTCGGCCGGGAAGATGGACCACGTGAAGACCGGCGGCACCCTCCTCAACATGAAGTTCACCCCGGACCTTTTGGCCGGCGAGGACGGCATCGACCGCCTTCACCACCTGGTGCGCTCCTACTTCAAGATGGACGGCCACCACGTCCAGTTCAACGTGGTCACCGCCCGGACCCTGCGCGAGGCCCAGGCCGACCCCGGCGGCCACCGGGACCTCATCGTGCGGGTGGCGGGGTATTCGGACTACTTCTGCGACCTGTCGCGGGAACTCCAGGACGAGATCATCCACCGGACCGAGCACCAGGATTTCTGACCGGGGCCCGGTCCCTAAGCGCCGGTCACCCAGTTCCGGAACCTCGGCAGCACCACCTCCGGCGCGAACCGGGCCTGGCAGGCCTTCAGGGCCATCATGCGCATCTGGTCGGCCTCGGCGTCCGTGCTCCGGAACACGGTGCACAGCGTCTCGGCCAGGGCCACGGGGGCGTGGGGCGGGACGCACCAGCCGTAGCGGCCGCCGCCCAGGATCTCCTCGGGGCCGCCGTGGTCGGGGCCGATGAGGAGAAGGCCCGCCGCGACGGCTTCGGGGTAGACCATGCCGAACGGCTCGTCCCAGGGCACCAGGGCGAACACGTCGCAGGCCTGGCGCAGGGCCCTCAAGTCGGCGTCGGGGAGGAAGCCGTGGAAGGTCACGGCGCCGGCGAGGTCCAGTTCCTTCACCAGGGCCTGGAGCCCTTCCAGCGCCTCGCCCTTGCCCACCACGTGGAGCCGGGCCCTTGGGCCCAGGTGCGGCCGGGCCAGGCGGAAGGCGCGCACCACGGTGTCCACGTTCTTCATGAATTCAAGCCGGGTCTGCACCAGGACCTGGAGCCCGTCCCGGTTGATCCCAGCGCGGTGCGGCTGGGGCTCCATGGGGACCACCGGGTAGTGGACCTCCGCCCGGAGCCCCCCGTACACCTTGGCCACGCTGGCGCGGGTGTACGAGCTGTTGGCGGCGATCCCGTCCAGTCGCGAGATCCCGTCCCGGTCGAAGGTCACCCCCTGCCTCCAGGCGCGATTGTTGGCGGTTTCCCGGGCGATCTGCCGGTTGAGGTTCCCGGCGAGGTCCGGCTGGGAGGTCAGGAGCCCGGTGTGGGACGCCTCGGCGAGGTATGGACTCGTCTGGCGGGGGTACAGGGTGCGCGGAGGCTCGTGGCAGTACCAGAGCTTCCGGGCCTTGACCCCGCAGGCGCCCAGCACCGCCGGCGCGGGGTGGTTGTGGGCCAGCACCACGTCCGGGGCAAGGCTGCGGAGCACCGCCTCCACGCGCCGGGCCCGGTGGCGCATCTGCGCCCCCCGGTCAAAGGCGTACGGCAGATCCGTCCAATGGCGCTTGGGCACCTGGTGCACCGGAATGTCCTCCATGGCCTCCTTCCAGGTCGAGGGGTCATAGGCGAATGTGAGGACCTGCACGTCCACCCCGGCCCGCGCCAGGTCCCGGGCCTGTGCCAGGGCCAGGGCCTCGGCCCCGCCCCGCGCCTGGAACCCTCTGTGGAGAATGACAACCCGCATTCGACGTCTCCCGGTGGAAACCCATTGTGCACGCACGAGCGCAGTCCCTGGATGCCCACCGCCGGATGTTGATGCCGGGGGGCCGAAAGGCGCCCGGCGGGAGGCGAAGGTACGGAGCGCGAATCCTCGGAATGCGGATCCCAGGATAACTCCCCCCGCAGGTCCGTCCAGCATTCATCCTGGAGACACCGGTGGTGCGAATCAGCCGGGAGGCAACTCCAGGACCGCGCCGCGGCTGGCGCTGGTCACCAGGTGGGCGTACCGGCCCAGCCACCCGCGCGCGATCCTGGGCGCGGGGCGGACCCAGGCGGCGCGCCTGCGTTCCAGCTCCCCGTCGTCCAACAGGACGTCCAGGGTCCGGGCGGGGATGTCGATGCGGATCCGGTCGCCGTCGCGCACCAGCCCGATGGGGCCCCCCTCCATGGCCTCGGGGCTGGCGTGCCCGACGCACAGGCCCGCGGTGCCGCCGGAGAACCGCCCATCGGTGATGAGCGCCACGGAGGTGCCCAGCCCCTGCCCCTTGATCATGGCCGTGGGCGAAAGCATCTCCGGCATGCCCGGCCCCCCCCGCGGCCCTTCGTACCTGATGATCACCACGTGCCCGGGCTTCACCCGGCGCATCATCAAGGCCGCGAGGCACGCGTCCTGGCTTTCGAAGACCAGGGCCTCGCCCTCGAACACCAGGCACGCGGGGTCCACCCCGGCGCTCTTGACGACGCTGCCGTGGGGCGCGATGTTGCCGAAGAGCACCGCCAGGCCCCCGTCCGGGGAATAGGGGTCCTCCAGGGACCGGATCACCGCCGGGTCCTTGATGGAGGCTGAGGCGATGGTCTCGCCCAGCGTCCTGCCGGTCACGGTGGGGGCCTCCAGGTCCAGGAGGCCCGGGCGGCGGGACAGTTCCTTGAGGATGGCGCTGATGCCCCCCGCCCGGTCCACGTCCTGGATGTGCACGTGGGACACCGATGGGGAGACCTTGCAGATGCAGGGCGTCACCGCCGAGATGGCGTTGAGGCCGGCCAGGGGGAAGTCCACCCCCGCCTCGTGGGCGAAGGCCAGCCCGTGGAGCACCGTGTTGGTGGACCCGCCCATGGCCATGTCCAGGGCGAAGGCGTTGCGCAGCGAGGCCGCGGTCACCAGGTCCCGGGGCTTCAGGTCCCGGTCCAGCAGGTCGAAGATCCGCAGGGCCGCGGCCTTGGCCAGGAAGGGGCGCCGCGGGTCCACGGCGGGGATGGTGCCGTTGCCCGGCAAGGCCAGGCCGATGGCCTCCAGGAGGCAGTTCATGGAATTGGCCGTGAACATGCCCGAGCAGGAGCCGCAGGTGGGACAGGCGCTCGCCTCGATGGCGTCCAGTTCCCGCTCCGTCATCTCGCCGCTCTGCACCTTGCCCACCCCCTCGAACACGGTGATCAGGTCGGACCGGCCGCCGCCGGGCTTCTGCCCCGCCATCATCGGCCCCCCGGTGACGAAGATGGTGGGCACGTTCACCCGCAGCGCCCCCAGGACCATGCCGGGGGTGATCTTGTCGCAGTTGGAGATGCAGATGAGGGCGTCGAAGCAGTGGGCCATGGCCATGGTCTCCACCGCGTCGGCGATGAGCTCGCGGCTGGGCAGGGAGTAGCGCATGCCCAGGTGGCCCATGGCGATGCCGTCGTCCACGGCGATGGTGTTGAACTCGAAGGGCACCCCCCCGGCCTCGCGCACGGCCTCCTTGACCCCCTTCGCGAATTCCTGGAGATGGGTGTGGCCCGGAACGATATCCGTGTATGAATTGGAGATGCCGATGAACGGCTTGGCGAAGTCCGCGTCCTTGAGGCCGGTGGCCCGGAGCAGGGCGCGGTGCCCTGCACGTTCAATGCCCTTCTTGACGGTGTCCGATCGCATGGGGAGGCTCCATGGACCGGATTCTATCCCGGTCGCAGCCCGTCCCCGAGCAGTTGTGGATTAGCGAATGGGCCTAATCGAATTGCCAATCATCGGCCCGGATCCAGGCCTACCTCCCCAGGGTCCGGAACCGGTCCTTCAGGACGCGGGCCCGGTGCAGGTAGGAGGTGAGGCCCATGGCGGCCAGGACCGCCAGCAGGCCCCAGACGCCCCGGGGCCAGACCGCCGGAACCAGGGCCGCCGGCGCCGCCAGGCACCCCAGCGCCAGGAGCCGCAATCCCGAGCGGCGGCCCGAGGCTCCCTTCACCTGGAGGAGGGGGCCGGCGTGGAGACCCCACAGAAGGATGATGCACACGAACAACGCCGCGAGCGGAACGGCCGCGGCCCATGCGGGCGCTCCGCAGGCGGCGGCGAGGCATCCCACGATGGCCGCGGCCAGGGAGCCGTAGTAGGCCGCCTTCATCGCGGGGGGAACCGTCCAGGCCGGGTACAGGTTCGCGGCAACGGGGGGCTTCGCGCTCCGCCCCTGGGCCATGAGTTCCTCGGTCCACCGGCAGAACTGGGCGGTCAGGGCCTGGGCGTCGAAGCGCTTCCAGGTGTCGCGCCCCAGCCGGCGCAGGGTTTCCTGCCGCCCGGGGTCCGCCTGCAGGGCCCGGATGGCCTCCACCCAGGCGCCCGGATCCAGGTAGTCGTCGATGATGATGCCGGCCTCCCCCGCGGCCTCGGGAAGGCCCCCCACGCGGCTGCCCATGAACAGGAGCCCCGCGGACTGGGCCTCGGGGCCCATGCGGCCGAAGGGTTCGGCCCAGCGCGAAGGCATCAGGACCAGCCAGCTCTCCCCGTAGAACGCTTCCTGGGAAAGGAACCCCGAGACCCGGACGTTGGGATGGCGCCTGGGATCGTAGCCGCAGCGCCCGGCATTGCCCCTTCCGGAAAGGAGGAATGGTTGTTCCGGCATCCGCTCCGCGATCTTCAGGAACAGGTCGGCGCCCTTGCTGAACTCGGCGGACGCCATGCTGATGCACGTCCCGCCCGGCCCCGGGGGCAGGGTCACGGGCTGGACGGCGGGGTAGAGCACCGACGCGTCCCGCCGCCCCAGGAGCTCGTTGGCCAGGTCCGCCATGTACTGCGACGGCGCCAGGATCCGGTCGAACTGCCGGAGGATGGCCTTCGTGACGAACACGGGGGCGGTGCCCGCCACCGGGCAGAGGGCGCAGAAGTGGTCGCAGGTGGCCTGGGCGACGAGGTCGGGGCAGAGGGTGCGGCCGTCGTGAAGGCAGGTCATGACCGGAACGCCCAGGGCATTCGCCACCTCGAGCCCCATGGGATGGGCGCCGAACTGGGCGTAGATCGCGTCGGGCCTGGCGGCCAGGGCCTCGCTCCGCATCCGCTCCGGGTTCCCCACCGGGATCATCTCGACCCCCTTCAGGGTGGACGGCGCGTCCTTGCCCCAGAAGACGGCGACGGCGCGCCCTCCCGCGGCGACCCACGACTCAAGCAATATCTTGTCAGTGACTTCCGCACCGCCCAGGCCCGGATGGTAGCTGGAGCCCAGGTATAGCAATGTCCCGCGGGCCATCGGACCTCCCGGGACCTAGGCTAGATGCTTTGGAAGATTCGCGTCAATGCGCATGAAGCGGGGATCAGCCCGGGTAGTGCCCCGGCACCCGCAGCCCCGCCCCTTCCGGAAGCCCCAGCGCGAGGTTCATGCACTGCACGGCCTGGGAGGCCATGCCCTTGCCCAGGTTGTCGATGGCGGTCAGGACCGCGCCGTGCCTCCCGTCCGAAGCCGTGGCGAGGTCGCAGAAGGCGCTGCCGGCCACGGCGCCCACCCGGGGCGAGCCCGCCACGATGCGCACGAAGGGGGCGTCCCGGAAGGCCTCGGCGGCCCTGGCTGCGAGGCCCTCGCCGGTGAGGCCCGCGGGAAGCCGGAACTGCAGGGACATGAAGATCCCCCGCACCATGGGCGCGCTCTGGGGCACGAAGGCCAGGTCGCCCCGGACGCCCAGTTCGGCCATGGCGGCGTTCACTTCGGCCATGTGCTGGTGGGCCAAAGGCTTGTAGGCGCGGAAATCCTGGGCGCGAAGGGGGTGGTGGGTGCCTTCCCCGGGCGCGGCGCCGCTGCCGCTGGAGCCGGTGGAGCCCGTGGCGGCCAGGAAGCCCACGTCCAGTCCGCGCAGGGGCAGCAGGGCCAGTTCCAGGGCGGTGGCGAAGCAGCCCGCGCAGGCCACGCGGCGGGCTCCTGCCAGGGCCTCCCGGTTCCATTCGGGCTGGCCGTACGCGAAGCGGGGGCGGTGCTCCACCCCGCGGAAGTCGGTGCTCAGGTCCAGCAGCAGGACCCTGTCCGCGATGCCCGCGTCCTCCCAGGCGCGCTCCAGGCCGGGCAGCAGGGCCGACAGCTCCCCGTGCGGCAGGGCCGAGAAGACCACGGGCCGTTCGCTCCGCCCGAGCGCGGCCCAGTCGATGGCCGCCTCCAGCACGCCGGGCACGATGCCCCGCAGGTTCGGGTGCACGTCGCCGAAGGCCCGGCCCGCGTGGCGGGAGGTGCCCCGCAGGCTCGCGACGTTCGGATGGCCCGCGAGCCACCGCAGCAGTTCCCCGCCCCCGTAGCCGGAAGCGCCCAGGATGGCGGCGTCGATCCTCACGGCTTCACCTCCAGGGCGGCCCGCACCTTCCCGAGGACGAGCGCCCCCAGTTCCCGCGCCTGGGACCGGGCGTTGTGGGCCGGCAGGCCCAGGGTGGCCACGAAGCGGCCTCCCACGCGGTTGTCCGTGGCCGGCCCGGCCACCACGTCCACCTGGATGCCGTAGGCCTCCTTCAGGTTCCTGACGCCGCCCTCGACCCCCACGGGATCGTTGGCGCACAGCACGTACGCCGCGCCCCAGGCCCGCAGGCCCTCGTCCTCCAGGATGGCCTGGACGCCGTACTCGCCCATGATGCCGTCGCCGGTCTCGGCGACGATCAGGTCCACGCCCCGGTCCGCGAGCTCCGAGAAGATGGCCCGCGCCGCGCCGGGGGCGGTGGCCGGCCCCGTGCAGGTGACGCCGGCGTCCGTGAAGTCCAGGATGGCCTCGGCGCCGTAGTCCTGCATGGCCAGGATGTCCCGCTGCAGGCTCACGCCCGTGAGCTTGGCGCCGCCGACCTTGTAGCCCGCCTGGGTGAAGGCGCGCACCAGGACGCAGGCGGCCAGGGTCTTGCCCGCGTTCATGCAGGTGCCGGCCACGTACACCACCGGCACGGGGGCGGCGTGGGGCTTGCCCTTGACCGCCTTCTCCTGGATGAAGGCCGGCTGGCCCAGGCGGCTTCCGAACTGGGGGAAGGAGAGGACCTGGCCCAGCACCTCCACCTCGAAGGGGGCGCCCACGCCCGGGTTGCTGGACACGCAGTGGCCCAGCACCCCGCCCAGGTTGAGGAGGTGGAGGCGGTCGCCGGGGACGACCTTCGTGGGCAGCACGCCCTCGTAGCCCTGCAGGGCGTTGCGGTGGCCCAGGGCCCCCACGATGATGTCGCCGTCGTGCAGCACGCTCATGCGGCCGTGGACGTCCTCCAGTTCGTTGTAGACGGTCTTCTCCCCGCAGATGCGGCCGGCGATGACCGAGCCTTCCCGGGCCTCGACGGTCTCGCCCAGGGTGACCCAGCGCCCCAGGCCCATGTTCCGCGTCACCGAGGCGATCTTGTCCAGGTGGATCCGCATCGAAGCTCCCTTCATCCCTTGGCCTTCAGGGCGATCATCTGGGGCACGCCGAAGATGTGCGCGAAGCCCGCGGCCTCGGCGCCCGTCCAGAGCCGGGTGCTCTCGCCGTAGCTGGCCATGTCCGGGCGCACGAGGCTGCGCGGGGACCTCACGCCCTGCACCGCGAAGGCGCGGGGGCGAAGCTCCAGGCGCACCTCGCCGGTCACCGCCTCCTGGGTGGAGGCCAGGAAGGCCTCCAGGTCCCGGCACAGCGGGTCGAAGAAGTGCCCCTCGTGCAGGAGGCTGCCGTAGAGGTTGCCCAGGGATTCCTTCCAGAAGAGCTGCTTGCCGGTGAGCACGAGCTTTTCCAGCTCCCGGTGGGCGGTGATGACCAGGTGGGCGCCGGGGGCCTCGAAGGCCACCCGGCCCTTGATGCCCAGGATGGTGTCGCCCAGATGGATGCCGCGGCCGATGCCGTAGGCGCTGCCGATCCCGTTGAGGGCCTGGATGACGCCCACGGGGCCCAGGTCCGCGCCGTCCAGGGAGACCGGCACGCCCTTGGCGAAGCCCAGCACGAGGGCGCGGACCGGGGCCAGGGGGTCCACCTCCCCGCCGGGATAGGCCTCCTCGGGCAGGTTCTGCCAGGGATCCAGCGTCTCCTTGCCGCCGATGCTGGTGCCCCACATGCCCTCGTTGACGCTGTAGGACTCCACCTTCTCGGGGAAGGGGAAGCCCCGCTCGGCCAGGTACGCCCTCTCCTCGGCGCGGCTGGGGGCCAGTTCCCGGATGGGGGCCAGCAGGGCCAGGTCGGGCGCCAGGGCCCGGAAGGCCACGTCGAAGCGCACCTGGTCGTTGCCTGCGCCGGTGGATCCGTGGGCCAGGGCCGTGGCCCGGATCTCCCGGGCATGGGCCACCACCCGCCGGGCCTGGCACACCCGCTCGGCGCTCACCGACAGGGGGTAGAGCCCGCCCCGCAGGACGTTGCCCGCCACCAGGTGGCGCAGGTAGTCCTGGAACAGCTCCTCCCGGGCGTCGATGGTGGCGTGGGACGCCGTGCCCAGCCTGCCGGCCATGTCCTCGATGCGCGCCAGCTCCGCCGGGGAGAAGCCCCCGGTGTCCACGGTGACCGTGTGCACCTCGTGGCCCAGCGACTTGAGATGGAGGACGCAGTAGGAGGTGTCGAGGCCCCCGGAAAAGGCGAGAAGGACGCGGTGGTTCATTGGACACCCCAGGCGAAGAGTTGTTCGTAGGTCGATTCGAGGAAGGCCCGGCGGCCCTTGATCCAGGCGGAAGACGAGGCCAGGGCCTCGGCGGTGCGTTCCAGGCCCAGGCGCACCGGAACCGCGGATTCCGGACGGAAGGTGCCGTCCTGGATCTCGCGGGCCACCTGCACGTAGGCGTCCCGGAAAGGCTGGCCGCCGGCGGCGAGGCGGCAGGCCCGGGCGGCGGCGTGGAGCTCCTGGGTGATGGCCGCGGCGCAGGCCTCGCGGTCCACCTGGAGCCCGGGCAGGAGCCGGGAGGTGATGCGCAGGAGCTCCTCGCCCTTGCCCAGGAGCTCCACGAAGGGGGCCTTCAGCAGCTGGTGGTCCCGGTGGTAGCTGGAGGGAAGGCCCCCGGCCAGGTGGCCCAGGAGGCCCGCCAGGCCCCGCAGCTCCCGGCAGCGGGCCCGGGCCAGCTCGAGGGCGTCGGGGTTGCGCTTCTGGGGCATGAGGCTGCTGCCCGTGGTGAAGGCGTCGGGCAGGGTCACGAAGCCGAAGGACTCGGTGCTGTACAGGTTCAGGTCCCAGAGGGCCTTCTCGAGGGTGCCGGCGGCGGAGACGACCCAGGCCGCCAGGGCCTGCTCGTACCGGCCCCGGCTGTTCATGACGTCCATGGGGCTGTTCTGCACCCGGCTGAAGCCCAGGAGCGAGGCGCTGCGGCCCCGGTCCACGGCCACGGGAGCCCCGAAGCCGGCGGCGGCGCCCAGGGGGCACCGGTCCAGGCGGCCCCACAGGGCCGGCAGGGCCTCCAGCTCCTCCAGCAGGCCCTCGGCGAACGCCGAGGCCCACATGCCCCAGGTGGCGGGCATGGCCTTGCGCAGGTGGGTGAAGCCCGGCAGGGGCGTGGCCTCCTCGCGCACGGCCAGGTCCAGGAAGGCCCGGGCCGCGGCGTGCATGGCCGAGCCCAGGTCCAGGGCCCGGTCCCGCATGAAAAGGCGCAGGGCCGTGGCCACCTGGTCGTTGCGGGAGCGCGCCAGGTGGATGCGGCGGCCGGTCTCCCCGAGGCGGCGCTCCAGGGCGTGCTCCAGGGCGGTGTGGCCGTCCTCCTCCTCGGGCAGGATCGCCAGCTCTCCCCGCAGGGCCTCCTGGCGCAGGGCGTCCAGGGCGCCCACCAGGGCCCGGGCCTCGGGTTCCGCGAGGAAACCCGTTTCCCCCAGCATGCGCGCGTGGGCGGCGCTGCCGGCGGCGTCGCTGGCGAGGAGGTGCAGGTCGGTTTCGGGGTCGTCCCCCACGGTGAAGCGGTGGAGCTCCTCGTCCAGGGGGAGGTCCTTGGCCCAGAGCGGCTTAGGCACGGCTGGCCTCCTTGGCGTATTCCCGGGCCAAAGCCGCGTAGAAGGCGATGCCGCCCTCCAGCTCGGGCAGCGAGATCCATTCGTCGGGGCGGTGGCTGCGGTGGGTGTCGCCGGGACCGGCCTTCACGGCGGGGAGGTGGGCCAGGAAGGCCCAGTCCGAAGCCGTGGCGGAGCCGCGGGGGGCCTTGCGTCCCGAGGCGGCCAGCGCGGCCTTCACCACCGGCTCCGAGGCGTCCGTGGCCACGGCCCCGTAGCGCATGGAGTGGACCGCCACCTCGCTCTCCAGCAGGAGCGCGATGCGGTCGGCGGTGGCCGTGTGGTCCAGGTTGGGGGTGGTGCGCAGGTCCACGAAGAACTCGCAGCTGTCGGGCACCTGGTTGCGGGCCCTTCCCCCCTGGATCTGGGTGACCTGGGCGCGGGTCTCGCCCAGCAGCGGATGGGGCTCGAAGGTCAGGGCGGCCAGCTTCTGGATGTCGCGGGCGGCCTTGTGCACCGCGTTCTCGCCCAGGGGGCTGTGGGCCACGTGGGCGGCCTCGCCCCGGGCGGTGCAGCGCAGGATGAGCATGCCCCTCTGGGCCGCGCAGATCTCCAGGCCCGTCGGCTCGCCCACCACGGCGGCGTCCAGCCTGCCCAGGTCCGGCAGCACCTCCCGGATCCCCTTGCCGCCCACCTCCTCGCCCTCGGTGAAGGCGAAAACCGCCCGGGCGCCCTTGAGGCCCCGGAGCGAATCCGCGGCGAGGATCATGGCGGCCACGCACCCCTTGGCGTCGTTGGCGCCCAGGCCCGTGAGGCGGTCGCCGTTCCAGGACGGGGTGAAGGGGTCGCTGCTCCAGCCGTCGCAGGGGGGGACGGTGTCCAGGTGGCTGGCGAAGAGGATGCGGGGACCCTCCGTGCCCACCTCGAACCAGAGGCTGTTGCCGGTGCGGCGCACCTCGAAGCCCTCGGCGCCGAGCAGGGCCGCCACGTGGTCCGCGAGGGCCTGCTCGGCGTGGGACACGCTGGGAATGGCCACCAGGGATTCAAGGAGGGCCGCAGGCGTCATCACTGGGCCACCTCATTCCGGTCGGCGACCAGCATGGTGCCGCTGCCCTCGTTGGTGAACACCTCGGCCAGGATGGCGTCGGGCCTGCTGCCCGAGACCAGGTGGACGCTCTTCACGCCGCCGTCCAGGGCCCGGCGGGCCGCGGTGATCTTGGGCTTCATGCCGTCCTTGATGGCGCCATCCAGCTCCGCCAGGGTCTGCAGGTCGGCCAGGGGCACCAGGCTGGTGGGTTCGGCCACGTCCCGCAGGAGCCCGGGCACCTTCAGGATGAAGAACAGCTTCTCGACCCCCAGGGCCGCGGCGATCTCGGCGGCGATGGTGTCGGCGTTGGTGTTGAGCACCTGGCCTTCCGGGGTGGCCGAGAAGGGCGCCACCACGGGCACGTAGCCGCCGTCCAGGAGGTGCCTGAGCACCGCGGGATCCACGGCGTCCACGTCGCCCACCAGCCCGTAGTCCACCTCGGCCACGGGCCGCTTGTGGGACCTGACCAGGCCCGCGTCCTGGCCGGAAAGGCCCACCGCCGGGAGCCCGGCGACCTCGAGGGCGGCGAGGAGGTCCATCTGGACCCGGCCCTTGAAGGCCATGCGGGCGGCGTCCAGCACCGGGGCCGACGTCACGCGCCGGCCGGCGACCTTGGTGGTCTCCAGGCCCAGCTCGCCGCAGAGCGCGTCCAGCCCGGCGCCGCCGCCGTGGACGATCACCAGGGGGATGGAGAAGCTCCACAGCAGGGCCAGCTGGGCGCACACGGCCTTGCGCAGGGCGGGATCCTCCAGGATCTCGCCGCCGAGCTTGACGACGAAGGGCTTGCCGCGGAACTTCCGCACGTACTTGGCGGCGTTGTGCAGGGCGTCGAAGGGATTCGAGGAACGCACCATGGTCTACGCCTCCAGCAGCCACTGGACCAGGGACCGCTGCACGTGGAAGCGGTTCTCGGCCTCGTCCACCACCCGGCTCCAGGGCCCGTCCAGGACCCCGTCAGCCACCTCGACGTTGCGGCGCACGGGAAGGCAGTGCATGAAGATGGCGTCCTGGGCGGCCTTGCGCATCAGGTCGGGCGAACAGATCCAGCCGGGGTGGTCCTTGACGGCGTCGGCCTTCAGGCCGCCCTCGGTGGAGGGGCCCCAGGCCTTGGCGTAGACCACGCGGCTGCCGGCGGCCGCCTCGCCCTGGTCCTTCGTGAACGACACGCTGCCGCCGGCGCCCTTGGCCAGGGCCTGGGCCTGGGCGATCACCTCGCCCTGGAGCTCGAAGCCCTCCGGGTGGGCCACCCGCACCTCGCAGCCGGCCGCGGCGGCGGTGAGCAGGAAGCTGTTGGGCACGGCCTTGGGAAGGGGCTTGATGTGGGGGGCCCAGGTGAGGGTCACCGGCAGGCCCTTGGTGGAACCGAAGGTCTCCCGGGCCGTCATGAGGTCGGCGAGGCCCTGGCAGGGGTGCTCCCGGGCGCTCTCCATGCTGAGGGTGGGCACGGTGGAGTGGCTGCGGAAGCCGTTCATGACGGGATCCGCGTGGTCCTCGGCGTCGCTGGCGCCCGACGCGAAGGTGCGCACGGCGAGAAGGTCCACGTAGCGGGCCAGGACCGGCGCGGCCTCCCGGATGTGCTCGGCCCGGTCGCCGTCCATGACCGCGCCGGGGCGGTCCTCCAGCTTCCAGACGCCGTTGCCCACTTCCAGCACGATGGCCGAACCGCCGCCCCGGGCCATGACCGCCTCGAAGGAGGCGCGGGTGCGCAGGCTGGGGTTGAAGAACACCATGCCGAGGATCTTGTCCACCAGGTGCTTGGGGTGCTGTCCGGCCTTCCACCGGATGGCCCGCGCGAGGATCTCCTCGAGGCCCTCGATGCCGAAGTCGCTGATGCCGGTGGCGTGTCTCATTTGGAATCTCCTGCGGGGAAGGTGCGGACGGCTTCGGCCAGGGCGTCCACGGCGGCCCGGGTCACGTTGAGGGGGGGCATGAGCCGCAGCGCGTCGGGGTCGCCGCTGCCGCCCACGAGGATCCGCTTCTCCTGGAGGTGGGCCTTGAGCTGCTTCGCCCGGCCCGGCACCACCAGGCCCAGCAGCAGGCCGGAGCCGCGGACTTCGGCGACGCAGGTGCCCGCGAGGGCTTCGCGGATCTCCCGCTCGCGCACGAAGACGTTCTGCAGCAGGCCCTCCTGGCGGATCACCGTCAGGGTGGCCAGCAGCGCGGCGCAGGCCAGGGGCCCCCCGCCGAAGGTGCTGCCCAGGTCCCCGGGCTTCACGGAGAGGGCGGCCTCGGCCGAGAGGAACAGCGCCCCCATGGGCACGCCCGAGGCCAGGCCCTTGGCGGAGGTGATCATGTCGGGACGGACGCCGTGAAGCCCCGCGGCGAAGGGGTGCCCCAGGCGGCCCATGCCGGTCTGGACCTCGTCGTAGATGAGCATGGCGCCCGCGGCCTTCGTCTTCTCCCGGACCTTCACCATGAAGGGGGCGGAGGCGGGCCGGATGCCCGACATGCTCTGGATGGGCTCCATGATCACGCCGGCCACGTCCGAGAAATCGGCTGCGTCCATGGCCTCCACGTCGTTCCAGGGAAGCCGCAGGCAGGGCGCGAGGAGGGGATCGTAGGGCCGGGTGATGGCGGGGTCGTCCGTGACCGAAAGGGCCAGGGTGGAGCGCCCGTGCCATCCGCCCTGGAAGGCGGCGAACCGGTGCCTGCCGGTGAGGCGGCACGCCATCTTGAGGGCGTTCTCGTTGGCTTCGGCGCCGCTGTTGCAGAAGAAGATCGAGGCCATGCCCGCGTTCCGTCCGGATTCGGCGAAGTCCAGGAGGGCCTTGGCCGCCCGGGTGCGCACGGGCAGCTCCGCGGCGGTGCTGTAGAAGATCAGCTCCCGCGCCTGGACCGCGATGGCCTCGGCCACCAGGGGGTGGGCGTGGCCGGTGCTGGCCACGCAGTGCCCGCCGTAGAAGTCCCAGTAGCTCCTTCCCATGGGATCGAAGACCCGGTCCCGCTCGCCCCGGAGCAGGGGGAAGGGAAAGGGCGTGTAGGTGGGAAGGAGGGCGGGGGGCTGCAAATTTGCGGTCATGGGTTGCAAAAACACGGAAATACCGGTCATGTAATGCAAATTGTGCGCGGCCCCGGAACCGGGGTCAAGGGGAAAAACTGTGACGGGACAGCAAATTCCCTGTCATGAATCCGTCAAGGGCGCTTGCAAATTTGTGCAAATCGATGCAAATTAGGCCCATGAACCTGGACGAGGCCATTCTCCGCCATCTCTCCCGCCTGGATATCACCGAGCAGGGGGATCTCCTGGAACGCCTGCGGATGGAGGGCTTCGACCTGACGCTCTCCACCCTTTCCCGGCACATGAAAAAGCTCAACGTCCGCAAGGAGGAGGGCCGCTACCGCCGCGCCCAGCCGGCCCTTCCCCCCTCCCACCCCTACACGCTGCAGAAGGTCCCCCCCACCCTGCTCATCCTGAAGACCACCCCCGGCTACGCCCAGGCCATGGCCCTGGCGCTGGACCAGGCCGGGCTCCCCTCCCTGGCCGGAACCCTGGCCGGGGACGACACCATCTTCGCGGCGCCGATCGACGCCGGATTACTTGATAAACTGGAGGCCGAAATCCGGGAACGACTGATTCGAGGCATCTGAAACCGGCCTGCGACGCGGGCCCCAACCAAGGAGCAGCGCATGTCCCTCATCCAGGAGTTCAAGGCCTTCGTGGCCAAGGGAAACGTGGTGGACCTGGCCGTTGCCGTCGTGGTCGGCGGCGCCTTCGGGGAGATCGTCAAGGCCTTCGTGAACGGGATCGTGATGCCGCTGGTGAGCTACGTGCTGCCGGCCAACATGGCCTGGGAGCAGTGGGCCGTGGGCAAGCTGCGCATCGGCCTGGTGCTGGGGGCCACCCTCAACTTCCTCATCATCGCCGGCGTGGTGTTCCTCGTCCTGGTCAAGCTGCTGGGCGCCCTCATGAAGAAAAAGGAGGAGCCCGTGGCCCCCACCACCAAGCCCTGCCCCCAATGCCTGGAGACGATTCCCCTGGCCGCCAAACGCTGCAAGTACTGCACAAGCCAGGTCGACTGACCTGAACGTCCGACCGCTCCGTGACGGTTTCCACAAATAGAAGACTGTAAGGTAGTTGAAAGGCCGCCGGTCCTATACTGCGGGCGGACCCTTCACGGAGCACGTCTTGTTCGACCAGCCCACGGAACGCGAAGTCCGGGAACTCATCGAGTCCCAGGGTTTACGTTACGAGGCGGGGGTGGATGAGCAGGTGGGCTGGTACGAAAACGGGCGCCTCGCGGCCTGCGGCGCACGGAAGGGCTATGTCCTCAAGATGCTGGCCATAGCTCCGGAATTCCGGGGCACGGACATCCTGGGCGCCCTGGTGACCCGGCTCGTCCTCTCGGGCCTGTCGGCGGGCCACGAGACCGTCCTCCTCTTCACCCGGCCCGAGAACGCCGGGATCTTCGAGGCCCTGAACTTCCGGCTCCTGGCCACCCACGGCACCGCGGCCCTGCTGGAGCACGGGCCGGGCCTGGAGGCCTACCTGGCCTCCCACCCCGCCGCCCCGGGCCGCAACGGCGCCATCGTCCTCAACGGGAACCCGTTCACGCTCGGGCACCTCCACCTCGTCGAAGGTGCGGCGAAGGCGGTGGACCGCCTCTACCTGTTCGTGGTGAGCGAGGACTGCTCGGCCTTCCCGTTCGCGGCGCGCCTGCGCCTGGCCCGGGAGGCCACGGCCCGCCTGGCCAACGTCACCGTCCTGGAGACCTCCCGCTACGCGGTGTCGGCCGGGACCTTCCCGTCCTACTTTCTCAAGCGCCGGGACGAGGCCGCCCAGGCCCAGATGCGCCTGGACCTGGACCTCTTCGCCCGGCGCATCGCCCCGGCCTTCCACGTCGTCCGCCGCTTCGCGGGGGCCGAGCCGCTGTGCCCGGCGACCCGGGCCTACAACGCCGCCATGGCCGAGGTGCTGCCCGAGGCCGGCATCGCCCTCACCGAGGTGCCCCGGCTGGAGGCCGGGGGCGCCCCCGTGAGCGCCACCCGGGTGCGCGCGGCCTTCGCGGCCGGCGACTTCAAGGCCCTGGCGGACCTCGTCCCCCCCTCCACCCTCCAGTTCCTCAGATCCGACGAAGCCCGGCCCATCGCCGGGCGCCTCAAGGGAGCCTAGTCCATGCAGATACGACGCAAGTCCACCGCGGGCACCATGCAGTCCAGCGACCTCATGGTCGTGGTCGAGCCCGCCGAAACCCTCCAGATCGACATCGAATCCACCGTGAAAAAGCAGTTCGAGCACCTGATCCGGGCCCGCATCGAGACGACCCTGCGGGACCTGGGCGTGGCCGCGGGCCATGTCCGCGTCTCGGACCGGGGCGCCCTGGACTACGCCATCGCCGCCCGGGTGGAAACCGCCATTCACAGAGCTTCCCAGGAGTAGTCATGGACAAGGTATGGTCCCGCGAATGCGTCACAGGCCGGCGCTTCATCATCAAGATCCAGCCGGGTGCGCGCATCGTGCCCACGCTCCTGGAATTCTGCAGCGAGCAGAACATCACCTTCGCGTCCATGGTGTCGGCCATCGGTTCGGTGCGTGACGTGGAGTTCCGCGACATCCAGACCGGCGCCCACCTGCCCCTGACCGAGCCCAGGACCCGCAAGCACCGGGTGGAAGGCCCCCTGGAGATGCTCGGGCTCTCGGGCAACATCGCCCCGTGCGCCGACAAGAAGCTGGGCGCCCGGTTCCACGTCCTGGCCTCCAAGGCCGGCGGGGAAGTGGTGGGCGGCCAGCTGGTGGACGCCGAGGTCTTCGCCACCTGCGAGATCGTCCTGGCCGAGTACCTGGTGACGGGCATCGAACGCTACCACTCCACCTCGAGCGGCGTCGACACCCTCTTCTTCGAAGAAAGGTAGGGGACCCATGAGACTTCGCCGCTCCCTGCTGTACGTTCCCGGCAACATGCCCGGAATGCTGCAGAACATCCCCGTCTTCGAGGCCGACGTCGTCATGGTCGACCTGGAGGACGCCGTCCCCCTGCAGGAGAAGGACGCCGCGCGCCTCCTGGCGCGCAACTTCCTGCGGTCCTACACGGACCGCAACAAGGAGATGTTCGTCCGCATCAACGGGCTGGACACGCCCTACGCCCTGGACGACCTGCGGGAGATCCTCCCCGCCCTGCCCGACGGGATCCGCCTGCCCAAGGCCGACAACCCCGAGGTGGTCGAACGGCTCGACACCCTGCTCACCGAGCATGAGGAGCACCTGGGCCTGGAGATCGGCCACTTCAAGATCATCCCCTCCATCGAGAGCGCCGAGGGCGTGCTGAACTGCGTGCAGACGGCGGTCAGCTCCCCGCGCCTGGTGGCCCTGGCCTTCGGCGCCGAGGACTTCACCGCCTCCATGGAGATCGACCGCACCAAGACCGGGGAGGAGCTGTTCTCCGCCCGCACCCAGATCGTCTGGGCCGCCAAGGCGGCGGGCCTCCAGGTCATCGACACCATCTTCCCCGACGTGAACGACATGGAGGCCCTCCGCACGGAGACGGCCCTCATCAAGCGCCTGGGCTTCACGGGCAAGTCCCTGGTCAACCCCAGGCAGATCGAGATCATCCACGAGGTGTTCCGGCCCTCGGCCAAGGAGATCGAGCACGCCCTGGAGGTCATGGACGCCATCAAGCGCGCCCGGGAGATGGGCACCGGCGTGATCTCCCTGAAGGGCCGGATGGTCGACGCGCCCGTCGTCACCCGCGCCGCCCGCGTCCTGAAGACGGCCATCGCCTTCGGGATGATCGACTTTGACCTGACCGACGAGGTGATCCATGGCGAAAAATAGCCTCGGCCGGGAGATCCCGGCCCAGTGGAGGGGCCGCACCCTCGACCCCTACGTGGACCCCTGGAACAAGAAGCCCGAGGTGCTTCGGGCCACCCGGCCCCTGGTGCGCCGCCACCCCTCCGACTCCAAGCTCCTGCCCAGCCTGCGGGCGGCATTGGAGAAGTGCGAGCTCCGGGACGGCATGAACATCTCCACCCACCACCACCTGCGCAACGGGGACCTGCTCCTGAACCTGCTGGTGAAGGAGATGGACGCCATGGGCCTCAAGGACATGGGCATCGCCTCCAGCTCCATCCACGACGTGCACGCCGAGATCATCCCCTACATCCGCAAGGGCGTCATCACCCGCATCGAGACCGGCGTCAACGGCCTCATCGCCCAGATGGTGAGCAAGGGCGAGCTGAAGTGCGACATCATCGTGCGCAGCCACGGCGGCCGGGCCCGCTCCCTGGTCACCGGCGAGGTGGAGGTGGACGCCGCCTTCATCGCCGCCCCCTGCTGCGACGTCACCGGCAACATGAACGGCGTGCACGGGCCGTCGGCCTGCGGCTCCCTGGGCTACGCCTACACCGACGCCCGCTACGCCAAGAAGGTCGTGGCCGTCACCGACAACCTGGTGCGCTACCCCGCGGCGCCCATCAGCATCTCCCAGTCCGACGTGGACTACGTGGTCCAGATCGAGTCCCTGGGCGACCCCAGCAAGATCGTCTCCACCACCACCCGCGTCACCCGCGACCCGGCGGGCCTGCTCATCGCCAAGTACGCCTCCGAGGTCATCCACGCCTCGGGCCTGCTCCGGGACGGCTTCTCCTTCCAGACCGGCGCCGGGGGGACCTCCCTGGCCGTGGCCGACAACGTGCGCCGCCTCATGGCCGAGAACAAGGTCAAGGGCAGCTTCGGCTGCGGGGGCATCACGGGCTATTTCGTCGACATGCTCGAGGAAGGGTACTTCGAGACGCTGTTCGACGTGCAGTGCTTCGACACCCGGGCCGTGGACTCCATGCGGCGCAACCCGTGCCACCGGGAGATCTCGGCCGACCTCTACGCCAGCCCCTTCAACCGCGGCTGCGTGGCCAACATGCTGGACTGCGTGATCCTGGGCGCCACCGAGGTGGACGTGGACTTCAACGTCAACGTCAACACCGAGTCCAGCGGCTACCTGCTGCACAACACGGGCGGCCACTGCGACGTGGCCGCCGGCGCCAAGCTGGCCATCGTGGTGGCCCCCTCCATGCGCGGCCGGCTCCCGGTGGTGCGTGATTCCGTCACCACCGTCACCACCCCCGGCGAGACCGTGGACGTCATCGTCACCGAGCGGGGCATCTGCGTCTCCGCCAAGCACGCCGACCTGGTGGCCGAACTGAAGCGCCGCAACCTGCCGGTGAAGGACATCCGCCAGTTCCACGAGGAGATCACCCGGGTCACCGGCAAGCCCCGGCCCGTGGAGTTCGAGGACGAGGTGGTGGCGCTCGTGGAATACCGGGACGGATCCATCATCGACGTGGTCCGGAAGGTCCATGAGTAGCGTGTTCCTGGAGGCCCGCGACGCCCGGGAGCGCGAGCTCCACCGGGCCCTGGCCCAGCGGGGCGGCGCGGCCTCCATCCTGTTCGTCAGCTGCAACGTCCCCGGCCCCGCCAAGCTGCGTCCGGGCCTGTCGCGCCTGGCGCAGGGGGCCCTGGACGGCCTGGAGGTGCGGGCCGCCCATTCCGGCTTCGACGCCCTGGGCCCCTTCCACATCGCCTTCTCCGACGGGGACCCGCTCCGGATCAAGGCCGCCGCCGCGGCCCTGGAGGCCCTGACCCCTTCCGGGCGGATCCTGGACATCGACGTCTACCGCCCCGACGGAACGCAGGTGGACCGGGCCTCCCTAGGCCTGCCCCAGCGCCCCTGCCTCCTCTGCGACGAGCCCGCCCGGGAGTGCATCCGCGCCGGGCGCCACCCGCAGGCCGAACTCCTGGCCAAGGTGGACGCCCTGCTCCGCGAGCATGGCACGCCCCGGCGGATCCCGCCCGGGACGCTGGCCGCCGCCCTCCACCAGGGCGCCCTGCGCGAGCTGGACCTCACCCCCAAGCCCGGACTCGTGGACCGCCGGGACGCGGGTTCGCACCCCGACCTCACCTTCGAGGCCATGCGCATCTCCGCGGATCTGCTCCCCCGCTACTACGAGGACCTCCTGGAGCGCTTCGGCGAGGGACGGTCCCTGGACGAGCTCACCCAGGCCGGCCGCGACGCCGAGGACCGAATGCTGCGCGAGATCGGCACCAACGGCCACAAGGGCTACATCTTCCTTTCGGGCCTGACCCTCCTGGCCGCCTGCCGGTGCAAGGGCCGGTTCGACCAGCTCAGGCCATCCATCAGGGACCTGGCGGCGCGGTTCTTCGCGTCCTGCCCGCCCCGGGGCACCCACGGCGCCGACCTCCGGGCCCGCCAGGGCCTGGGCGGCATCCAGGCCGAGGCCCTCGCGGGCCTCCCGTCGGTCTTCGAGCACGGCTGGCCCGCGTACCGCAGGGCCC
>DBMS01000058.1 GCA_002297665.1 Holophagaceae bacterium UBA692 | reverse complement strand
GCCGAAGGTTGAGGCACCACCGACAGGCCCAGGCGGTCCCATCGGTGGCCAGGAAGACACTCCGGACCCGATGCCCGCAGGCACACTGGAACAGGGTGGCCACCCCTCCAAGCCCAGGGACATAGCGAGCCAGGGGGATGGATTGGTGGCCGCGTGTCCCATCCGGGCGCCGCCACTTCACTGTGACCCCGGCGCCGGTCGAACCGGCCATGACCGCCAGGCGCCCCAGCCCCCGGGACACGCCCGCCAGGGCCGCGGACACCTTCAGGGACGGGACTTCCTCAAGGGTGACGATGTCGGTTCTGCGCTTCATTTCAATCCTGCCTTTCGTTCTGCTTCATTTCGAGTGAGGCCGCCGTCATGTTCCAAGATGGCGGCACGTTCTTGCCGGAGGTCCAGGGCGTCCTCCGGCGGTGCAGACACGCATTGGGCCGAGAGGTTGGAGTCCGAAAGGTAGGCCAGAAGGGGTTCCTTCCAGGTCTTCAGGGTGGCGATGAGTTCCGGGGTGAGGGGAGCGGCGCTCTCGCATCGGAGGCGTCCGCCCTCGGCACTCAAGGCCACCCCCATGTCCCGGGCTAGGCGAAACAATTCGGCGGCGTAGAAGAGGCGGAGGGTCATAGCTCAGTCACCACAACAGGAGAGAAATGAGAGGTTGGATCGTCGGCCGAATTTTCAACGAGAGAGAAATGGGCGATTTGACCGTCCTGATCGTCCGTGCGTCCGAAATCCAGTCCTGGTGCGGATTTCAGGCCGGACGATGGAATTGGGTCAATCGTCCGTGAGCCTGGATCGTCCAATGGAATACCCACGAGGTGTTCCATGGGTTCAATAGCGTGAGGAGGAATTGAATTTTGATCGTCCGCATCGTCCGATCGTCCGAAATCCAGACCTGGTAAGGGTCTTGGGCAGGACGCTAGAAATGCCTCCATCGTCCGTAACCCTGGATCGTCCGAACCGCCGCCGCAGGGAGCAACAGGAGCCGGAAAGGCGAGGCGGAGAACCCTGGCGTTCTTCCTGGTCCCATCCCGGCCCCCCAGCACCACCTCCCAACCGGTGAGACGGAGTTGGGGGGCAATGCGCTTCATACGTTCACTCAGCTTGTTGGGCGCCGGGGGCCAGATCGAGGGCATGGGGTTGGGGCGCACTTGCTCCAGCTTCATCCGGAGGTCCGTGCAGGTTCCTTCGAAAATAAACCTTGGACCTCCCCTCCTGGCTAGGTCCTGGAGGGCCAAGGCCACAGGGTCTCCTTCGGTCACGTTCTCCGCAACCGTCGCCTGGGCATTCTCGAAGAGGCGGGCGAAGGTCCCCGGCGCCCAGCCCAAGAAGGGTTCGGCAGCGGCCATGAGCTTGGCCGTCTGGGCAAGCCGTGGATAGCGGTCCAGGTGAACATGGGGAAGATGGCCGAGGGCGGAAGAGAGCACGTCCAGGAAGGCGCCCAGGACGGCGGGCAGGGCTGCGTTGAACGCAGCGTCCAGTTCATCCTTGGGCTTCATGTGTTCTTGGTCGATCCGATGGAGGGTCACACTCAAGGCGCGGTCCGCAAGGTCCGAACGGGTGAGTTGCTCGGAGATTCCATTCAGGATGATGGGCGCCGCCACCCGGAACACGGACTCCTCGTCATCGGTGTAGAGGGCGCGGCAGGCATAGCCGGTATCCAGGGCCAGGGCGCATAGGGCATCAGGGAGCCACTCTGGGGGCTGACTCAGATTGTCGAAGGTGAGGACGAAGGCGTTCTTGGCTGCAATGAAGAGGTCCCGTTCCTCCTTCGGCGTCTTCCGTAGCGGGGCCGCGTTTGGGTCCACCAGGTCCCGGGCGTAGCGGGTGGCCGTGCTTTTGGCAGACCCCGGCTCGCCCCAAAGACCAGGACGGGATATTCCCGCCCGCCGGACAGGGCGGTGAGGGCCCAGGCAACGACCAAACGAAAGTCATCCTCTCCGCAGTTGAAGAAGGGCCTCAACGCCTCAACCGTCCCTCCACGAACAGGGCAGGGCAGTGGCAGCATGGATGCGGCCCTGGTGAACCGAACAGGGACCGCAGCGGCGGGGCAGACCTTCCAGCCTTCGGCGCCCACCTCAACCACTTCCCAGGTGGGGGTGCAGAGGTCCAGGAAAACCCGATCACCCTTGCGGAATATGCGTCGCGCAGTCGGGAAGGCACGATCGGAGGCCATGGCATCCGCGATGAGGTTCTCCAGGACATCCCGCTTGACGCTGGCCCCCAGTGCCTTCCTGAAGGTCCGGTAATAAATGCCTGCAAGCCATCGGCCCGCGGGGGATTCGGGGTCCGCCTTCAACCGGTAGTGTTCAACGTGGCTCCCCATGGGGACCGTGATGAACGGTGTCCGGGTCTCATCCACCCATGGCTCCGCACCGGCAGCAAGCGCCACCTGGAGGGCTTTGGTGGCCGGGGAGACCTTCCCCTCCGCCGGGGCGCCGGGGGCAGGAACAAGCTTGGGCGAACCAGGGATGGGCTCGGCCACGTCACGCCCCCGGGTGTCGCTCTTATTTCTCACGGTGGGCCGGTCCTCCCTCCAGGCGGTGCCTCGGTCCGGCCCGGCGGCCTTGTCCGCATC
>DBMS01000320.1:3712-9314 GCA_002297665.1 Holophagaceae bacterium UBA692 | reverse complement strand
GGGCGGCGGCGGGGGGGGCGGTGGCGCGGGAGCGGCCTTGCGGGCGCCACCCCAGGTGTATCCCAGGCCCACCAGGGCGAGGAGCTCGCTGGAATGGCCGCCGTTGGTGTTCACCCGCAGGGCCTTGAGATCGCCCTGCACGATCACGCGGTCGGTCAGATGGGCCATGAGCCCCACGCCCGCGTGGTAGTTGAATTTGTTCTTGTCGCCGTCCGCCAGGGGCGGGTGCAGCCGCGTCATGCCCGTGCCCGCGGCCAGGTACGGATACCAGTTGGGCGCGCCGGGGTTGAGGTTGTAGAGCGCCGACACCAGGCCCTGGTACTCGTGGGTGCCCGTGTTGGTGGCGCGGATGTCGTGGTTGGTGCGCAGCGCCTTCAGGTCCAGCGACCAGGTGTCGGAGAACCAGTGCCCCGCCCCCAGGCCGAAGGTGGCGCCGTCGTTGAAGTAGTTCGTGACTTTCCGGAAGGCCGCCCCGCCCTGGACGGTGCCGTAGGACTGCCCTTCCTGGGCCATGAGGCCGACCGCCGAGGCGGCCAGGATGAGGAGAAGGGATTTCCGCATATCACCTCCTTGTATGGATTACCCGGGCCATCATACCTCAGGACCGTTTTTTCCTGGGCCGGGTTCGCCGGCGCGCTCAGGCCTCGGCCAGGCCGGCGTTGCCCCCCCCTTCCCGGAGGGCGGCGATGTCGCGGGTGGGCGCGCTCCCGAAGAAGCGGCCGTATTCACGGCTGAATTGCGAAGCGCTCATGTACCCCACCTGCCGGCACGCCGTGCCCGCGTCCATCATGCGGCCCAGCATGAGCCGGCGGGCCTCGTGCAGCCGCAGCACCTTCTGGTACTGCAGGGGGCTCATGGAGGTGACCGACTTGAAGTGCTGGTGGAACGTGGACACGCTCATGTGGACCATCGCGGCCAGGCGCTCCACGTCCAGGGGGCGGTCGAAGTTCGTGCGCACCCAGGTCACGGCCTTGGCCACCCGCTGAACCCGGGAACCCTCCTGCCCGATCTGGGCCACCCGGGCGCCGATGGGGCTGCGCAGGAGGCGAATGAGAATTTCATCCACCACCAGGGGCGCGATCCACTCCGCGTCGTCGGGCCGGGCCATGAGGTCCACCAGCCGGGCGGAAGCTTCGATAAGGGCCGGATCGGCGTCGGTCACGCACACGGCCAGGCTCCGGGAGGCCTGGGGCAGGCCGGCGGGGTAGACCTTCAGGGCGAGGTCCGCCACGCGCTCGGCGTCCAGGTCCACCTTGAGGCACAGGAAGGGCGCCTCGGCGCTGGCCCGGGTGATCTGGCCGGAGACCGGCACGTCCACCGAGTACACCAGCAGGCGCGAGGCGTCGTAATCGAACGCCTCGCTGCCCAGGAACACCTTCTTGGCGCCCTGGGCGACGATACAGATGCCGGGGTTGGCCACGCCATGGGCCAGTGCCTGGCTGGTCCGGGAGGCCCGGACCACCTCGAGCCCCGGCAGGCGGAGCTTGAAGTGGCCGTCGTAGGGCGCATGGGCCTGGATGAGGCCGGCGAGCCGGGCCAGGGGACCCGGGGGCGGGTGCGGGTCCATGGCCGCGCTCACCGTCCCGTCATCCGTTCCAGGGCTTCGGGATACCTCGCCCCGTGGACCTCGATCGCCTTCAGGGCGGCCTCCAGGTCGCCCAGGTCCCCGGCGGAGAGCTCCAGGTCCACGGCCCCCAGGTTCTCCTCCAGGCGCGCCAGCCGGGTGGTGCCCGGGATGGGGACGATCCAGGGCTTCTGGGCCAGGAGCCAGGCCAGGGCCACCTGCGCGGGCGTGGCGCCCTTCCGGGCGCCGATGCGGCCCAGCAGGTCCACCAGGGCCCGGTTGGCCTTCCGGGCTTCCGGGGCGAACCGCGGGAGGTTGTTCCGGAAGTCGCCTTCGGCGAAGGGGGTCGTGGCGTCCAGGGCGCCCGTGAGGAAGCCCCGGCCCAGGGGGCTGTAAGGCACCAGGCCGATCCCCAGCTCCTCCAGGACGGGCATCACCCCGGTTTCCACCCGCCGCTCCCAGAGCGAGTACTCGCTCTGCAGCGCGGTGACCTTCTGGACCGCGTGGGCCCGCCTCACCGTGGCCGCCGAGGCTTCCGAAAGCCCGAAGTGCCGGACCTTGCCCGCCTGGATGAGGTCCTTCACGGCGCCCGCCACGTCCTCGATGGGCACGGCCGGGTCCACGCGGTGCTGGTAGAACAGGTCGATGACGTCGGTGCGCAGCCGCCTGAGGGAGGCCTCGGCCACCCTGCGGATGTTCTCGGGCCGGCTGTCCAGGGCGGGCCCGTCCGGGGTGGGGGGAACCCCGATGGCGAACCCGAACTTGGTGGCGATCACCACCCGGGAACGCAGCGGCTGGAGGGCTTCGCCCAGGAGCTCCTCGTTGGTGTGGGGCCCGTACATCTCCGCGGTGTCGAAGAAGGTGACGCCCCGGTCCACCGCCGACCGCAGCAGGCCGATCATGGCGGCCCGGTCCGGCACCGCCCCGTAGGCCCAGCTCATGCCCATGCAGCCCAGGCCCAGGGCCGACACCTCCAGGTTTCCGATTCTCCGGGTGCGCACGGTCAGCTCCTCAGGGACGCGATGTCGATGACGAAGCGGTACTTCACGTCGCTCTTGAGCATGCGCTCATACGCCTCGTTGATGTCCTGCATGCGGATCATCTCCACGTCGGAAACGATGCCGTGCTCGCCGCAGAAGTCCAGCATCTCCTGGGTCTCCCGGATCCCGCCGATGAGGGAGCCCGCCACGGACTTGCGCCCCAGGATCATGGGCACCGAATGCAGGGCCGGCTCCAGGGGGCCCAGGTAGCCCACCAGCACGAGGGTGCCGCCGGGAGCCAGGGTGGGCATGTAGGGGTTCAGGTCGTGGGCGTAGGGCACGGTGTCGATGATGAGGTCGAAGCGGCCCGCCACGTCGGCCATCTGGGCCGGGTCGGTGGAGAGCACGATGCGGTCCGCCCCCAGGCGCCGGGCATCGGCCTCCTTGCCCCTGGAGCGGGTGAAGAGGGTGACCTCCGAACCCAGCGCCTTGGCCAGCTTCAGGGCCATGTGTCCCAGGCCGCCCAGGCCCACCACCGCCACGCGGCTGTCCTTGCCCGCCTTCCAGTGGCGCAGGGGCGACCAGGTGGTGATGCCCGCGCACAAGAGCGGCGCCGCGGCCTTCAGGTCCAGCCCGTCGGGGATGCGCAGGACGAAGGCCTCCGACACGACGATCTTCTCGGAATAGCCGCCCTGGGTCTTGGTGTGGTCGTGGCGGTCCTCGCCGCCGTAGGTGGCGGTGAAGTCGCCGCAGTACTGCTCGTCGCCGTCCTGGCAGGGCTTGCAGTGGCGGCAGGAATCCACGAGGCATCCCACCCCCACGGCGTCGCCCACCTTGAACGCCGTCACCTTGTCGCCCACCTCGATCACCCTGCCGATGATCTCGTGCCCGGGAACGATGGGGTACGTGGACCAGCCCCAGTCGTTGCGGGCCGTGTGCAGGTCCGAGTGGCAGACGCCGCAGTAGAGGATGTCGATGACCACGTCGTCGGGCCGGGGGTCCCGGCGGTCGAAGCGGTAGGGCGTCAGGCTGGACGTGGGGGACGTGGCGGCATAGGCGCGGACTGGGGTGGGCATGGGTTCCTCCGGTGGGTGGTGCACCTCAGAGTTTAGGTACCGGCGGCCCGGATGGATTGCCCAAAGATCCGGAGTTTTAGCCTGATCCTCCGGATTCCGCCCCCCCCGCTCCGCGCAATGCAGGCCCGGGGCNNGCCTCCACCCGGCGTCGCGGGTCGGCGCGCCTTCGCAGGACCCCCGCACGGCCGAACCGGGTGAGAATGGTCCAGAGGAGGCGACCATGGCTTCGCTGGGCGAATGGCTCGAGGAAAAGCGCACCGAGGGATTGGGGACCGGGCTGTCCCTCCTCCTGATCGCCGCCGGGGTGACCGGGCTGGGCTGGATGGCCGTGCGCGCCTTCCGGGGCGGGGACGCCGGTTCCTCCTTCGTCGGCCGCAACGTCTCGGCCCTCGCGGTGCGGGACGCGGAAGGCCGCACCCGCACCCTGGCCGAATTCCGGGGCCAGGTGGTGGTGCTGGACTTCTGGGCCACCTGGTGCCCCCCCTGCCGCATGAGCCTGCCCGAGCTCGCCGCCCTGCAGACCGCCCAGGGCCCCGCCTACGCCGTGGTCCCCGTCTCCCTGGACCGCACCGGCTTCGCAGCCGTGACGCCCTTCTTCGCCGCCAACCCCACCCTGGCCCTGAACGCCGTGGTCCCCTCCGACCCCTCCGCCCTGGCCAAGCAGGTGGGCGAGATCCGCGCCATCCCCACGACCCTCATCGTGGGCCGGGACGGCAAGGTGAAGCGGGCCTGGATGGGCTTCAGCCCGGGGCGGCTGGACCGGGAACTCAAGGCCGAGCTGTGAGGGCGGCGGTGCCCTTAAAGAAGGGGACGCTGGCGCAGGAGGGCGCATGACGGCTTTGCCGCGTTTCGATCCCAGGCCCGTCATGGCGGGCGTCCACGCCCGCCTGCTCGACGTCCTGGCCAGCTTGACGCCGGAGGACTGGCGGCGGCCGACGGTTGCGCGGCGCTGGTGCGTAAAGGACGTCGCCGCCCACCTCCTGGACGGGCAACTGCGCCGCCTCGCGGTTCAACGCGATGCCTGGTTCTCGGGTGGGCCAGAGCCGGGTGAGCCGCTCGTGGCCTTCCTCAACCGCCTGAATGCCACCTGGGTGGAGGCCTCGGCGCGGCTGAGCCCGGACCTGGTGCGTGGCCTGCTGGCCTGGACAGGCCGGGAACTGGAGGCCGCCCTGTCGGCCCTTGACCTGGCCGCTCCGGCCGCCTTCCCGGTGGCCTGGGCGGGCGAGACCACGTCCACCACCCGCTTCGACCTCGCGCGCGACCTCACCGAGCACTGGATCCACCAGCAGCAGATACGCCTCGCCGTCGGCGCGCCGCCCCTGTTCGAGGCCCGCCTGCTGCATCCGGTGATGGACACGCTGCTGCGCGCCCTGCCCCACGCCTATCGCGACGTCGCATCGGAACCTGGCACCACGCTCCGCGTGGAGCTGACCGGGGCCGCCCCCCGCGCCTGGTGCCTGACGCGGGAGGCGGACCGCTGGACGCTCCGCCTCGGCGAAGGCTCCGCCCAGTCCACGGTCGCGCTGGATCCGGAAACCGCCTGGCTTCTGCTCTCCAAGGCGCTGAGCCGGGACGAGGCCCTGGCCCGGGTCCGGCCGGTGGGCGAGCGGGCACTGGCCATGCCCCTGCTGGAGACCGTCGCCGTGATGGCCTGAACCGATGTCCAATCCCCTGGCCGCCTCCGTCATCGACCTCTACCGCCGCCACGGCGAGCGATGGGCCGCCCTGCGCCACGCGCAGCCGGTTCTGGAAACAGGTTGGCTTGAACGCTTCGCTTCGGGTCTCGCGGAGGGCGGGGACGTTCTCGACCTGGGCTGCGGCAGCGGCTGGCCCATCGCGGCGTGGCTGGCGGCGCGCGGATACTCGCTCACCGGCATCGATACCGCCGGCTCCCTGCTCGCCCTTGCCCGTGCGGCCCTGCCCGGCCTGGTGTGGATCGAAGCCGACATGCGCACCCTGGCCCTGGGCCGGCGCTTCGCCGG
>DBMS01000320.1:0-3684 GCA_002297665.1 Holophagaceae bacterium UBA692 | reverse complement strand
TCTTTGCGGCCCATGCGGCGCCCGGGGCTCCACTCATGTTCACGAGCGGCCCCGCCCACGGCGAGGCGATCGGGAGCTTCAACGGCGACCCGCTTTTCCACGCCAGCCTGGCGCCGGAGGAATACCGCGCCCTGCTCGATGCCTGCGGTTTCGAGGTCGTGGCCTTCGAACCAGAGGATCCATCCTGCGGCTCCCGCACCGTCTGGCTTGCTCGTCGCCGGGAAGGCTTCCCTCAGGCCCAGCCGGCGATGCTGGCCCCGTCCCAGATGTAGCGGAGGGGGCGGACCTGGCGGCAGTCCGCGACCGCCCTGGGCCGGAAGACCCCCACGCATTCCCCCCCTGCGTTCCGGACGCTGGAAAAGGCGAGCCCGGTCTCCCCGGCGCCGCGCAGGCTGGCGCCGAACGCCTGGGCGGGCGCATAGGCTCCCGGATCCGGGTCGTAGAGGGCCGGCCAGGAGGCCTGTTGTCCCCGGAGGTCCACCAGGTCCCCGGAGATGCCGGCGACGAGGATCTGTTCCTCCAGGGCCGATGCCGGTTCGCCGGTCCGGGCCATGAAGATGCCCCGGTGGAACGCGACCTCGCGGATGGCGGTCTCCTCGTCCAGGCCCGCGTAGTAGACCCCGAACGTCCCGTCGGAGAATCGGGATGGGTTCAGGTAGGCGAAGGGCGCCATGACGTAGCCGCTCCCGGGTCCGAAGACCCATTCGGACCGGGGAAGATACTGGAGCAGGGTCAGCTCGTCGTAGTGGGGGCTGAAGGCGGCTTCCAGCTCGTACAGCGCCTCGAAATCCTCCCGGGAGGCCACCAGCTCGAACAGCGCGATGGGGGGATGCCGGGCCGCGATGACCCGCCAGGAGGGTCGCCCATCCAGGACCGTCCGGCTCACGCCCACCCTCCCCGCTGCGCGTCCAGGTACGAGCGCACCGCGAAGAGCCCCCGGATGCCCTCCCGCATGCGGACCAGGGCCGGCTTCCCTTCGAACAGCGGGGCGGAATTGGGCTTCTTCACCCAGGCGTTGGCCTGGGGCACGGAGGGGAACAGGATCCTCAAGGCCTTGTAGATCCCCAGCAGGTGGGAGACCCGTTCAAGCTGGTCCCGGTCCAGCCGGGCGTCCTGCGCCCGCTTCCAGTTGAAGTATGTGGACCGGCTCTCCAGGCCCAGCAGGTCCAGCTGTTCCTCCACGGAAAGGCCCCATTCCGCGCTGATCCGGAAGAAGGCGCGGATGGCGGGACCCGAATGACGGCGCGCATCCACTCCAGGACCTGCCCCCTGGGGGCCCGTGACCAGGTCTTCAATGGTGGTTCGGTCCATTTTTGCACCCTGATTCCAATTTAGACCATTTTGGAACTTGCGCAAGCCGTCACCCGGTGCTGGCCTGGGCCTGGACCGGGATGGCGCCCTTTGGGCCTGGGGCCGCAACGCCGAGGGCCAGCTGGGCGACGGCACCCTGACCCCGCGCAATGCCCCGGTCCAGGTGCCGGGGCTGGCCGGGATCACCGCCATCAGCGCAGGCGCCAACCATTCCCTGGCCCTCACGCCGACCCAGTCCTTCGCGTGGGGCTATGACGATTTCAGCCAGCTCGGCCTGAACCGCATCGGCGAATCGGGCCTGCCGCTGCGGATCCCGGCCCTGCGGCTCTGGTGGACCCGGCCCTGGAGCCTCCTGGGCACAAGCAGGCCCCGTTTCTGAAATCCGCAGTCGGCAAACAAAGCAGGCCCGAAAATTTTCCTTGCGATCTACGAAAAAGAACGTACACATATTTTCGTAGACCAAGGAGCCCCCTCCATGAACCATCCCCTGCCCCGGCCCACCGACGGTGAACTGGCCATTCTCCGGGTCCTCTGGGATCGCGGTCCGTCGACGGTCCGGCAGATCCACGAGGTGCTGGCGGGGGAGAAGGATCTGGGCTACACCTCGGTGCTGAAGCTTCTCCAGGTCATGACGGAGAAGAACCTCGTCACCCGGGACGAGCGCGAGCGGTCCCATGTGTACGCGGCGGCCCAGAGCGCGGAACGCACCCGGGAGCACCTGGTGGGCGATCTGCTGGACCGGGCCTTCGGGGGCTCCGCGGCGAAGCTCGTCATCCAGGCCCTTTCCTCCCGGAAGACGTCCCGGGCGGAACTGGACCAGATCCGCGCGCTCCTGGACGCGGCTGAACGGAGGCAACCCTGATGCTGCTTTCGGCTTCTCCCCTCTTCCAGGCCCTGGGCTGGACGCTCGTTCATTCCCTGTGGCAGGGCGCGGTCCTGGGCCTCCTGGCCTGGGCGGGGTCCCGGCTGTTGCGGAGCCGGACGCCGGGATCCCGGTATCTCCTGGCCTGCGCGGCCCTGGCGGCCCTGCCCATCGCGGCGGCGGCCACCTTCGCGCTGTGCTGGCCGGCGCCCCTTCCGCAGGGGTTGGCGCTTGCGGCCGAAGGGCTGCGTCCGGGGGGCTGGCGCGGCGCGCTGGATCCCCTCCTGCCCCAGGCCTGCGCCTTCTGGATGCTGGGCGTCTCGGTCATGGGCCTGCGGCTCCTGGGCGGCTGGTGCTGGATCCAGCGCCTGCGGCGGGTGGGCGCTGAACCCGCGCCCGACGTGTGGATCGACCGGGCCCGGACCCTGGCGGGGCGCATGGGGATCACCTTCCCCGTGGGCCTGCTGCGTTCCTGGACCGTGGACGCGCCCATGGTCATCGGCTGGATCCGGCCGGTGATCCTGGTGCCGGCCGCGGCGCTGGCGGGCCTGGATCCCGCGGCCCTCGAGGCCGTCCTCGCCCACGAACTGGCCCACGTGCGGCGCCACGACTACCTGGTCAACCTCATGCAGTCGGTGGTGGAGGCGCTCTTCTTCTACCATCCCGCGGCCTGGTGGATCTCCCGCCAGATCCGCACCGAGCGCGAGAACTGCTGCGACGACGCGGCGGTGGAGCTCTGCGGCGACCCGATCCTCTACGCCCGCGCCCTGGAGCGCCTGGAGGACCTGCGCCATTCCCTCGAACCCAATCCCGGCCTCGCCCTGGCGGCCAACGGAGGAATTCTCATGAACCGCATCAAACGCCTCATCCTGCCCAACCTGCCGCCCTCTCCGCTGGGCCGAGCGGGCCTTCTGTCCGTGCTGGCCGTCACCGCCCTGGGCGCCGCCTCAGGCCTGGGCCTCCACCAGGAGGCCGCGCCCAAGGCCCCCAAGGCCCCCGAGGCCGCGCCGAAGGTGGAGAAGCACACCCTGCGCATCGAGAAGAAGAACGAGCTGGACGCGAAGGCCAAGGCCTTCGACGCCAAGGCCGAAGCCTTCGCCAGGAAGCTCGAGAGCACCCGCAAGGCCGCCAAGGCCGATCCCGAGCTGGACCGCCTCCAGAAGGAGATGCGGGAGAAGGCGAAGGAACTGGCCGAGGAGGCCCGCAAGGTCGCGCTTCTCGAGGTCCGCCTGCCCCGCCTCAGGGTGCTGGACGGCAAGGCCATGGATCTCAGCGACCTGGAGACGCTCCACGAGATGGAGGGCGGCCCCGGCGAGCGGCACATCATCATCCGCAAGCGCCCGGACCGCGCCGACGGGGAAGAGAAGCCCGGCGAGCGCCGCGTGATCACCATGCACATGGGGCCCCGCGACGCCGAGGTGGAGGAGCTCAAGGCCGAACTCGCCCGCCTCAAGGCCCGCCTCGACCGCCTGGACCTGGGCGGTCCCGCGGCCCCGCCGCCCGCGCCCGCA
>DBMS01000305.1 GCA_002297665.1 Holophagaceae bacterium UBA692 | reverse complement strand
GCCCACCTGCTGGGCGGATGCCGGTAGCGCGACGATCACCATCGCAAAAGCACCAAGATGCCGAAGTCTCATCGGATTCTCCACGGCTGGGAGGGCAGCGTGCCCCCGGTTGATACAGGTTGGATTTTTTGGTGTGCTGACTTGGAGTATACATCTGCCGTTATTAACGGCTACTGCCTTTATCCCCTTTATCACCTTTCCGCCCCGCGCCCCGGGCGGACCCCCCGGATTGGGACCTCCCCGGGGCAGCCTTCGGCATGGCACCCCGGCGCTGCCGCGCGACGCGAGCGGGCCCTCAGGGGACGATGCCGAACCTTCGGGCCAGGTCCTCCTCGTCCATGCGGGGGGCCTCAGCATCGGGGCGCCAGGCGTGGAGGGACCAGTAGCGGCTCGTGCCGGGGGTCAGGGCCTCGTCGGCCAGGATCCAGGCGCCGTTGGGCGCCCGCCCGAACGTGAACTCCGCATCCGCGAGGATGACCTCCCGGTCCGAGGCGTAGCGGTAGCCTCTCAGGAAGAGGGCCAGGCAGCGCTCCCGCAGGTGGTGCATGGTCCTGAAGCCGACCCGGTCGGCCATCTCGGACACGGGGATGATCCGGCGCCTTCCCTGGCCGTCCTCCAGGAAGGGGGCGAAGAGCGGGCTGGAGAGGCGGGCGCCCCTCCGGAGCCGGGCCGGGAGCCGGGTGCTGAAGACCCCGCCGTGGGCCACGTACTCCTCGTGGGCTGCGCCGGTGAGGCACCCGTGGACGGCGCACCGCACCTCGCAGGGCGGCACCCGCCGCAGCAGGGTGCTTCGCCCCGCAAGTTCCGGCCAGTAGGGCCGAAGGGCCCAGGGAAGGCCCTCGGCCGCCAAGGAGACCATGGCGTTGGGCACGATGTCCCGCGTGGCGCGGAACCAGAACCGGGCCAGGCGGGAAAGGAGCTTCAGGCGGTCCGCGGTCACCACCAGCACATGGTCCCCGAGGTCGAAGAGATCCCGGTCCCGCCCCGAACGCAGCAGGGGAAAGGGCCAATCTGGACGGGGTGGGCTGGACACGCTGCGGGACTCCCTTTCGCCACGGAAACGTCCATGGGGGCGGATGCGGGACCGACGGGACCCCGGATCGCGCCAGGCAATCAATGCAAGCCCCATGCCATCCCCTTGGGGGAGCGGGGATTGACTATACTGTCGGGATCCCGGGAGGCCCGATGGCGAGCAGGAAGGGGCGCCAGCCGCTCAAGACGGCCCTCGCGGAGCGGGTCAAGGAACTCACCTGCCTGTTCGGCCTTTCCCGCCTCGCCCAGCGGCCGGACCTGTCCCTGCCCCAACTTCTGCAGGGGGTCGCCGATCTCGTGCCCCCGGCCTGGCAGTTTCCGGAAAGCACCTCCTGCCGCGTCACCCTGGACGGGGATGCCTTCGTGAGCGCGGGGTTCCAGGAGAGTCCCCTGGGCCAGCGCGTGGACCTGGTGATCCGGGGAGAGGCGCGGGGCGGCCTCGAGGTGTTCTGCCGGGAGCCCGGCCAGTCCCCGCCGTTCCTGGACGAGGAGTGGACCCTCCTGGAAGGCCTGGGGCACGAGGTGGCCCAGGCCATCGAACGGCGCCGGCTGGAGCAGGACCGCGAGCACCTGCTGGAGCAGGTCCGCCACATGGACCGGCTGGCCACGGTCGGCCAGTTCGCCTCGGGCCTCGCCCATGAACTGAACGAGCCCCTGTGCAGCATCCTGGGCCTGGCGCAGCTGGCGGCGAAGGACCCCGGGCTTTCCTCCCAGGCCCAGGCGGACCTGCGCAAGATCGTCTCGGCCTCCCTGCACGCGCGGGAGGTCATCAGGGGGTTCCTGGCCCTGGCCCGCTGCGGGAAGCCCCAGCGGACGCCGATTCCCGTCAACGGGCTCGTGACGGAGGCCGTGGACCTGTTCCGGGTCCGCTGCGCCCGGGAGAAGATCGCCGTCCGGCTCCACCTGGCCTCCGGCCTCCCGCGGATCCTGGCGGTGCCCGCCCAGATGCGCCAGGTCCTGGCGAACCTCATCGTCAACGGCATCCAGGCCATGCCCGAGGGGGGCACGCTGCGCCTGCGGACCCACGGGGCGAAGGGGACCGTGCGGTTCTCGGTGTCGGACACCGGGATTGGCATGGATGATGCGACGATCCGGAACATCTTCACCCCGTTCTTCACCACCAAGGACGCCGGGGAAGGCACGGGACTCGGACTGGGGATCGTGCAGGACATCATCGCGTCCCACGGGGGCAAGCTCCGCGTGGAAAGCCGGCCGGGCCTGGGCTCCCGCTTCATCGTGGAACTGCCGGCGAACGAGGGGGATCTGCAGCATGGCCAAGCGTGAACCGGCGCCCTACATCCTGATCGTCGACGATACCCCCGACACGCTGGAGGTCCTCCGCCGCAACCTCATGTCCCGGGGCTACCAGGTGCTGGCGGCCCCGGACGCGGCCTCCGCCCTGGCCCTCCTGGCGGCCAGGCCCATCGACCTGGTGATCACGGACTTCCGGATGCCGGGCCCCTCGGGCCTCGATCTGGTCCGGCACGTGCGGGAGAACTGCCCGGGCGTCGAGGTGCTGATGATCACCGGCTATCCCTCCATCCAGGGCGCGGTGGAGGCCCTGCGCCACGGCGCCGAGGACTACCTGGCCAAGCCCTTCACGGACGAGGAGCTCCTGGCCGCCGTGCGGCGCGCCCTGGGAAAGCTCAAGCGCCAGCGCCTGCTCCAGGAGGATTCCCCCCTGGCCGCCCAGGTCATGAAGGGTTTCATCGGGCGATCCGACGCCATGCGCACGGTGTTCGAGCAGATCGCCAAGGTCGCCTCCGCCAGCGCCACGGTGCTCATCACGGGCGACAGCGGCACCGGCAAGGAGCTGGTGGCCAGGGCCATCCACTACGGCGGGACGCGGGCCTCCTCGCCTTTCGTCCCCGTGAACTGCGGGGGCATCCCCGAATCGCTGCTGGAAAGCGAGCTCTTCGGCCATGCGAAGGGGGCCTTCACGGGGGCCTCCAGCGCCAAGGCGGGGTTCTTCCAGGCCGCGGAGGGCGGGACGATCTTCCTGGACGAGGTGGGCGAGATGAGCCTCGCCATGCAGGTGAAGCTGCTCCGCGTGCTCCAGGAGAAGGAAGTGGCCATGGTGGGCACCACCCGGGCCCGGAAGGTGGACGTGCGGGTCATCGCCGCCACCAACAAGGACCTGCAGGCCCTGGTGCGCAAGGGCGCCTTCCGGGAGGACCTGTTCTTCCGCCTCAACGTCATCGCCCTGCGCATCCCGCCCCTGCGGGAGCGCGGGGACGACGTCATCCTCATCGCAAGGCATTTCGCCCGGAAATACGCCGCGGAGGCCGGCCGCCCCGTTCCCGCCTTCTCCGACGGCGCCCTCGGGACCCTGCGCGACTACGCCTGGCCCGGCAACGTGCGCGAACTGGAGAACGTCATCCACCGGCTCATCGTCCTGAGCGAAGGCGACCGCATCGAGGCGTCGGACCTCCCCGACCTCATGCGGTTCTCGGCCCTGCGGGGCGGGGGCGCCCCGGTCTCGCTGGCCGAGGTGGAAGCCGGCCACATCCGCAAGGTGCTGGAGCTCGCCGGCGGGAACCGGACGCGGGCGGCGGAGATGCTGGGCATCGACCGCAAGACCCTGCGGGAGAAGGTCAGGCGCTACCGCCTGGAAGCCCCCGCGGAGAGCTGAACCCGTCCGGGGAGATTCCCCCAGGTGGGGCGTTTCTCCCCGGGCGGCGCCCCGGCCCGTTCCCGGAAGGGGCCGCCATCCCCAGGGAATGGGCCCTGGCGCGACCTGGCACCCGGATTGCCTTGGTCGGGGACGGCGCGGACGCTGCGCCCCCGGAGAAAGGCAGGCCCCCATGCAGATCGAGATCCACGGCGAGCAGTCCGATCCCCGGCTGACGCACCACCTCACCGACCGGGTGCAGCAGGCCCTGGCCGCGTTCACGAACCACGTGGAGAAGGTGTCCCTCTACTGGAAGTCGGAGGCCGCCGGCTGTGGGGCCGGCCTGTACGGATGCTGCATCCACCTGCAGTTCTTCAATCACAAGACCGCCGAGACCACGTACTGGGGAGAGGATCTCTCCGAGGCCGTCTCCAAGTCGGCCGAGTTGGCCGCGAACCTGGCGGTCCGCTGCTGCGATCTTCCGAGGAAAACCGCCCGGAAGCCCGGCTGAAGCCCTCATCGGATCCGGGCATCGCGCCTGCGTCCAGTGCCGGGGCAAGCTGCTTGAAGCCCTAAGCCCGGCGATCAAGATCCATCTTTTTATCCCCGTTCATCGGCGTCTGAACAAAGTTGCGGAATCTTCTAGTTGACCTGGGCCGAGACGGGACCCCGGACCTTGCCCCGGATGACGGCGCCCGCCAGCGTCATGAGCCCCCCGGGCCCGGGCCGGTAGAGGAGCACCGTGCCCCGGTAGCCGGGGTGCGCCACGGCGGCGTCGCCCAGGCCGCGGAGGGTCGCGGCGAGGCGGGCCTC
>DBMS01000177.1 GCA_002297665.1 Holophagaceae bacterium UBA692 | reverse complement strand
GGAACCCCAGCCAGGCCGCGGCCAGGGTGCAGCCGGTGCCGCGGCGGTCGCCGGGGAGGCGGGGATGGCGGCCCAGGCTCAGGACGCCCGCGCCCGTGATCCAGACGTCCTCCACCCATTCCCCGTCGCCATGCCCGCCCTTGAGCCACACGGCTTCGGCGCCCGCTTCAAGCAGGGGCCGGGCCCTGTCCGCGGGGTCCGCGTCCCGGGGCAGTCCGGCCAGGGCCGCGGCCTCGGGGAGGTTGGGCGAAACCACCCAGGGGCCGGAACGCAGCAGGAGCCCGGCCAGGGTCCGCAGGCCGGCCGCGTCGTGGAGGCCCACCCCCGCGGTGGGGGCGAGGATGGGGTCCCAGATGCGGGCCGCGGGTCCCTGCGTCTCGAGCCGGGTGGCCAGGTCCCGCAGGGTGTCCGGCTCCAGGGCGCACAGTCCGAGCTTCACGCCCCAGGCGCCCCCGAGGTGGGGCGCCAGGGCGTCGAAGGCCGGCAGGGGGTCCCGGGGGGGGCGGATCGCCAGGCATGCCAGGCCGTTCTGCACGGTGTCGGCCGTGCTCAGGGCCATGGGGTGGATGCCCAGGGCCGCCAACGTCATGACATCCCTGAGGATCCCGGCCCCGGCGGACGGGTCCATGCCGCCCAGGCAAAGGGCCACCGGTACGGCGGGAGCCGCAGCATGCATGGCCAGCCTCCTAGACCTTCCGGTGCGGATCGATGATCTCGACGATCCGGAGGCCCAGCGAGTCCTCCAGCACCGTCACCTCGCCGCGCATGACGGGGCGGCCCTTGCACAGGACCTCCATGGGCTCGCCGGCGCTCTTCTTGAGCTCCACCAGGGAACCCACGTCCAGGTCCAGGAGCTCGCGGATGGTCATGGTGGCCGTGCCCAGCTGGATCTCCAGCTTGAACCGGGTGTCGATGAACGGCATGAGCTCCCCGATCACCGTCTCGAAGGTGAGGACGCGGTCGGTGTCGAGCCTGTCGCTGCGCTTGGCCATGGGGATCCGGGAAGGGGCGCCCGTCAAGAAACGGACGCATCAGATGATATCGGCAACCGCTGTGCCAGACTTGCGGCCTATTGCTGGAGGGCCCAGTCCACGATCAGGACGTCCTTGATGGGGGGCTTGACCTTCTTGCCGGTCTTCTTGGCCTTCTCCAGCTCCTCCTTGGAGTGCTTGTTCGCGAACTTCGCGTTGAGCTTCTCCTTGATCTCCTGGCGGATGGATTCCCGGGTCTCCATGTCGGAGGCGGCTTCCACCGTCTTGCCGGAGATGGATTCCAGGACCATGGACCGGATGATGCTGTTTTCCGGGGTGGGCTTGTCGCTGGCGGCCAGCTTGCCCAGCTCCTGGTTGCGGAAAAGGATGTGGATGTCGCACTTGAGGAAGGCGTTCTTGCGCCCGTCCAGGTTCACGATGAGGCGGTTGAGGGTCATGACGGCGGGGCCGCCGCCCCCTTCGCCCTCGCCGCCCTTGGCCGGGGCCTCTTCCTCGTCGTCCTCCTCGTCGGCCGAACCCTTGGCCTCGCCGTCCTTGCCCTCGGCGCTCTCATGCTGGGCGGCGTCCCCGGGCAGGGGTGCGGGAGCCTTCTTGGCGGCCAGGGCCTTCCATGCGAAGAACCCGCCCCCGCCCAGGAGCAGCAGGACCACCAGCCCGATGCCGCCGAAAATGATCATCTTCTTCATGAGTGCTCCCGATCCCAGGTCCTGAACGTTTTCAAATGGACAAGCCATCTTATCGGAAGGTACGCCTCTTTCCCCGAATCTTGGGAGCGAGCCTGCAATTCCAGGGATTCCAGGGCTCCTTGCCAGCGCCCCCGGCATTTCCAGGAAACGATTTCCATGAAAGGACCCGGTGCGGGACGTTTGACCCGTTTGGGAGAAAGGGGACGTTAGCGGTCCCATTTTTCACGCGATCCTGCCGGCAGGCCAAAAAAGAAGCGGCCCGGGAACCGGGCCGCTTGGGGGGATCGGTGAAGCCTACTTCTTCTTCTTGCCGCCCTTGCCGTTGACGTCGTCAGCGAGCTTCTTGCCGGGCTTGAACTTGGCGACCTTCTTGGCGGCGATCTTGATCTTCGCGCCGTCGCGGGGGTTGCGGCCCGTGCGGGGTCCGCGGGTGGCGACGGAGAAGGTGCCGAAGCCGACGAGGGTGACCTTGTCGCCGGCGCGCAGGGCGGCGGAGACGCTGGCGATGATGGTATCCAGGGCGGCGGCGGCCTTGGACTTGTTGATGTCAGCCTTCTCAGCGACGGCGCTGATCAGTTCGGCCTTGTTCATGAGGAAACCTCCAAAATGGGGATTTGTATCCCCGGTGGAAAGGAAACGGCGGTGGGGGGATTTGGGAAGACCCGCCGGTGCTCAGTTCTGAAGGGAGTAATGCCCTGAAACCCTTGTGGATTCTAGTCTTCAACTAAACTACCAGCAGGTTAGGCCTGCGATCTAAAGGTGTCAAGGCTTTCCGGGATTTTTTTTTTGCAGAATGGCGGCAGTGGGACGTCTAGGTACCGGGGCACGCCTTCGACCCGCCCCTGCCAACGGTCATAACCCGTGCAGGAATTGAATATGCCGATTCCACGGGCCTCCGGCGGGCACCGGCGCCCCGAGGACCGCCCCTGTGGGGATTCCGCGCCGGGAAGGATAGAATGTCCCCATGTCCTGCCCCTATTTCCTCCGCTGTGCCTACGTGGGCACGGGCTTTTCCGGCTTCCAGATCCAGTCGGCGCTGCGCAGCGTGCAGGGGGACCTGTGGAAGGCGCTGCGCACCTTCGAACCCGCGGCCCCCATGCCCCAGGGCACGGGGCGCACGGACGCGGGCGTGCACGCCCGCGCCCAGGGCGTGCTGGTGCAGCTCTCGAAGCCCTGGGATCCCTACCGGCTCCTGGCCGCCTTCAACGCCCACCTGGCCCCGGACGTGCGGGTCATGGCGGTCCTCCCCGCCCCCGAAGGCTTCTTCCCCAGGGCGCACGCCGTGGCCAAGCGCTACGTGTACAGCCTGCAGGAGGGCCCCGCGGCCGACCCGTTCCAGCACCTGAGGCGCTGGCACGTGCACGGCGCCCGGCCCCTGGACCGGGACGCCATGGCCGAGGCGTGCGCTCACCTGGAGGGCGTCCACGACTTCTCCAGCTTCCGGCACCAGGAGTGCGCGGCCATTTCACCGGTGAAGGAGATCTACGCCATCCGCATGGAGGGGCGGGGACCGGTCCTGGACCTGGTCTTCGAGGGGAACCGGTTCCTCATGCACATGGTCCGCATCCTTTCGGGGACCCTGGTGGAGGTCGGCAAGGGCCGCTACCGCGCCGGGGACGTGCCCGCCATGCTGGAGGCCCGCGACCGCGCCAGGGCCGGCATCACCGCCCCCCCCCACGGCCTCTGCCTGGAGGAGGTCTGGTACCAGAAGCGCTGGGGCATCCTCGAACCCTCCCCCTGGCCCGAGGAACCGCCGCGGGACTAGGGAGGCTGTCCACGTATTCCTAGGCCGTCGCGGGGTCGAGTAATACTTGGACAGCCTCCTAGGCGCGCTATCCTCTAGGGATGCGCATCGCCCTTCTCCAGCTCAACTCCCGCCTGGGCGACCCCGAGGCCAACGGCCGCGCCCTGGAGGACGCCTACCGGGAGGCCCTGGGCCTGGGGGCGGACCTGGTCCTTTCCGCCGAAATGGCGGTGGGGGGCTATCTGGCCGAGGACCGCCTGTGGGAGGCCGGCCTGCGCCGGGCCGTGACCCGGGAATCCGAGCGCCTGGCCCGGCTCGCCGGAGCCGTTCCCCTGGTTTTCGGCACCTGCAGCCCTTCCCCCTCGGGCCGGCTGTGGAACGAATTGTGGTGGTGCCAGGAGGGCGGCGCGCGCGCCGTGGCCCGCAAGCGGATCCTGCCCGCCTACGACGTGTTCGACGAGAGCCGCTACTTCGACGCCGACCACGGGCGCCAGGCCCTGGTGGACTACCGGGGCGAGCGCGTCGGCCTTTCGGTTTGCGAGGACCTGTGGGCCAACGCCGAACTGGCCCCGGGCCCCATCCGCTACCCCTTCGACCCCATCGCCGACCTGGCTGAGCAGGGGGCCACCCTCATCCTGAACGCCTCCGCCAGCCCCGGGCACCTGGGCAGCTTCCTGCCCCCGGGCCGCACCGCCCCGTGGGCCGCGCCCTCCAAGCTCGCCCTTCGCAAGCGGCTTCTCCAGGGCCACGCGTCCCGCCACGGCCTGCCCATCGCCTACGCCAGCCGCGTGGGGTCGGAAAGCTGGCTCACCTTCGACGGCGGGTCGGGGCTGGTGTTCCCCGACGGCACCTGGCAGCGGGACGAGTTCTTCAAGGAAGGGGTGGTCATGACCGACACCTCGGCGCCCGGCTCCCCCTGGCCCGAGGAGCCCCGCGAGGAGGTCTGGCTGCGCCGGGCGCTGGGCACCGGGCTGAGGGAGAACATGGACAAGCAGGGCCTGGAGGCCGCCGTGGTGGGCCTTTCCGGCGGCATCGACAGCTCGGTGGTGGCCGCCATGGCCGCCGAGAGCCTGGGGCCCGAACGGGTGCTGGGCATCGCGCTGCCCACCTCGTACACCAGCCAGGAGAGCCTTTCCCTGGCCCGGGAGCAGGCGCGGGTGCTGGGCATCCCCTTCCTGCAGCTGGACGCGGGCCTGCCCTTCACCGGGGCCGTGGGCGCCCTGGAGGCCGCCTTCCCGGACCGCCGCTTCGGCCTGACCGACGAGAACTTCCAGAGCCGCTGCCGGGGCATGCTCCTCATGGCCGCCACGTCGGAACCCGCCGTGCACCGCCTCCTGGGCACCCCCCGCGTGGCCGTGCTGAACACCGGGAACAAGAGCGAGGCCGCCACCGGATACTTCACGCTCTACGGCGACGGCATCGGCGCCTTCGGCATTCTGGGGGACTGCCTGAAGGCGCGGGTCTTCGCGCTGGCCCGGGAACTGGGCGAGGCGATCCCCGCCGGCATCCTGAACCGCCGGCCCACCGCCGAGCTCCGGCCGGACCAGACCGACGAGGCCAGCCTGATGCCCTACGCGCAGCTGGACGCCATCCTGGGGATCCTCCTGGAGGCCCGGCGGGAGGAGGAACTCGTCTCCGGGGACCTGGCCTTCGCCCTGGAAGGCCCGGCCCTGGACCAGGCCCGCGCCGCGCTGCCGCGGGTCTTCGCGCTGCTGCGCAACTCTGAGTTCAAGCGCCGCCAGCTGCCGTTCAGCCTGAAGGTGAGCCCATGGGCGTTCGGGCGGGGGAGGCGGATTCCCTTGACGGCGAAGTGACGGGGGGGATTTTGTGGAGCGGGGGCGCATGGAATCAATGGTTCGGTAGCTTCGGGTGAAAAACCCGTACGCCGAGTGCGCCGAGACGCCGAGTTACGC
>DBMS01000026.1 GCA_002297665.1 Holophagaceae bacterium UBA692 | reverse complement strand
GCCACGGCCTACTCGGCCTCGGCGACCAGGGCGTCCCGCGCCGCCAGGGCGGCTTCGGCGGCCCCGAGGGCCTCCTGCAGCCGGGCGGTTTCCGCCTCGGTGTCGCCCGAGCGCGCGTCGAGCTCCTCCAGGCGGGCCTGGAGGAGGGCCGCGGCCTGCTCCGAATCGCGGATGCGCTCGCCCTGGAAGCCGCGGTCCTGGTCCAGGAGGCCCAGGCGCTGGTCCAGCCCCATGACGGCGCGGGCGCGCTTTTCCTGCCTGTGGTTCATCTCGTCCAGGGCCAGGCGCAGGGCCTCCACCTCCGAGGACTTCTCCGAAGCCTGGGCCGTCAGCGCGGCGATGCGCCGCTCCAGGGCGTCCAGGTTCTCCAGGATGCGCTCCTTGGCCTCCTCCAGTTCCGTGGCCTTGCCGGCCAGGAGGATGCGCTGGGTGGCCTTGATGGCGACGTCCAGCTCCTGGGCCCGGCGGGCCTTGGCGGCCTGGCGCTTGAGGGACTCCTGCTGCTTGTTCAGCTCGAAGAGGATGTCGTCCAGCCGAAGGAGGTTGGCCCGGGTCTCCTCCAGGCGGCGCTCGGCGTCGGTGCGGCGCAGCTTGTAGCGGGTGATGCCGGCGGCCTCCTCCAGGAGGGAGCGCCGGTCCTTGGGCTTGGACGACAGGATGAGGTCGATCTGGCCCTGCTGGATGAAGGAGTAGGCCCGGGTGCCCATGCCCGTGTCCATGAGCAGGTCCGACACGTCCTTGAGGCGGCACTCGCGGCCGTTGATGCGGTACTCGCTGCCCGTTTCCCGGTAGAGGCGGCGGCTGACGATCACCTCGCGCACGGATCCGGGCAGGGCGGGGTCGGGCATCTCCAGGGTCAGCTTGACCTCGGCCATGCCCATGGGCTTGCGCTGGCCGGTGCCGGCGAAGATCACGTCGGCCATCTCGGCCCCGCGCAGGAGGGTGGCCCGCTGCTCCCCCAGGACCCAGGCCAGGGCGTCGGAGATGTTGGATTTCCCACATCCGTTGGGCCCCACCACCGCCGTCATCCCCACCGGGAAGCTGAGCTTCTGGGGATCGGCGAAGGACTTGAATCCATTAACTTCTAATGCAATGAGTCGCAATCGAACCCTCTCAACCCGGGAACCACCCTACCATTCGTTCCATTAACTTCTCCGAAACACCCGCTTGCAGCGCAACCCTGGCGATGTTGGCCGGCTCATCTTTCCGCTGGCCCAAATTATTTAAGGCTTATATTTATTCCGAAGGAGGGGCGTCATGTGGCGAGGCGGTGGACAAGCTTCCATGGTATGGCTGGAACCGCACCGCGTCCACGCCGGAGGGCAGGCGCGGGCCCTTTCGGGCGCCTTGACGGTGGATACCCTCGTGATGGCCCTGGGGGACCTCCCCCCGGGCCCGGCCCGGTGGGTGGTGGACGACGCCTGGATCCCCTCGGTCCTCCTGCGCGACATCGTGGAAATCCCCGCCGGCACGGAGGCCCGGGAGGCGTTCTTCCGGTGGCGCTTCGCCCAGAGCCTGGCCCTGGAGGCCCCCCAGGCGGTGCAGGCGGCATCCCTGGGCGACAACGCCTGGCTCCTGACGGGCGTCGCCGAGGCCACGCGGGGGGACTGGGTGCAGGCCTCGCTGACCCTGGGCCGGCCCATCCGGAGCCTCCAGCCCCGTTGGCTCTGGCTGTACAACCGCCTCGCCCCCTCCCGGGAGGCGCCCGGGATGCTCCTTTCCCTGTGCCCGGCCGGGGACGGCGCCTACACCGGGACCCTCGCGGCCTGGGGGCGGCACCTGGCCCTCCTGCGCCAGTGGCACGACCCCGCCCCGCCCGAAGCGTGGGCGCAGGAGCGGGTGCTTCCGTCCATCGCCTACCTCCACCGGGAGTCCCGGCCGCCCCAGGAGCTCCTGGTGTGGGGCGCCCCCGCCTGGCCCGGGTGCGGGATCCCCTGCCGGATCCTTCCCCAGGAAATCCCTGCCCGGGAGACCCTTCCATGAGCATTCCGACGCTCAGGCTCGACGTTGCCCCGCCCAGCTCCCCCTGGCGGCTCAACCACGGCGCCATCGGCTGGACCGTCCTGGCCGCGGGGATCCTGGCGCTGGCGGCCTCCGCCGGCGCCACCCTGCGGGCCCACGCCCAGGCTTCCAGGTCCGGCCAGCAGGCCGCGCGCACCCTCATGCGGGCCCGCCAGTCCGAGGACGCCAACCGGCGCGTGCTGGACGAGCTGCGCAGCGTGGACGTGGCCCGGGAAATGCCCCGGTGGCGCCTGGCGGAACGCATCCTCACGGAGCGAAGCCTGCCCTGGTCCCGGCTCACCTCCGAACTGGAACGCAGCCTGGTGGAGGGGGTGCGGGTGTGGTCCCTCCAGCGCACGCGGGGGGCGGACCAGAAGGTCCAGATCAAGGTGCGGGGCGAGGCCCGCACGCGGCAGGCCGAGGCCGGCTTCGTGGAGGCCCTCCGGGCGAATCCGTTCTTCGAGCAGGTGGTCCTGGAACGCGAGAGCGAGCGCCAGGGGGGCGGCGTGGACTTCGAGTACGCCCTGTCCGCCCATTCCGTCCCGCCCCCCTACGCCCCCCTGGCCGGGAAGTGACGATGCTGGCGACGCTCCGGGCCAGCACGATCCGCACCGCCGCCGGCTCCGCCATGGCCCTGGCGGCCCTGGGGGTGTTCGTCTTCGCGCTTCCGGGGGCCTCCCGGCGCCGCCAGGCCAGCGAGAAGGCCGCACTCACGGCCATGGCGGACCTGAAGCGCCAGGAGGACGAGCTCAAGGCCAGCCAGGCCGAGGCCGAACGCATCCGCGTCGACCGCAAGGTCCTGGACGACCTCCTGGGCGACATGCCCGCCGAGGGCGTGGGCGACCTCCACTGGAAGCTCAGCCGCCGCCTCTTCGATCTGGCCGGCAAGCACGGCGTCAGCCTCGTCTCCGTGAAGTACGGCGCCCCCGCCAGGGAAGGCGCCAAGGGCAGCGCCCTGGAGTCCGTGGACGTGGAGTTCATCCTGTTCGGGATCTTCAAGGACCTGAAGGCCTTCATGCTGGCCCTGGAGGGCGGCAGGCTGCCCTTCGCGGTGGTCAGCGCCAAGCTGGACGAGGCCCCCGAGGGCGCGCACCTCACGGTGGTGCTCAGGGCGTTCCGGCGCGCGCCGGGCCTGGCCGGGGAGGAACCGTGAAACCGTCCATCAAGGGCGCCGACGCCCGGTCCATGCTCCTGGACCTCAAGTCCAACCGCCGCGTCCAGGTGGCCCTGGCGGCCCTGCTCGCCATGGTCTGGTTCCTGTGGCCTTCCTCCCGGCCGCCCTTGAAGCCGGCGCGGCGCGCCGCCGTTCCCCTCGGGAGCCGCCAGGCCCGGGAGCTCCAGAGGCTGCCGGACTTGTCCGCGCTGGCCCAGGCCGGGGAGCTGCCTTCAAGGGAACCCATGGCGCGCGACATCTTCCTCTTCGAGGCGCCCCCGCCGCCGCCGCGGCCCCCGGCTCCCGTCAAGCCGCCGCCTCCCCCGACCCCCGAGGAACTCGCGGCCAGCCGGCTCGCCGCGGAGCGGGCCCGGGAAACCGCGTCCAGGCCCCAGCTCCGTTTCCTGGGGTACCTGGGCAACGCCGAATCGGGGCGGTTGGGGGCCTTCATGAAGGGCGAGGAGCCGCTGGTCCTCGCCCAGGGCCGGCTCCTCGACCCCAGGTGGCGCCTGGTGAAGGTCACGGACGCCGCCGCCGAGTTCCAGAACGTGAAGTTCGCCGACCTCACCCACCGCATTGAAGCCGTCGAGGCCCGGGGCCCCGCGGCCCGCGCCACGTCCAACGAATTCTGAACCAGCCGGAAGGAAGCGATGCGCATGACGCCACCCCAAACCCATTCGAAGGTCCTCGCGGCCGCCCTGGTTCTCTCGCTGGCCCTGGGCTGCGCCATCCACAAGGCCCAGGCCACCTTCGACGAAGGCAGGTACGAGGAGGCCCTGGAGCAGTACCGGAAGATCCTGGCCAAGGACCCCGGGAACATCCAGGCCCGCATCGGATTCAGAAGGACGGCCCCCCTCGCCGCGGAGGCGCACCTGGCCAAGGCCAGGGAGGCCCGCAAGCAGGGCCGGGACGAGGAGGTGCGCCGCGAGGTGGCCGCGGCCGTGGTGCTGGACCCCGCCAACGCCGTGGCCGTGGATTGGATGAGCCGCCTGGAGGAGGAGGAGGCCCGCAAGCGGGAAAGGGCGGAGAAGGAAGGCAGCGTCGAGGAGGCCCGGCAGCGCGCCGGGGCCCGGCCCGCCCTGCCCATCAACCCGCGGTCCCTGGAGGGGATGGACCTGAACTTCTCCCGGAAGACCAGCCTGAAGGAGATCTTCCAGCAGCTGAGCAAGGCCTCGGGGGTCAACATCATCCTCCACGGTTCCGCCAGCGCCCAGGACCCGGGCGTCTCGGTGGACCTGCGGGGGCTGCCCTTCCAGAAGGTGCTCGACACCCTGATGCTCCAGAGCGACCTGTTCTACAAGGTGCTGGACCCCAACAGCATCATGGTCTTCCGCAAGACCCCCCAGAACCTCAACGAATTCGAGAACCGGCTCATCCAGACCTTCTACCTCTCCAACGCCGAGGTGGACAGCGTGCGCCAGATCTTCAACGCGATCATGCCCCAGATGCGCGTCTTCATGGACAAGCGGCTCAACGCCCTCACGGTGCAGGCCCGGCCCTCGGACCTGCCCATCGCCCAGAGAATCGTCAGCCAGCTGGACAAGGCCAAGGCCGAGGTCGTGGTGTACCTGGAACTGGTGGAGGTGAGCGAGACCGCCAAGGAGCAGGTGGGGCTCCTGCCCACCCTCAACCTCGCGGACCCCGGCGCGAGCGCCGGCATCTACCGGGTGGGCGCCATCACCACCAGCACCAGCGGCGGCCTCAACACCAACGCCGGCGGCCTTCGCATCCGGAAGTCCAACCTCAACTTCCTATTCGCCCCCCTGGCCCTGGACGCGCTCAAGGCCAACGGCGAGGGCAAGCTCCTGGCCAGCCCCAACGTCCGCGTGGTCTCGGGCGAGACCGGCGAGGTGAACATCGGCGAGAAGGTGAGCACCACCCAGTCCCAGCTGGGCGGCCTGGGCAACGCGGCGGGCACGGCCGGCTCCCAGGCCACCAACGCCCTGTCCGCCCTCGGCGGCAACCTCGCCACCCAGACCCAGTACAGCTACGAGGACGTGGGGGTCCAGATCAAGGTGAAGCCCCGGGTCCACTTCAACGGGGACATCACCATCGACCTGGAGTCCACGGTCAAGACCCTCAAGGCCGGATCCACGCCGGGCCGGCCCGACCTGGGACAGCGCATCATCAAGACGTCGGCCCGGCTCCGGGACGGCGAGACCGCCATCTTCGGCGGCCTCCTCAAGGAGGACGAGACCCGGAGCCTGCAGGGCGTCTGGGGCATCACCGACCTGCCCATCCTGGGAAAGCTCTTCGGCAACAACCGCAAGGACAAGAGCCGCACCGACGTGATCCTCACCCTGCGCGCCGTGATCGTGCGCAAGCCCGACCTGGGCGAGGCGGACTTCACCCCCTTCGACCCCGACCAGACGTCGACGGCCATCAAGCCCTTCGCGCCCAGGCCCGAGCCCCCGCCCCTGCCGCCGGGCCTGCGGGACGACCCCCGGCCCCCCGCGGCCGAACCCGCGCCCTGACCCGCACCATGACCCGCCGCGGGTTCACCCTGCTGGAGATGGCCGTGACGGCCACGGTGGTCGCCGTGCTCGCGGCGGGAATCCTGCCCCTGACCCTGAACAAGGTGCGCCGGGACCGCGAGCTGCACCTCCGCCGGGCGCTCCTGGAGCTTCGCGGGGCCATCGACGCCTACCGGGCGGTCGTGCTCCAGAACCCGGCCAAGGGGCCCCCGCCGGCCAACGACGGCTACCCCGCGTCCCTGGAGGCCCTGGTGGAGGGGGTGACGCCGCCCGGCGCGAAGAAGAAGGTCCGGTTCCTCCGCCGCATCCCCACCGACCCCTTCACCGGCGAGGCCACGTGGGGCCTGCGTTCCATGGCCGACGATCCCGCGAGCGCCACCTGGGGCGGCGGGGACGTCTTCGACGTCCACAGCCTGGCCCCGGGCAAGGGGAGCGATGGCATCGCCTACCGCCGCTGGTAGGAAAAAAGGCCGGCAGCCGTCCCCGCCCTTGGGAATCACCAACCCCGGCGATACTATGGGGGGTCGATTTGCCCTGAGCCGGAGTTCCCTTGCCCAAGAACCGTGGAACCAACCCCCCCGCCGCCCGCCCTGCCCATGGGGGGCGGGGACGATGAGCGCCATGGCCCTGGGGAACAAGACGGCGTCCGTGGTGTGGCTGGAATCCCACCGCATCCACGCCGGAGGGCAGTCCCGGAGCCTTTCGGGCCCCGTCACCCAGGACGTGCTGGTCATGGCGCTCGAGGGCCTGCCTCCCGGCCCCACCCACTGGGTGGTGGACGACGCCTGGATCCCGTCGCTCCTGATCCGGGACATCGTGGAGATTCCCGCTGGCTCCGAGGCCCGGGAGGCGTTCTTCAAATGGAGGTTCAACCAGAGCCTGGCCCTGGAGGCTCCGCAGTCCGTGCAGGCCCTGGACCTGGGCGAGAACGCCTGGCTCCTGGCCGGCATCGCCGAGGAGACCCGGGAGAGCTGGATCCAGGCCTGCCTCACCCTGGGCCGGCCCATGCGAAGCCTCGTACCCCGCTGGCTCTGGCTGTACAACCGCCTGGCCTCCAGCCGCGAGGTGCCCGGCATGCTCCTTTCCCTCTGTCCCGCCGGGCCCGGCGCCTACACCGGCACCCTGGCCTCCTGGGGGCGCAACCTGGCCCTCCTGCGCCAGTGGACGGAGCCCGCCACGGCCGAGACCTGGATCCAGGAGCGGGTGCTCCCCTCTTCCGCCTACCTCCAGCGGGATTCCCGGTCGCCGCAGGAAGTCCTGGTGTGGGGGGCCTCGGCCTGGCCCGACTGCGCCATCCCCACCCGGATCCTCCAGCCCGAAATCCCGGCCCAGGAGGCGCTCTGATGGCCGTCCCCGCACTCAAGCTCGACCTCGCCCCCCCCAGCACCCTGTGGCGCCTCAACCACGCCGTCATCGGGTGGGCGGTCCTGGCCGCGGGCGGCCTGGTGCTGGCCGGCGCCCTGGGCTTCACCCTGAGGGCCTACCAGCAGGCCTCCAGGGCCGGCAAGCTCACCGTGGCCACCAACGCCCGCACCCGGCTCATCGAGGACTCCCAGCGCAAGGTCATGGACGAGCTCCGCTCCGTGGACGTGGCCAAGGAACTTCCCCGGTGGCGCCTGGCCGAACGCATCTTCACGGAACGCAGCCTGCCCTGGTCCCGGCTCACCGCCGAGCTCGAACGCAGCATGGTGCCCGACGTGCGGCTGAAGTCCCTTCAGCGCACCCGCGGAGCCGACCAGAAGGTGCAGGTGAAGATCCGGGGCGAGGCCCGCACCCGCGAAGCCGAGGCCGCCCTGGTGGAGTCCATCCAGAAGAACCCCTTCTTCGAGCAGGTGATCCTCGAGCGGGAATCGGACCGCCAGGGCGGAGGGGTCGACTTCGAATACACCCTGGCCGTCCTCTCCGTCCCCCCGCCCTACAAGCCCCTTCCCAAGTTCGGCCCGCAGGCCAAGGCGCAAAAGCCCGCGGCCGCCGCCGGGCCCGCCCCGCAGCGCCCCGCCCC
>DBMS01000244.1 GCA_002297665.1 Holophagaceae bacterium UBA692 | reverse complement strand
CCCACACCGGGCCCGGGTCCGGCAGGGGCGCGTCGGCCAGGGCCGGGCGGAACGCCGCGAGGCCCGGGATCCCCCGGCTTTCGCCGAAGGCCCCGGCCAGCCCCAGGGCCTGGGCGTACCGGGTCTGGCGCAGGTACGGGAGGGGCCGCGTCTGGAGGAATCCCGCCCCCTCCCGGGCGAGGCCGTCGCCCCAGCGCTCGGGAATGTCGGCCAGCCACGGCGGCAGGGCGGACTTCAGGATTCCGTGGAAGTCCAGGGCCACGTCGGCCCCGCGCAGCTCGCCCGCGACCCGCCGGAGCTCCCCCAGGGCGGTCAGGGGGTTGCCCAGCCTGCCCCGGCGCACCACCACCGGCTCCAGCCAGGGCATGGGCGCCAGCAGGAAGGCGTGGCGGTCCTCCACCACGGCCTGGAAACGCGCGCCGGGGAAGGCCGAGCCCAGGCTGGCCCAGGCGGGCAGGACCCTGAGCACGTCCCCGAGGGCGGAAAGGCGGAGCAGTACGATGCGCATGGGGGCGATTCTACTACCTGCCGGCGCCGGGCGGATGCTCGCCGGTGGCGCCTCGCCGCCGGCCGATTCCGGGGGCGGCCGCCCCGCGCTTGGGCGTACCCTGGTTCCATACCCTCCGGGAGCCCACGTGTCCGAGATCAGCGCCTACCTCCAGTCCCTGCACCTGGCCCTGGCCGGGAGCGACCCCGCCCTGGTGCAGGACGCCCTGGCCGAGACCGAGGCCCGGTTCCGCCGGGAACGCGAGCGCCTGGCCTGGGCGGAGCCCATGCTGTCGGGTCCCGAGGCGGTGGCGCGGATCCTGGCCTCCCTGGGCTCGCCCGCGGAGCGGGCCGAGTCCTACCGCCAGCGCGAGCGGGTGGTGGCCGAAGCCCTGGCCCCGGTCCCCTATGCGCCCCCCGCCGAACCCGGCGAGGAGCTCCCCCCGCCAAGGCCGTGGCCGTCCTTTTTCGGCGTCTTCCTGGACCCCCGGGCCTACACGTCCCTGGTCTACCTCCTGATGACCCTGTTCACCGGCATCTTCTATTTCGTCTGGGCCGTCACCGGCCTCTCGATCTCCCTGGGGTTCATCATCCTCGTGATCGGCGTGCCGCTCCTGGCGCTGTTCCTGGGCTCCGTGCGCGCCCTGGGCCTGGGCGAGGGCCGCCTGGTGGAGGCCATGCTGGACGTGCGCATGCCGCGGCGGCCCCCCCTCCTTCCCGAGGGGAAGACCTGGACCGACCGCCTCAAGGCCCTCTTCGTGGATTCCTACACGTGGAAGTGCCTGATCTACTTCCTCCTCCACCTGCCCCTGGGCATGGTCAGCTTCACCTTCGCCCTGATGGGGATCGCCCTGTCCCTGTCGCTGGTGGCCGCCCCCATCGCCCACTGGGTCCTCCACGAGCCGATCCTGGTGTGCTTCAGCCAGGAGTATCTCCTGCCCGCATGGATCCTGGTGCTCCTGCCCCTGGGCGGGGTCCTGGGCCTGGCCGGCACCCTTCACCTGGCCCTGGGCCTGGGGAGGCTCCATGGGGCGCTGGCCAGGACCCTCCTGGTGCGCCGCTGAGGGTTGCGCATTTGGTCATAGCTTTCCACCTTTGCAAAAAGCCCCCCTCGGCCTGACAATTGTGGGAACCATGAGAGGGCCCATCCACATGCGCATCCACACCGGCTTGGTACTTACGCTGCTCAGCACCCCCGCCCTGGTCGCCCAGGCTCCCGCCGCTCCGGCCACCCTCAGCCAGCGTCTCGCAGCGGAAAGGCCAGAAATCAAGAAGCTTAACGACGCGTTCGAGTACGGCCAGGCCCAGGCCCGGGCCGAGGCGCTCATCCCCGCCGCCAAGCCCGCCTTCGACAAGTCCAGCGTCAACAACCTGCACGTGAGCACCCTCACCTACGCGGACCTCTGCCAGGTCTACTTCCTGGCCTTCCAGGCCGCCGACAACAACGGCCAGTGGGAGAAGGGCCTGGAGTACCTGAACAAGGCCCTGGAAACCGCCAAGGAGAACGTGGCCTCCGGCAAGGACGGCCTCACCGAGCAGCGCGACTACTACAAGAAGAAGGCCGAGGCCTTCCAGGGGCTGATGGACAAGAACGCCGACGCCATCCGCCTCCTCAAGGCCAAGACCAAGCTCGAGGACTACGAGGAGGGCACCATGGCCCAGGTCAAGGCCTGGGAGAAGGAGAAGGCCGAGGGTGAGAAGTGGAGCAAGTTCTTCCAGTACGACCTCGACCTGGCCTCCCGCAACGTGGACGACTTCCAGAAGTTCGTCGACCTCCAGGCCAAGAAGATCAAGGACCAGCAGGCCGACATCGACACCTACAAGGGCCACCCCGGCGACAAGGACAAGTGGGCCGAGGCCGTGGCCTCCAGCAAGCCCTACCTGGATTCCTTCGCCGAGAAGGCCGACAGGATCGCCTTCCTGCACCGCCTGAAGGTGCTGGCCCCCGACAACCGCAAGGTCCAGAACGCCCTGGACGTGTCCCTGGGCCGGGCCGTTCCCGACAAGCCCGCCCCCGCCAAGAAGAAGAAGTAGGCCTTCCGGCCCCCCGCACCTGGGGCCACCCCGGCTTGGACT
>DBMS01000076.1:668-5599 GCA_002297665.1 Holophagaceae bacterium UBA692 | reverse complement strand
CTAGGTCTGGGCCAGGACCGTCCGGATCTGCCCGAGGGTGAAAGGCTTGGGGATCACCCGGGTGTGCGGGTCCCCCGCCATGGCCCCTTCCACGGCGGCGTCCACGTTCCCCGTGGCCAGCAGCACCGGGAGCTGGGGCTTGAAGACCCGCAGGCGCCTCAGCGTCTCCACGCCGCCCATTTCGGGCATGGACACGTCCAGGATCACCAGGTCCGGTTCCGGAGAGGTTTCCAGCAGGGCCAGGGCCTTGGCCCCGCGGTCCACGGACTCCACGTGGTGGCCGAGGATCCCCAGCAGGCTGGGCACCGAGGCCAGGATCAGGTCATCGTCGTCGACGAGAAGGATATTCAAGCAACACCTCTGACACCGGGAAGGGGGAACCGGAACAGCATACTCCCGTACGGGGCCGGTGAACCGCCCTGGACGGCCATGCGGTATCCTGGAACCCCGGAAAGCGGTCGAACCCCCCCAGGAGCCCCGAAAATGCGAATCGTTCCCACCCTTCTCACCACCGGCGCCCTCGTGCTGGCCGGCCTGGCCTGCTCCAAGTCGAAGCCCGCGGCGCCCGCCGCCGCTCCCGCCGCCAAGAACGCCATCCAGGGCACCGTGCTGGAGACCGTCTCCGCGCCGCCCTACACCTACCTCCGGCTGAAGGCCGCCCAGGGCGAGGTGTGGGCCGCCGTGCCCGCCGCCGACGTCAAGGTGGGCGCCCAGGTGGCCGTGGAGGTGTCCGTCGCCATGGACAAGTTCGAGTCCCCCTCCCTGCACCGCACCTTCGAGCGCGTCTACATGGGCAACCTGGCCGGCGCCGGGGACGCCTCCCCCATGGGCATGGGGATGGGCATGGGCATGGCCCCCAAGGCTCCCGCCGCCCCCGACGAGAAGGTGGCCAAGGCCGCCGGCGCCGATGCGCGCACCGTCGCCGAGGTGTGGGCCCAGAAGGACGCCCTCAAGGAGAAGACCGTGACCCTGAAGGCCAAGGTCGTGAAGTACAACGAGGCCATCATGGACCGCAACTGGCTCCACCTGCGGGACGGCAGCGGCTCCGACGCCGCCAAGGACAACGACGTCGCCGTGACCACCAAGGACAAGGCCAAGGTGGGCGACGTGGTGACCATCAAGGGGGTCGTCCGCACCGCCAAGGACTTCGGCTCGGGCTACACCTATCCCGTCATCATCGAGGACGCGAAGATCGTCCGCTAGGGCGTGTTCGAAATGTAGGAGGCCCCGCGACGGCAATCCAGCGTTCCGCTCGTCGAACGATTTCCCGAATCGCCACCGCAGCCTGGAATTCACCAAACTGCTCGAGAAGATCCACCGCGCCTACCGTGCCGAAACGCGCATCCTCATTGTCCTGGACAACCATTCAGCCCACATCCCGAAGGAGACCCAGGCCTACCTCAAGCCGCGACCCAACCGCTTCGAGTTCGTATTCACGCCCAAGCACGGCTCCTGGCTGAACTTGGCGGAAGTCCTTTTCGCAAAGATGACCAAGACCATCCTCCGGGGGATCCGGGTACCCTCCAAGGCCGAGTTGAAAGACCGGATCACGCGCTACCTCCAGGACCTGAACTCCGACCCGGCCGTATTCAGGCGGCGCTTCAAGCTCAAAGACGAATCTGTTTCATGACAGTCCTTTTTTATCCATCTTGATCCCCATTCATCCTTGTTCATCCCCGTCGAATGAACGTTGGGTATACCGGAGCGCAGGTCAATGAGCCTGGTCCACCTTAAGGTCCACATCCCCGGTTTCAGCCACCCGGTCCATGCACAACCTCCTGACCTGGATTTTCGCCCTGCCGAAGTTGACCAGGGGACAGGTCACCTTGAAGCAGGAGCCGATGATCTGGCCGGTGAGGGAATCCTGTATGGGCATGGGGCGTTCTCCCTATCCAGACCTGCCGACACCCCAAAGGAAATTTCGACGGGGATGGACAGTGATGAACAGGGATGGAAATGGATGAAAACTTAAATCCCCCAACCCAGCTGCTTGCCACAACGATCGGTTGGGACACGATTGCAACGTTATTTGAGAATCATTCTACTGGTTGCTCCACCCCCACCGGGCCCCGGGGATCAAGGTACGGGACGCCCCCCCGGGCCCGGTGAGGAAGAGTCCACCCTCGGCGCCCACCCTGAGGCGGCTGGCGAGAGGGCTTTCTGCCTTCCCGGTGAACAGACCCAGCGCCAGGGTGCCGTCCCCAGGGACCGTTTCCAGGGTGCCCTTGGCTAGGTCGGCGGAGACGACGCGACCCTTGCGGCCAGCCATGTCCCCCGGGGCGGCACCGGGCTCCAGGAGCGCCACGAGGACCCGCCCCGTCCCGGGGTCAGGGACCAGCCACGCGGTCATTCCCTTCGAGCCATCCAGGGACCGGGTCCAACGTTCCCGGCCGGAAGCATCCAGCACTCGCAGCACGTGCCCATCCAGTCCTTCAGCCAGGAGGGCGATGGAGCCGTCACTGCAAAAGCGCGGTCGCACCGACCGGCCTTCCCCGCGCCGGATCCGCCAGAGTTCCTCTCCCGTGCGGCCGTCGCAAACAAGGAAGCCGTCAGAGGCGGCAGCCAGGACCCGTTGGGCGGTGGCATCGGGGATGGGCTGTCCGTTCCCCTGGATCCGGCCGGTCTCCGTCCAGACGCCGGTGGTCAGGTCCAGTTCCCGGATGGGCGCGGAACCATCCTTCGCGCGGCAGAATTCCCTGAGTTTCATCCCGGAAAGGAAGATGAACCGGGAGCCCAGGAACTCGCGCTTCCCCCTGGACTGGTGGAGCACCCTACGGACCTGGAGGTCAGCCACCGTGAGGCAATCCTGGGTGACGATCACCACCACGCGCCCGTCGGACGACAGGGCGCGGAGATGGCTCCATCGCTTCGGTTCCGGGATGGCGAGATCCCAGGGGCGCTGGACCCTGGGTGGCGTCTGTCCCAGGTCGATGTCGGTCACCCGGGACGTGCGCAAGTCATAGGCCACGTAGTGGCGGCCGTCGGAGGAGAAGAGACCTCCAGGCTCTCCGTCGAGGGTCGCGCCGGTGGTGGTGTCGAGGAGGAAGGCCTGCCGGTGGAAACGGCCCTCGCCCAGGACCGTAATCCAGCCGCCGGTGGGGGCGACGTCAATGACGCAGAATGTGGAAAGGCTGTTGGGCCCCCCGGAACGGACCCAGGCGCTGAAGCCCGCTCCCGCCAGGGCGATCACCCCGAGGCCCAGGGCCATGGACACGGAGAGAACCTTGTGCCCGCGGCGCAGATCGGCGCCTCCCCTGGACAACTGGAGGAAAACAGCTCCCGCCAGGACCGGCAGCAGCAGCAGGAACGACCCGCCCAGGAACCAGGGCAGCGCCCTGAAGGCGCCGCCCTCGGCGATGTGCCGGGTCATCCAGGTCATGGACGCGCCGAAGGCCCCCATCACGGCGAGGTCCAGCAGGAGCCAGGCGCTCCGGGATCTGAACACCGTGCCCAGCACGTGGGCGGCTAACAGGATGTAGATGGAACCCACGGCGGAAATACCCGCGACCACGGACAGGCCGGCGGCGTTGCGGGGGGCCAGCGCGGCCTGGGGCAGCGCCACCAGGAAACCGCCTCCCGCCACCAGGAGCCACGCGCCCAGGAAACGCCCCAGGAGCACCGAGCCCGCCGATACGGGGCGGGCGAAGTAGAAGCCCATCCTCCCGCCCTGCAGGTCCCCGGGGATCATGGAGGCGCCCAGCGCCGCCGACACCGCCGCCACGAACCCAAGGTTGAGCCCTACGCCCAGGATCCCCCGTACGTCGCCCATGGGCTTGAGCCAGGGCACGACGATCCCGGCAAGGGCCACATAGGCAGCCGCGGCCCACACCAGCTTCTGTTCGGCCATTTCCCTTTTCGCGATGACGAGTGCCTTCATGCGTTCACCTCTCCGGCGACGGTTGCGAGGAAGATCTCTTCGAGGGAAGCGCCCGCGGCAGCACCGGGCGGAAGGCCCGCGGCCGCCAGGGCGGCTTCGCTGAATCGCGAGACGGTGGCCTCCAGGCCGAAGGCGCCCTGGGCCAGGTCCGCCGGGGCCATTGGCCCCAGGTCCGGGGAGGCCTGCGGCCCGCAGCGGATGCGCCGATGGCGGGCCTTGAGGTCCTCCATGGGCTCGTCCAGGAGCAGGCGTCCCCGGTGGAGGATGCCCACCCGGTCCGCGATGCCTTCGATGCCGGCCAAGTCGTGGGTGGTAACAAACACGGTGGCGCCCCGTTCCCCCAGGTCCTCCAGTACCTCACGGTAGAGGTCTCGCCGCGCCACGGGGTCCAGGCCCAGGGTCGGGTCGTCCAGGATCAGCAGGTCCGGCCTCGCGCCGAGGGCCAAGGCCAGGGCGACCTGCGTCTGCTGGCCGCGGGAGAGGCGCCCGAAGGGCAGGCCAGGATCGACCCCGAACCGCCCGAGTCTCGCCGCCACCCCGGCGCCGTCCCAGGAAGGCGCAAGATTCCCGCAGAAGGCGGATGCCTGGGCCGCGGTCATGCGCGGCGGCACCTGGGGCGACTCCGGCACCACGCCGGTGCGCTCCATGGCGCGGACCCGGCAGCGCCAGGCATCCTCGCCGAAGAGCTGGGCCCTACCCGAGTGGGGCCTGTCGAAACCCAGGAGGGCTTTCACCAGCGTTGACTTCCCGGCGCCGTTGCGGCCCAGGAGCGCATACACGGTGCCCGGCTCCACGGCCAGGTCCAGACCCACCAGGGCCACCTGGCCGCCGTAGGCCATGGTCAAGGCTTCACATCGCACAACCGCGGTCATCGCGCCTCCCCCTTCCGTTCCAGTTCCGTCCAAGCCCCGTCCAGGGCGGCCGCGGCCTCCTGCGGCGGGAAGCCAAGGCTCCGCGCGAGACCGGCGTAATTCAAGGCCCCTTCGGACAGCAGCAGCCTGCGCTCCTGCCCCAGCGTGGCCTGGTCGCCCTGGACGAAGGTGCCTTCGCCCCT
>DBMS01000076.1:0-643 GCA_002297665.1 Holophagaceae bacterium UBA692 | reverse complement strand
TCCCGCACCGACGGCACCGGCGTCCCCGGCGCCAGCGCGCCAGCGGCCACGAGCCTGTGCACGCCCTCCTCGATCTGCTTCCAGATGGGCACCGCCGAGGCGGGGTCCACCTGCAGGATTCCTCTCATGGTCTTCCTCGCATTCTTGGTGTATCAGTGTAGTAATACAGTAATCAACCCGCAAGGCTTGTCAACCTCCTTTTTCGGATGGGGGGCGGGCCCGTTTGGAGGACCGGCTTGGCAGCGACCCCCGGTGCGGTCATGCTGTCGGGCAGGTGATCCCATGCGGCTCCTTGAACCGGTTTTTCCCCTCTGCCTGATCCTGCTCACGGGCTGTTCCATCAAGCGGGTGGCGGTGGACCGCATCGGGGACGCCCTGGCCCGGGGCTCGGGCGTCTACGCCTCGGACGACGACCCGGAGCTGGTGCGGGACGCCACCCCCTTCGCCCTCAAGAGCCTGGAGGCCCTCCTCCAGGAGCGCCCGGCCCACCCGGGGCTCCTCTACGCGGCCTGTTCGGGGTTCACCCAGTACGCCCACGCCTTCCTCCAGGACGAGGCGGACTACCTCGAGGCCAAGGACCCGGCCCGGGCCGCGGAATTGCGGGTCCGGGCCAAGGGGCTCTACCTCCGGGCCCGGGGCTACG
>DBMS01000260.1:16136-23317 GCA_002297665.1 Holophagaceae bacterium UBA692 | reverse complement strand
GGGAGGATGCCCCGCCCGGCCAGGGCCTCCGCCCAGGCCCCGGCGGGCAGGGCCGCCAGCTCCCGGGAGAGGAGCGCCTCCAGCACGGGGACCCCGCAGTCCCTGGCCACGGCCTTGGCGGACTCCTTGCCGCCCAGGGCGAGCATGTTTTCGGGCGTGGGGCCCACGAACCGGATCCCNNGAAGGCGGCGTTCTCCGAGAGGTAGCCGTAGCCCGGGTGCAGCAGGTGGGCGCCCCAGCCCAGGGCGGCCGCCACGATGGCGGCGCCGTCCAGGAACCCCTCCACCTCCAGCACCGCGTCCGCCTCCCGGCGCACGGGGCTGCCCGCGTCGCCGGGGGTGGACACCACCGCCACCTCCCAGCCCCGGGCGCGCCCCGCCCGGAGGATGCGGCGGGCGATCTCGCCCCGGTTGGCGATGACCAGGCGGCGCATCAGGGCCTCCAGGGGGGCGGGGCCTTGCGGAAATAGGCCTGGAGGCCCTCCTGCCCCTCCGCGGACATGCGCGCGGCGGCGATGGTGTGGGCGGTGAATTCGAAGAGCTCGGGATCCGGCAGCGGCGCGATGCGGCGCAGCAGCTCCTTGGTGGACCGGGCCGCCCGGGGCCCCGCGGCCAGGAACTCCCGGAGGACGCGGGTCAGGGCCTCCTCGATGGTTTCGGAAGGGTCGATGAGGCGCTGGGCCAGGCCCGCCTCCAGGGCCTCGGCGCCGTGGACCCGGCGCCCGGTGAGCATGAGGGGGCCGGCGGCGGCCAGGCCCAGCTTGCGCACCACGAAGGGCCCGATCACCGACGGCACCAGGCCCAGCATCACCTCGGAGGTGGCGAAGATCGCCGAGGGCTCCGCCAGCACGAAGTCGCTGCACGCCGTAAGGCCCAGGCCCCCGCCGATGGCCGCGCCGCGCACGCAGCAGACCACCGGCGCGGGAAAGGATGCGAGGCGCGTGAACATGCGGCCCAATTCCCGGGCATTCTCCAGGTTCTGCTCCTGGGCCGCGGAGCCCTGTTCTTTCATGTACGCCAGGTCGGCCCCGGAACAGAACGTGGAGCCCTCCCCCTCCACCAGCAGGAGCCGCATGCGCGCCGGGTCCTGGATGGCGGCCAGCTCCGCCAGGGCCAGGGACAGCTCCCGGATCATGGACGCGTCGAAGGCGTTGCACACCTGGGGCCGGGTGAGCACCAGGCGCTTGACCCCGTGGGCCAGGGCCTCCACCCGCAACGTGCGGCCCAGGAAGGCGTCGCCCTCCCCGGGGAACGCGGCGAGGGGGGTCATATCCGGCTCCCTTCGGGCACGATCTCGCCCGGGCAGGGGCGGTTCTGCGGAGCGATGGTGGCCAGGAGCGCCGCCGGCACCTCCACCTCGCACCGGAGCAGGGCCTGGGCGAGGGTCTTGCCCTGGGCGTCCTGGTGGAGGCTCACGGTGCCGCCGCCTCCCAGGGTCTCCTCCAGCAGGAAGTTGAGGGCCCAGAGCCGGGGGACCGGGTGGCGCTCCACCCGCCCGCGGCAGTGGCTCCCGAACCAGGCCCGCACCCGTTCGGCCGTGACGTTGTCCCGGAGCCAGGCGTAGCAGGGACCGGAGCGGCCGATGAGGCCGATGTTGGCGGTGTCGCCCTTGTCGCCGCTGCGGGCGTGGGCGATGCGCATGAGGGGGACGCGCACCTGGGCGCCGGCGCCGGGGGCCAGGGTCCAGGGGTCGGTGGCGTCGAAGGGGGTGGTTCCGGCCCCTTCGCTCCCGGGCCAGGCCAGGGGACCCGAGTCCCAGGTGACCCGCCCCTCCTCGAGGATCCGCGCTTCCGGCAGCACGAGGCCCCGGGGCACCAGCGCCGGCCAGTAGCTGACCACCTCGGAAAGGGCCGGTACCCCGCCGGTCACCGCCACCCCGGGCGGGCCCGACAGGATCATGGCGGGCAGGAGCTTGCGGAAGGCCTGCAGGTCGGCTGGGGCGGCGGCCCGGGCCGAGAGGCGCAGGAGGATCTCCTGGGGCCGGTGGCGGGGCGTGAGGGCCCGGTGGGTGGAGTCGTCGCCCACGAACTCCGTGCAGGTGGCGGCCAGGGGCCCCTCGGCCTCGCACCGCTTCCAGAAGGCCGAGGCCAGGAGCTCGGCCTTGGCGCGGGCGTCGGGCCCGGAGACGATGAGGGAGCCCTGGGACTTCCAGCCGTCGGCGTAGGCGATGCTGACCTTCAGCAGGTCCGTGGGGGGCCGGCCCTGGACGCGCTCGACCCGGACCCGGTCGGGCCCGTCCTCGCGGATGTCCACCGTGGAGAAGTCGGCCACCACGTCGGGGGTGAGGTAGGTGCGGGGATGGCCCATCTCGTAGAGGAGCTGCTCGCGCACGGTCTGGCACGTGACGAGGCCGCCGGTGCCGGGGTGCTTGGTCACGGTGAAGGTGCCGTCCCGGCGGCACTCCACGATGGGGTACCCGATGTCGATGAAGGAGGGGACCTTCTTCCAGTCGGTGAAGTTGCCGCCCGTGGCCTGGGCGCCGCACTCGATGAGGTGCCCTGCGACGATGCCGCTGGCCAGGAGGTCGTAGTCCCCCGGCCCCCAGCCGAACTCGTGAACGAGGGGAGCCAGGGTGATGCCGGTGTCGGTGACCCGGCCGCAGATGACGACGTGGGGGTCCCGGGCCAGGGCCGCGGCCACGGGCATGGCGCCGAAGTAGGCGTTGGCGGCCAGGATCCGGTCCGCCACCGGCGCCAGGGGCTGGCCGGTCTCCATGTGGCGCAGCTCCACCCCGGAGGCCAGGAGCGCGGGTATGCGGGGCGCGATGTCGTCGCCGTCCACCACCGCGATGCGCAGGCTGAGGCCCCGGGCCCGGGCCGCCGCGGCCAGGGCCCCGGCGCAGGCCGAGGGGTTTACGCCTCCGGCGTTGGTGATGATCCGGATGCCCTTGGCCAGGATCTCCTCCAGGAGCGGCTCGATCTGGGTGATGAAGTCCCGGGCGTAGCCCAGGGCGGGGTCCCGGGACATCTGCTTGCGCAGGATGCTCATGGTCACTTCGGCGAGGTAGTCGATGGAGACGTAGTGGAGCTCCAGGGCGCCCCGCACCTGGCGCCGCAGGGCCCAGGGGTCGTCCCCCCAGTAGCCGCCGGCGTTGGCGATGCGGACGATCTTCCTTTCGGTCATGGCTTCCTCACATTCGCAGCACGCCCAGGCGGGTGTCGGGTACCGGGGCGCAGAGGGTGGTGGCCAGGGTCGCCGCGAGCCAGCCCCGGGTGTCGCGCATGTCCATGACGCCGTCGTCCCAGAGGCGGGCGGAAGCGTAGATGGGGTGTCCCTCCCGCTCGTACTTCTCCCGGATGGGCCCGGCGATGGCCTCGGCGCCGGCCTCGTCCAGGGCGCGCCCCTCGCGCTCGAGCTGGTCGCGCTTGACGGTGGTGAGCACCTGGGCGGCCTGCTCCCCGCCCATGACGGAGATGCGGGAGGTGGGCCAGGTCCAGAGGAAGCGCGGGCCGTAGGCGCGCCCGCACATGCCGTAGTTCCCCGCGCCGAAGCTGCCGCCCAGGATGAGGGTGATCTTGGGGACCTGGGCCGTTGCGACGGCGTGGACCATCTTGGCGCCGTCCTTGGCGATGCCGGCCCGCTCCACCTGGGCGCCCACCATGAAGCCCGTGATGTTCTGCAGGAAGACCAGGGGGATCTTCTGGGAGGTGCAGAGCTCGATGAAGTGGGCGGCCTTGAGCGCGCTTTCCCCGAAGAGCACGCCGTTGTTGGCCACCAGGCCGCAGGGCATGCCCTCCACGTGGGCGAAGCCCGTCACCAGGGTCGTGGCGTAGCGCTCCTTGAATTCGAAGAGGCGGCTGCCGTCCACCACCCGCGCGATCACCTCCCGCACGTCGCTGCGCCGCCGGAGGTCCCGGGGCCAGGCGCCCAGGATCTCCAGGGGGTCGTAGGCGGGGGGCTCGGGGGTGCGCAGGGCCGCCTGGGCCGCGGGGGCGGGCCCCAGGTGCCCGACCAGCTCCCGGAGGATCCCGATGGCCTGCTCGTCGTTGGCGGCGAAGTGGTCGGCCACGCCGGAAAGCTCGGTGTGCACCTTCGCGCCGCCCAGGTACTCCGCGGGGACGTCCTCCCCCGTGGCCGCCTTCACCAGGGGCGGGCCGCCCAGGAAGATGGTGCCGGTGCCGTCGACGATGACGGTCTGGTCGCTCATGGCGGGCACGTAGGCCCCGCCCGCGGTGCAGCTTCCCATGACCGCCGAGATCTGGGGGATGCCCGCGGCGGAGAGCATGGCCTGGTTGTAGAAGATCCGCCCGAAGTGGTCGCGGTCGGGGAAGACCTCGGCCTGCAGCGGCAGGAAGGCTCCGCCGCTGTCCACCAGGTAGAGGCACGGCAGGCGGTTCTCCAGGGCGATCTCCTGGGCCCGCAGGTGCTTCTTCACCGTCAGGGGGTAGTAGGTACCTCCCTTCACGGTGGCGTCGTTGGCGACGATCATGCAGGGGCGGCCCTGGACCATGCCCACCCCCGTCACCAGGCCCGCCGCCGGCACGGGGTCGTCGTAGACGCCCGAGGCCGCGAACAGCCCGACCTCCAGGAAGGGCGAGGCCGCGTCGCACAGGAGGGCGATGCGGTCCCGCACGAAGAGCTTGCCCTGGGCGGCGTGGCGGGCCCGGGCCTTCTCGTCCCCGCCCCGGCGGAGCCGCTCCTTCTCCCGTCGCAGCTCCTCGCACAGCGCGAGGTTGTGCGCGTGGTTCCGGCGGAAGGCTTCGGAGGCGGGCTTGAGGCGGCTTTGGATGAGCGTCACCCTCAATACTCCTTGAGGACGTGGCGGGCGATGACCATCCGCTGGATCTCGCTGGTGCCTTCGCCGATGGTGCACAGCTTGGCGTCCCGGTAGAACTTCTCCACCGGGTAGTCCTTGATGTAGCCGTAGCCGCCGTGGATCTGCACGGCCTCCTCCGCCACCCGGCAGGCCACCTCCGAGGCGTGGAGCTTGGCCATGGCCGCGGCCTTGGCGTAGGGCAGGCCCTGGTCCTTGAGGGTGGCCGCCTTGTAGACCAGGAGCCGCGCCGCCTCGATCCCCACCTGCATGTCGGCGAGCTTGTGCTGGATGGCCTGGTGCTCGGCGAGGAACCTGCCGAAGGCCTTGCGGATGGAGGCGTACTTCACCGAGGCCTCGAAGGCCCCCTGGGCCATGCCCAGGGCCAGGGCGGCGATGCCGATGCGGCCGCCGTCCAGGGTCTTCATGGCCTGCTTGAAGCCCACGCCTTCCTCCCCCAGGAGGTTGGCCGCGGGCACCTTCACCTCCTCCAGGATGAGCTCGGAGGTGTCGCTGGCGCGCATGCCCAGCTTGTTTTCCTGCTTCCCGGCCCTGAACCCCGGGGTGTCCTTCTCCACGATGAAGGCGCTGATGCCTTCGGCGCCGGCCCCGCCACGGGTGCGGGCCATGACCACGCAGACCCCGCCCACGGTGCCGTGGGTGGCGAAGTTCTTGGAGCCGTTGAGCACCCAGTGGCCGCCCTCCCTGCGCGCCGTGGTGCGAAGGGCCCCCGCGTCGCTGCCGGCCTCGGCCTCGGTGAGGGCCCAGGCCCCCAGCATCCGGCCCGAGGCCAGGGGCTTGAGGTACCGCTCCAACTGGTCCGGCGTGCCCTGGGTGTAGATGTGGTTGGAGCAAAGGCTGTTGTGGGCGGCCACGCTGAGCCCCACGCTGCCGTCCACCCGCGACAGCTCCTCCACGACCACCGCGTATTCCAGGTAGCCCATGCCCGCCCCGTCGAACTCCTCGGGGAAGAACACGCCCAGCATCCCCATCTCGCCCAGGCGGGCCATGACCTCCGCGGGGAAGATCCGCTCCTCGTCCCAGGTCATGACGTGGGGCCGGATCTCGTTCTGGGCGAACCTGCGCACCTCCTCGCGGAGGGCCTCGACGTGCTCGGGCAGGGTGAAGTCCACGGGATCCCTCGGAATGGGTTGGTTCGGGTTGGTAAAACCGGGCACCGGTGCGGAGTGATGGCCTGTGCCTCCGGGAAGGTACAGACACTATACCGATTGGCCGGGAAGTGACCAGGACTGATTGCGTTCCCGTCTCAACGGGCACTTGAAAGAAATATTAACGATCAATTCGTCCCGCGAGGGCCGGAGCCGGACCCCTCCCCCGGGGGATGGACGGCCCGGGGCGAAGACGCGATCGCCCAAGGGCGAGTTGTCAGCCCAAGGCATCGGCCTCGATGACCGGGGTCTGCTTGACCGATTTCATCCTGCGCATCCCCGTCCGTCCCAGGCTGATTCCTTGCCGGGGTGGGTCGGCGCAAATGGGCCCGGTCCGGTCCATTTCCCTCGGCATTATCCAAACATTGACTTTGCCGAGGATGAACGGTGAAGCACAGGGATGAAAAGGGATGTCTGTTTTTCAGGCTGAATCCGAATCCTCGTCAGGACGCGATCCAGGGCAACCATGGCAGAGAAATTTCTTGAGGTCTTGCCGTACCGTGTCGCTTTGCTTCGGGCCGGCTTGAGGTTGGCCATGAGGTTCTCGAGGGCCTTCTACCTCTCGAACAGCGGCACGTAGTGGTTCAGCGTGGGCCCCTGGTAGATCTGCCGGGGACGGTAGATGCGGCTATCGCCGGCCTCGGCCACTTCCCGGTAGTTGGCGATCCACCCCGGCATGCGCCCGATGGCGAAGATGACGGTGAACATCTCGGTGGGGATGCCGATGGCGCGCATGATGATGCCGCTGTAGAAGTCCACGTTGGGGTAGAGGCGGCGCTCGATGAAGTAGGGGTCGTTGAGCGCGGTCTCCTCCAGCTTCTTGGCGATGTCCAGCAGGGGGTCGCTGATGCCCATCTTGGAGAGGAGCTCGTCGCACTTGCGCTTGATGATGCGGGCCCGGGGGTCGTAGTTCTTGTAGACCCGGTGGCCGAAGCCCATGAGCTTGGCGCCGTGGTTCTTGTGCTTGACCTTGTCCAGGAAGAGGGTGCCATCGTCCTTGTCGGCCCGGATCTCCTTGAGCATCTCGATGACGGCCTGGTTCGCCCCGCCGTGCAGCGGGCCCCAAAGGGCGCACACGCCCGCGGAGGCCGAGGCGAACAGGTTGGCCTTGCTGGAGGCCACCATGCGCACCGTGGCGGTGGAGCAGTTCTGCTCGTGGTCGGCGTGCAGGAGGAAGATGAGGTCCAGGGCGTCAACCACGGCGGGATCCAGCTCGTAGTCCTCGTCGGGCTCGGAGAACATCATGTGCAGGAAGTTCTC
>DBMS01000260.1:0-16025 GCA_002297665.1 Holophagaceae bacterium UBA692 | reverse complement strand
GCGTTGATCATGGCCGACAGGATGGCCATGGGGTGGGCCGAGGAGGGGAAGCCCTCGAAGTGGAACTTCATGTCCTCGTGGATCATCTGGTACTTGGTCAGGAGGCCCGAGAAGCGCAGGCGCTCGGTTTCCGTGGGGAGCTTGCCGAAGATGATCAGGTAGGCGGCCTGCACGAAGGTGGAACCCTCGGCCAGTTCCTCGATGGGGATGCCCCGGTAGCGGAGGATGCCCTTCTCGCCGTCGATGAAGGTGATGCGGCTCTGGCAGCTGCCGGTGTTCCCGTAGGACTCGTCATAGGTGATATAGCCCGTCCTGGCGCGGAGATCCCGGATGTCCAGGGCCCGTTCGGCTTCGGTTCCCTCGATGACCGGAAGCTCGATCACCTTGCCGTCCAGTTCCAGTTTCGCCGTGTTGGTCATGAATTCCTCGCAGGTGGCTGTAGGGGAGCATTCTATACGGGAGATCGGCGTTGAAGGCTCCCGAATGTTGGGCGGGCCGGATACGGCAAGGCCCCGCGGGGCCGCGGGGCCGGGGTGGCTCCTTCCAAACTAGCTGAAGTTGAGCCTCTCTCGCAAGAAATGCTCCATGAAGTTGAGATTCCGTCACAATGGAACCCTGCGGAGCACCCCAAGGACGAGGAGCTGGCCATGGGAACGAGAAACGCGGTACTCCTGGGGGTCATCCTGGTGGGGCTGGGCGCCCTGGGGGCGGTGAGCCTTTCGGGCGGTCATGGAACGAAGACGAAGGAAAGGGAGGCGCGCGTGGAGCAGGGCGGCAGGAAGACCAAGGAAGAGCTCAAGAAGATCCTCACCCCGGAGCAGTACCGGGTCACCCAGGAGGCCGGGACCGAGGCCCCCTTCACCGGGGAGTACTGGAACGCCAAGGGCGACGGCATCTACGTGGACGTGGTGTCCGGGGAGGCCCTCTTCTCCTCCAAGGACAAGTACGATTCCGGCTGCGGGTGGCCCAGCTTCACCAGGCCCCTGGAACCCGGGGAGGTGGTGGAGCGCCGGGACGTGAGCCACGGCATGGTGCGCACCGAGGTGCGTTCCAGGAACGCCGACTCCCACCTGGGCCACGTCTTCGACGACGGGCCGGCCCCCACCGGCCAGCGCTACTGCATCAACAGCGCTTCCCTGCGCTTCGTGCCGGTGGCGGACATGGAGGCCCGGGGCTACGGCAAGTATCTGCCGCTATTCGGCCTGAAGCCCTCGCCCAGGGAGGTGGCCACCCTCGCCGGGGGCTGTTTCTGGGGCATGGAGGACCTGGTCCGGGAGCGCCCCGGGGTGATCAAGACGATCGTGGGCTACACGGGCGGAACCACGCGCAACCCGGTGTACGAGGACGTCCACACCGGCACCACCGGCCACGCCGAAGCCATCGAGGTCACCTTCGACCCCACGAAGACGACCTTCGAAGCCCTCCTGAAGTTCTTCTTCACCATCCACGACCCCACCACCGCCAACCGCCAGGGCAACGACATCGGCACCCAGTACCGCTCGGCGATCTTCTACCACGGCGAGGCCCAGCGGAAGACCGCCGAGAAGGTCAAGGCCGAGGTGGAGGCCTCCGGCAAATGGAAGCGCCCCCTCACCACCGAGATCGCCGAAGCCTCGACGTTCTGGCCCGCCGAGGACTACCACCAGGACTACCTGAAAAAGCACCCGGGCGGCTACACCTGCCATTTCGTGCGGCCGTTCACGTTCTAGATGGCCGGCGGCGGATCTTCCGCCAGGCGCCGGGCCCACGCCGCCTGGCGTTCCTTGAGGGTCTCCTTCAGGACGAAAGGGGCCGGGTCCCCGGTCAGCACCTCCAGGATCACGTATTCGAAGGCCGCCGCCCCATGGCGGTCCCACTCGGCCTGCAGGGCCTTGTCCAGGTGCCGGCGGTCCTCCAGCGTGTGCCAGAGGCCGTTGCGGGTGGTGTCCAGGTCCCTGGCGGCGCCGGCCCAGGCCCGGCCCGAGGCGATGTGGCGGACGGCGTAGATGCCGGGCCTGGGCTTGCGCTCCTTGTAGGCACGCAGGGCGGCCTTGCGGTCAAACGTCTGATTCATCGTTTCCTCCCTTGAATCCCGCCAGGCAGGGGCCGGCCAGGCCCAGCGCGTGGCGGCGCAGGTCCCCGGGCCAGGACGCCACCTGCGCCCGGAAACGGGCGGCGTCTCCGGCGAACAGGGCCCGGCAGGCCTCCTCGAAGCCTGGAAGGTCGCCGGCCATGGCCGCCATGAACCGGTAGGCCGCCTCCTGGGAGGAGCGCCGGAGATCGGCGTCCTTGCCGGCGCGGCGGGCCTCCTCCACCAGCTTGCGCAGCGCCACCGAGGCGCCGCCGGGCTGGGCGTTCAGCCACTCCCAGTGCCGGGGCAGCAGGGTCACCTCCCGGGGCACCACCCCGAGCTTCGGACGGCCCCGGCCCCGGGGCGGTTCCGGCGGGGGCTCCAGGCGGGCGAGCACGTCCGCCTCGGTGCCCCGGAGGTCCAGGTCGATGACCCGGCCGTCGGCGTCGTCGAACACCAGCGCCTGGCCCCGGGGGTCGGCCTCCAGGGCGCGGCGGACCGCCACGGCCACCGTGGCCAGGGAACCCGCGGCCAGGCGCCGGGAGCCCAGGAACGCGGTGCACGAAAGGGGGAAGGGGGTTTCCACGGGGCGTCTCCAGGGATCAGAGACAATTCTACCCGGATAAAAATTCCGCGTCAGTAATTTATCCGGGTAAAAGTCTACCTCCAGTGTTCGGCGATGGGGTAGGCGGTCATGACGATCTGAAGTTCCTGGCCCTCCACCCAGTGGCGTTCCGTGATCACCCGGAACCACCGGGTGGGGTGGACGCCGAAGCGGTCGCGGTAGGTGCCCACGGCCTCCGGACTTTCGCAGGCGGTCTGGAAGCCGCCGTCGGACGCGGTCACCCGGGCGATGGCCCCCGAGGCCAGAAGGCCCCGGGCCACCAGGGCCGCCAGCGCTTGCGGGTCCCTCCATTTCGCGGCCCATCGCCCGTTGGCGTCCGAGGCGCCGCCATGGCGGGCCAGGCTGTGCCGGACCGCCCCGGGGGTCAGCAGGACATCCTGGGTCTCCAACTGGTCCAGCAGGCCATCCAGTTCGTGGGAGGGGGGTGTGGCCGGGCCGGGGGCCGGAGCTTCCTTGGGTTCGAGGGACAGGCGGGCCGCAAGGGCCTTTTCGGCCGCCTCGACGCGGCGCTGGTGCAGGGCGTGGCGTTCCTCCCGGCTCGGCGACTTCGCCGCCTGGACCGGCCGGGGCCGGTAGGTCGGCACCTCCCAGGAGGAGGACGAGGTGGAGGACGAGGAACTGGTTTCAACGCTCTTGGGAAGGGCCGGGGCCTTGCGCTCGTCATGGTTCGACTCGGCGGCTTCCCGGGCCATGGGGTCGACGGGGCCCGGGGCCAGCGTCGTCGCCGCGTGCAGCGCCGCGCGGATCGAGCCGATGGCGTTCCGGCCCTCCAGGGTGAAGAGCATGCGGCCATCGTTCGCCGGGACGATGTCCAGGGGCCGGCTGCCCTTGGGTAGGGGGAACCAGGTGATGGGACCCCCGGAAGCGATCCGCCCGATGCGTTCCCCGGCCGTGTCGGTGAACCACATGCAGCCGTCGGGACCGGGGGCGATCCCGTGCGGCTGGGGCTTGGTTCCGTCCAGGAGATGCACCCTGCACCCCTTGCCGTTGGCCGCGATCTCACCGACGCCGGGCGTCCCGGTCTGGACGAACCAGATCCGGCCCCCGTGGCCCTGCACCATGCGCCGGGGCCGGCTTCCCGGGGGGAGCCCGAAAACGCAGGGCTCTTCCTTCGGCCCCCGGTGGAAGAGGATCGCGCCATGTTCGGGAATGGCGAAGGCCACATCCGTGCTTCCGGGGCTGGACACCGCCAGGGATCCGGCCGCGTCGGCCACGTGGCGGTACCCCAGGTGGCGGAACTCGAACGCGCCGGTGGCGAGATCATGGCTTACGCGCCAGGCCCGGTCCGACAGCGAGATCCACACGTCACCTTCCGATCCGGCCACCACCTGGCTGGGCTGGGCCGGAAAGTCCTTCTTCCAGGTGGAGAACCGGATGGGGGCGCCGGTGACGGCCGCGCCCACCCCGGTCTGGGCGAGGCCCACGAGGTGGTCGCCGACGGTCCACAGCCGTCCCAGGCTGTCGGTGACGACGGCATGGAGACGGGTGTCCCCGTTGGCCGGCATGGCGTGGAAAAGCCCGGTGACGGAGATGTTCTCCAGGGTCGGATCGTCGCCCCTGGTCCAGAAGATGCGGCCGTCGCCGTCGCAGGCGAGGTTGCGCACCTGGCCCCGGTCCTCGTGCCCGGGCTCGCCCAGGTGGAGCGTTTTCACGTGTCCGACCTCCTCGTCCTGCCCGATCTCGAAGAAGGGATGGCGCCGGGTGCCGGACAGATCGAGGCCGGTCGCGCCGCCGATGTCGGCGCAGAAAAGACGCGCGCCCTCCAGCTTCGCTCCGGTGAGGTCGGCGCCTCCCAGGCTGGCATGGGTGAGGTCCGCGCCGCGCAGGTCCGCGCCGGCGAGATCGAGCCGGCGCAGGTCGGCACCGCGCAGATCGGCTCCGCGCAGGTTCGCGCCGGCCCGCAGGTGCAGGCCCCGCAGCGTCAGGTCGGTGAGGATTCCGCCCACGGGGGGCGTGGTCGATCCCGAGCCGCCGCCGGGAAGGCCGAAGTCCTTGAGGTCCGCAAGGAGGGCGCGCATGAGCGCCTCGGTCGCCGCATCGCCGCCGGGGGCCGGGGCCGTCGGGCCGGGAGGGACCGGGTCCATGGCGGGCAGGGGAAGGGTTCCCGGCGCCAACAGGGCCGCGAGCAGGGCCGCCCTGCGCCGCCGGCGGGTCGAATCGTGGAAAGGCATGACTGGGAGTCCTCGGGGCAGGGCGGGGCCAGGCCCTGCGGGCTGGGGTTCGTGCGGGCCCCACAGGGTTACATGTATCCAGTTTGGAATGAGTTCCCGTTGCCGCCGGCTATTCGCCCGGTTTGTGGCTGGTCTTGAAATCCTTCCCCAGCCACCCCCGGGCCAGGATCAGCAGGACGGTGGTGACCATGGACACCATGCCGAACACCAGCCACATGGTTCCGGTGCGCCCCGGGCCCCCTTCGGGGCACCACCGGGCCAGGGCGGCGCCGGCATAGAAGCTCACCAGCATCTTGGTGAGGAACCAGGGGAACTGGGCAACGCCCATGTACGCGCCGGTGCGGCCTTCGGGGGCGATCTCCGCGGCGTACTGCAGGAACCGGGGCTGCCACATTGCTTCGCCCACGCTCATCAGCACGATGTAGGCCAGGAGGCCCCACGGCGTGGGGCCCAGGGCCAGGATGAAGGTGGGGCTGGCCATGACGGCGGTGCCCAGGATCATCATGGTGTAGACCTTCACGCGGGTGGTGAGCGCGGCCACCACGGGGCAGAGCACGAAGACCAGCAGGGTGTTGAGGCTGCTGGCGGCCTCGAAGTGGGTGCCCACCCAGGTGCCCGCGTAGGCCCGGCTCACGTACGGCGCGAAGAGCAGCCAGTTGTAGGCGAACAGCGTCTGCACCGGAATCAGGCAGAAGATGAAGAAGGAGAACTTCGGGTCGGCCAGGGGGTGGTTGCGCAGCCAGTGCATGAGGCCGCCCGAAGGCGCCGGGCCCGCGGGGGCCGGAGGCGCCTCCTGGGCCGCGAGGCCCGCGGCCAGGGCCTCCCGCTCGGTCTTCCGGCTCAGGAGGAGCGCCAGCGCCGCCAGGCTCACGAGGGTGACGGCCGAGTAGAAGACGTAGGCGCCGCGGATGCCCCAGTGGGTGCGCACGGGGGTCATGAAGGTGGGCAGCCACCCGCCCAGGTTCATCACGGCGTAGAGCATGGCGTAGCCCATGCCCGCGGTGGCCGGGGTGGTGAACTTGCGGATGGCCGCGTAGCCCGCGGGGTAGCACATGCCGTAGCCCGTCATGACGAAGGCGATGGCCAGGGCTCCCGTCAGGGCGAAGGGCGTCAGGAAGCCGCCGCCCCGCAGGCCCAGGTAGGGCGCCAGGGCCAGCAGCGCGCGCCCGGCGAACATGATGCACAGGGCGGCGATGAAGGTCCGGCGCAGGCCCCAGGCGTCGGCGCGGCCTCCGAAAAACAGCATGGAGATCGTGATGCCCCAGGTGAGGAAGCCCACCATGAGCCCGGCCTTGGGATCCGACAGGCCGCCGTACTGGTTGAAGTACATGTGGAGGTAGATGACCATCCCGAAGTAGACGAACCCCTCCAGGAAGCTCAGCAGGTTCACGGCCCACAGGGCGCGGGGCGCGTGCACCAGGTCGATGAACGGCTGGATGATCTGGTTCAGGGGGGACGGTTCCACAGGGGGCGTGGCCACGGGCATCTCCGGACAAGGGGGTAGGGAACTGTACCACGGCCCCGGGCGGCGATTTCGACTGCCGGTGAGTCTCAGTCTGGTCTAGACTTGGGCCAGGAGCGCCCATGAAGCTGGTTACCTTTCTGCACAACGGCCAGGAGCGCATCGGCGCCGTCACCGGCGGCGGGCGCATCCTCGACTTCCATGCGGCCGACAAGCGCCTGGCCGTGGACATGCTCACCCTCATCCGAAAGCAGGACACCCTGATGCCCCTGGCCCGCGCCCTGGCGGCCAAGGCCCCCGAGGCGGCCTTCCTGGACGCGGGGCGGGTGACGCTCCTGGCGCCCGTGCCCCGGCCCCTTTCCATGCGGGACGGCTACGCCTTCCGCCAGCACGTGGCCACCGCCCGGCGCAACCGCGGGCTGGAGATGATCCCCGAGTTCGACCAGTTCCCCGTCACCTACTTCACGAACCACCAGGCCGTCACGGGCCCCGGCCCCGTGGAGGTGCTGGAGCATCACCTGGACCGCCTGGACTACGAGCTCGAAGTGGCCGTGGTCACCGGCCACCCGCTCAAGAACGCCACCCTCGCCCAGGCCGACGCGGCCATCTTCGGCTTCATGGTCATGAACGACTGGAGCGCCCGCCACCTCCAGATGGAGGAGATGAAGCTCAGCCTGGGACCCTGCAAGGGCAAGGACTTCGCCACGAGCCTGGGGCCCTGGCTGGTGACCTGCGACGAGCTGCCCCTGGAGCCCACGCCCCAGGGTCGGGTGCTGCGGGCGCGCATGACGGCTTCCGTGAACGGGCGGCTCCTCAGCGACGGCGAGGCCGCCTCCATGAACTGGACCTTCGCGCAGATCCTCCAGCGCACCTCCTACGGCGTGCAGGTGAACCCCGGCGAGGTGGTGGGCAGCGGCACCGTGGGCACCGGGTGCCTCCTGGAGCTCAACGGCTCCAGGGTCACCGACGACCTGTGGCTGAAGGACGGGGATTTCGTTGTGATGGAGGTGCAGGGCCTGGGCCGCCTGGAGAACACCGTGGTCCGGGGCGAGGGCGTGGACCTTCCGCCGGAGCTGGTGGCGCTGGGGCCCCGGAGCCCCCTGCCGTGAAGACGATCCTGCCGGCGGACCTGGATCCCGCCGCCACGAACGCCCTGCTCACGGGCGGCGTGGGGCCCCGGCCCATCGCCCTGGCCAGCACCGTCTCCGGGCGCGGGGAAAGGAACCTGGCGCCCTTCAGCTTCTTCAACGCCTTCGGGAGCAACCCGCCCATGGTGGCTTTCGCCCCCAACCGCAGGGCGCGGGACGGGACGGTCAAGGACACCTACCGCAACGCCACCGGCACCGGCGAATTCGTCATCGCGGCGGTGAGCTTCGCCATGCTCCAGCAGATGAACGTGGCCAGCGCCGACTACCCCGGCGACGTGGACGAGTTCGTGAAGTCGGGCCTCACGCCCCTGCCGGCGCGGTTCGTGGCGCCGGCCCTGGTGGGGGAGTCGCCCTTCCAGATGGAATGCCGCCTGCACCGGGAGGTGGAGCTGGGCTCGGGCCCCGGTTCGGGCCTGATGCTCATCGGCGAGGTCCTGGCCTTCCACGTGCGGGAGGACTGCCTGGACCTGCACCCGGACCGCCTGGACCTCGTGGGGCGCAACGGCGGGGCCTTCTACACCCGGGCCTCGGGCCACGCCATCCTCCAGGTGGCCAAGCCCGCGGGCCGGCCCATCGGGTACGACGCCCTGCCGGAAGTCCTCAGGGGCAGCCGGATCCTCACCGGCAACGACCTGGGCCGCCTGGCCAACTCGGCGGACCTGCCCGACCCCGCCCAGGCCGCGGCCCTCCGGGACGATCCCGGGGACGCGGAGGGGCTTGAGCGGGCCATCCACCTGGCGCTGCTCCGGGAGGACCTTCCGGAAGCCTGGCGGCTCGCGGGCCGGCGGCAGATGCTATAGGCTCGTCATGAACTGCTTGGCCTGCTGGGCCTGGGGGCTGTCGGGGGCCATCTCGATGATCTTCGCCCAGACCTTCCGCGCGGCGGCCTTGTCGTTGAGGTTCGTGGCGTACACGATGCCCATGTTCAGCATGCTGGGCAGGTGGTTGGGATCGAGCTTGCCGGCCTGCTTGAAGTTGGCCAGGGCCTTGTCGTAGTCCTTGAGCTCGCGGTACATGACGCCCTGGTCGGTGAGGATGTCCGGGGCCTTGGGGTTCTTGGGGTCCAGCGCCAGGGCCTTGGCGTAGGCGTCCACGCTGAGCTGGGGCTGGTGGGTGTCGAAGTAGTCGTTGCCCAGCATGACCAGGGCGTCGAAGTCCTTGGGGTTGCGTTCCAGGGCGGCCTTGGTGGCCGCGATGCGGGAGAAGGCGTCCACCTGGCCCATGCCCGCGGGGGGCATGCCGGCGGGGGCCGCGGCGGCGGGCGCCGGGGGATGGGTGTGGCCGCTGGTGGTGGTGAAATACACGCCCGTCCCGTAGCCCAGCAGGAAGCCTGCCACGAGCCCGGTCCCCAGACCGATCAGGATGTTCCGGTTCTCCACGATGCCTCCAACCCGACAGAAATGAACGGATCGGAATTCTCTCACGAAGCGATGGAACCTGCGAGCGGGTCCTATTTCCAACTGCTCCAGTAGGCCTCGTTCTCCACCGCGGCCGCTTCGGGCGTGGCTTCCAGGGGGTAGAAGGCGTCCACCATGACGGCCACTTCGTCCGTGCGGTCCTTCAGGCGGGAGGCCGGGATGGCCTTGGGGTGGGGGCCGTGGTGGATCCCCTGGGGATGCCAGGTGACCATCCCGGGGCCGATCCCCTCCCGGCTGAAGAAATGGCCGTCGGAGTAGAAGAGGACCTCGTCGTAGTCGATGTTGGAGTGGTAGAAGGGCACCCGCATGGCCCCGGGCTCCTCCTCGAAGGGGCGGGGCAGGAAGGTGCAGATGACGAAGTTCCGCCCCAGGAACGTGCTGTGGGCGCTGGGGGGAAGGTGGTACCGGGGGCTCACCACCGGGCGGATGTCCTTGACGTTGATGCGCCACACCGTGAGGTCGCCCTTCCAGCCCACCACGTCGTTGGGGTTGAAGGGGTAGTAGACCCGGGTGATGGCGTTGCGGCGCTTGATGTGCACGGCCCATTCCCGGTCGGGCTCGGCGGGGGGCTCCAGCTCCGGGGTGTCGATCATGGCGGGGTCGAAGATGGCGTTGGGGCCCAGCTGGTTGCGGTCGGGGATGGTGATCTCCCCGGCGCTCTCGATGAGCAGGTAGGCCTGGGGCCCGGCGGCGGGCAGGAACCGGTAGGTGGTGCCCCGGGGAAGCACCAGGTAGTCGCCCCGCACGTAGTCCAGCACCCCGAAGGTGGTCTCCAGGCGCCCGCCGCCGGCGTGGATGTAGTAGACGTCGTCGCCGTCGGCGTTGCGGTAGAAGAAGTCCATGGCGCCCGCGGCCACCCAGTGCAGGGCCACGTCCTCGTTGCGCAGGAAGCACACGGGCTCGAAGGGGCCCGCGGAGGCCAGCCGGTTCAGGTCGTAGCTGCGGGGGCGCAGGGGCCCCTCGATGCGGCTCCATCCGGTGGCGGGGTGCGTGCGGTACAGGTGACTGGTGCGTCCGAAGAACCCCTGGCGGGCGAACTCCTCCTCGAAGGTCCCCTCGGGCAGGTCCACATGCGCCTGGCGGGTGATCCGCCCCTTGCGAAGGGGGAAAAGGCTGGACTCGTTGGTCAATTTCATGGCGTCACCTGGGCGGGGGGGCGTGGGTTCCAGCAGTGTAGCGCCGAAAAAATCTCCGCGGCGAATCCGTCTCAATCTCTTTGCGGGCTGCTATGATCCTGGATTCCTCCGCACGGAGTCCTGAATGCCGAAGACCAGTTTCGCCCTTTCCACCCCCACGGGCCGGGCCGCCACGAACCCCCTGGGGATCGAGCGCATCGACCACTTCCAGATGACCGGCGTCCTGGACCGGCTGGAGCCCCTCTACCGCCGCCTGGGCTTTTCGCGGGTGGCCTCCGGCAAGGCCCCCTGGGGCAGGCTCGTGCACCTGCGCCAGAACCGCATGGACGTGCTCATCCTCGAGGCCGACGACACCCACTGGGCCGGGCGCTACTTCCACGCCCACGGGGAGGGCGTCTGCGCCCTGAACTTCCAGGTGGCCGACCTGGACCGCGCCCTGGCCACGGCCCGCGCCAGCGGCGCCAAGGTCATGCTCGAACCCGAGACCCACCACCACGGCGGCGGCACCCTGCGCTTCGCGGCCATCAAGGGCGTGGGGGACGTGCTGAACTACCTGGTGGAGCGCGCCGGCGAGGTGGAGCCCTTCTGGCCCTTCCTCCACGCGGATCCGGGCCTGCCCCTGTGCGAACCCGGTCTGGTGCGCGTGGACCACCTCACCAACAACGTCGGCCCGGGCGAGATGGAGCCCCTGGTGGACTTCTACGAGCGGGTCTTCGGGTTCACCGTGACCCGCACCTTCAACATCCGGGGACACCTGGGCACGGGCCTCAATTCCAAGGTCGTCCAGAGCGCCAACGCCCGGGTCATCATCCCCATCAACGAGCCCACCGACGACAAGAGCCAGATCCAGGAGTTCGTCAACCGCCACAAGGGCCAGGGCGTCCAGCACATCGCCATGTCCACCAACGACATCCAGGGGACCCTGGCCGTGCTGAGGGCCCAGGGCTTCCAGTTCCTGGCCGTGCCGCGAACCTACTACGAGCTCCTGCCCGGGCGCATCGAGAAGGGCGGCTACAAGGTCACCGAGGACCTGGCGGCCATCGAGGCCCACGGCATCCAGATCGACGGGGACGCCTCGGGCTACCTGCTGCAGATCTTCAGCGAGGACCAGATCGGCCCGCTCTTCTTCGAGATCATCCAGCGGCGGGGGAACATGGGCTTCGGGGAAGGGAATTTCCAGGCCCTGTACGACTCCATCGAGCTGGATCAACGGCGCCGGGGCGTTCTCTAGAGGCCCAGCCGTTCCCGCAGGCGCGGCGCGCCGCCCCGGCTCGCCTCCAGTTCGCCGCCGCCCGCCAGGCGAACGATGGCCCGGCCTCCCGGGGAGGGGCGCAGGCCGATGACGGCCTCGGGGCGCACCAGGAGGTGCCGGTGGATGCGCAGCAGGCCCGCGGCGGGAAAGGCGGCCTCCACCTCGCCCAGGGAGGTCCACTGGGTGCGCAGCCGCGCGCCGGCGTGGGCGAAGACCACCTCGTTGTCCACCTCGAAGTGGGTGGTGCGGGCCAGGTCGACCAGCACGATGCCTTCCCCGGCCTGCACCGGGTAGCGCAGGGGACCGGGGTGCGGGGCGGGGGCGGCCAGGGCGTGCACCTCCAGACCCTTGCGGGCCTCGATGCGCTTGAGGGCCCGCTCCAGCCGCGATGCGGTGATGGGCTTGAGGAGGTAGTCCGTGGCCTCGGAGTCGAAGGCCTCCACCGCGTGCTCGGGGAAGGCCGTGGTGAGCACCGCGGGCATGCGGCCCTCCACGGACCGCAGGATGGCCAGGCCGTCCAGGTTGGGCATGTGGATGTCCAGGAACAGGGCGTCCACGTCCTGGGGCCGCCTGAGCCACTGGGCGAGCCCGCCGCCCTCAGCGAAGGTGGCCGCCACCTCGCAGCCCGCCTCCTGGAGGAGGCGCACCAGGCGCTTGCTGCTCAGGGCCTCGTCTTCCGCCACGACCACGCGCAATCGGCTCATGCCTTCTCCTTCCACCGCACTTCGGCCACGGTCCAGGGGCCGTCCTGGACCAGGGTGAACGAACCCGCGCCTTCCATCCAGAGGTCCAGGCGGGCCTCCAGGTTGGCCAGCCCCACGCCCTGGCGGGGGGCGGAACCCAAGGCCGTACCCGTGTTGGCCACGGCCAGCGCCACCGACCCGTCCTCCCTCGCGCAGGAGATGCGCAGGTCCCCGCCCGCCCCGCAGGGGCTGATGCCGTGCTTGATGGCGTTCTCCACCAGGGGCTGGAGGAAGAGGGGCGGCAGCACCACCGCGTCGGCCCAGGCCGGCCACCGCCATTCCACCCGGAGGCGCTCCCCCAGGCGCATCTCCTCCATGGCCAGGTAGGCCTCCACCAGCAGGCGCTCCTTCGCGAGCGGCACGAAGTCGGCCTCGGAATGGCGGGTGAGCATGCGGTACAGGTCTGCCAGGCGCGCGATCATCTCCTCCGCCGCCAGGGGGTCGTCGTGCACCAGCTCGGAAAGCCCGTTGAGGGCGTTGAAGAGAACGTGCGGCTCGAGCTGGTTCTGCAGGGCCCGGGACCTGGAATGGCGCAGAAGGCCGGCCATGCTGCGCTCCCGGGCCTCCGTGGCCTCCTTGTCGGCGAAGACCCACCCGAAGGCGAGGGCGAACGAGACGTTCACCAGCGCCAGGCCCAGGATGGGCGGCGTCCGGGGCCCCCTGCCGGGATCGAAGCGGTCCGGGGACGGAGCCTGGGGCCCCTCCCGGGGGGGAGGTTCGCCCGGGCGCGGCGGCCGGGGCGGGCTCGCCAGCTGGTGGACGCCCAGGACCAGGGCCACCCAGGCGGCGTTGAAGAGGAGGGACTGCAGGATCCCCCTCCCCAGCCCGGCCATGGGGGCGTCGTCGCCGGTCCATTGCCAGGGAAGGGGGGCCAGGGCCAGGTGCCCCAGGAGCAGGACGAAGGGCAAGGCGATCTCGGAAACCGAAACCCCCGGCGGGCCCATGGTGAAGCGGAACAGGCAGAACATTCCCCCGACCAGGAGGATGATGGCCAGGTTGGCGCGCCCGGCGACGCGCCTGACGAGGGTCGAGCTGATCCGTTCCTGCCGCATGGGGCTCCCCGGGTTCGGGCCGATGGCCCAGCATCCATGAAAACAGCGAATCCGGCAAACCGCCCGGCGCCGCCGCCCAACGGCGGATTCGCGCCGCCCGGCGTCGAAGGGGCTCCGGCGGGCGTTCCGGCCGGGGGATCCGGCCGGAGCGGGCGCCCCCGGAAGGACGCTGCGGAATGTGCACGGCGCCATTAAGTTAAATATTGATTGGGCTTGAATGGCCATTCCCGGCCGGCGGCCCCGGGGCGGCGGGAACGCCCCCTCCCTTGGGCCCCGCCAGGCCGCGATCCGGCGGCGCCGGGGGGCCGTTCCCCGGAAACGCTTTCGCCGGGCCCGTTTCCGGCCGAAGGTACCTGGCGGGAGGTTTGCAACGGGTCGCGGCGGACCGTGTCCGATTCCACAAGGAGGGAACCATGAACATCACCGCAACCGGGACGTCGAGCCTCTCGGTGCTGTATCTCCAGCGCCTGCTGGGCCTGACGGACACGTCCACGGACGAGGATTCCGAGACCGGCGCCAGCGCCGGCGCCGCGGATCTCCTCACCCTTTCCGCCGCGGGGCAGCAGGCCGCGGCCGCCGGCGGGACGGATCCGTTCCAGACCGACCTGGCGTCCCTGGCCTCCAGCCTCGCCTCGGGCGACCTGGATTCCGCCCGGAAGGCCTACCGGTCCATGGCGGAGAAGATGGAGAAGAACGGCGAGATCCCCAGCGACTTCGAGGCCATCGGCACCGCCCTGGATTCCGGCGACCTGGCCGCGGCCGCCACGGCCCTCGAGGGGGTCCGGTCCAAGGCCGCCAAGGGACCCCAGGGCGGGCCGCCCCCGCAGGGCGCTCCGGCGCCGGAGGAGGACGCGGCGACCCTGGAAGCCCTGCTGCGGTCCGGGGACACCGGCTCCGCCCGCAGCGTGGAAGCCATCGCCGCCGCCGCCTACCTCGCCAACGCCTCGGCGCTGGGGTAGCGGCGCAGGCCGGCTACTTCGCCCACTCCAGGCTGTCCCGCTTGGCGTGCCAGTGCGCGCCCAGGTCCAGGCTGATGGCCATCTCGCACAGCTCCAGGGCGCCGTGGAAATCGGCCCGCTCCGTGCGGGCCTGCACGCCCCGTTCCAGGGCCGTGGTGGCCTCCAGGGCCCGGCGGTAGCCGTGGCCCAGGGCCGGCTCCATCTCGGGGAGGTTCTTCAGGAAACCCTGGAGGGCCTCCTCGACGCCCTCCCAGTCCTGGGCCTGGGCCCGCGCTTCCGCGAGGAGGTCGAAGGCCACGGCCTTGACGGCGTTGGGCAGGGACTGCTGGCCCTCCAGGGTGCGCAGGAGGTACCTGGCCGCGCCGGCGGGGCCGGTGAGCGCGGCTTCCCGGTGGCCTTCCACGAGGTCCTCCAGGACCTCCTTCACGGACTTGTTCACGCGTTCGATGCGCTTGGCCATCAGGACCCCAGGAGGATGCGTACGAGGGGGATCACGGCGAGGCTGCAGACGATCCCGGAATAGACGGAGACGAGGGTGAAGGTGCGCCCGGAGTAGCGCTGGACGAAGGGCAGCATCACGTCCATGGAGGTGGCGCCGCCGATGTGGATGGGCAGGTAGGGCGAGACGCGCGCCGCCACCGGCGCCGCCAGGATCGCGAAGAGCTCCCGGGTGAGGTTGTGGATGAAGGCCAGGAGGGACATCACCACCAGGCCCTTCTGGGCGATGAGCACCGACGAGAGGGAGTACCAGCCCAGCCCCGAATACAGCAGCAGGCCCTCGCGCACGGGGATGCCGCGCAGGAGGCTGAATGCGGCGCCGCAGCCCAGGGACATGGCGATGTTGAGGAAGGGCAGGGTCAGCAGCGGCATCGGCAGGTCCTTCAGCCTCAGCCGGTGGAGGTCGGCGCCCAGGTCGAAGCCGATCATGGCGACCAGGATGCGCAGGAGCCAGTCCGCCGCGGCCTCCAGCGGCAGGCCCGCGGAGACCCGCGCGGGCAGGACCAGGAAGGCCGCGGCCCCCAGGGCGATCCAGGCGACGTTCGCCGCCACCGCGGCCAGCTCGTGGCCGCCGCCCGCGCCTTTCGACTCCGGTTCGCTGGCGGGCCCGCGGCGCGCCTTGGACGCGGCCCAGAACACCAGGAAGAAGACCGCCACCAGGAGCAGGCTGCTGCCCACGGCGGCCGCCAGCACGCCCAGGTCCCGGGCGAAGAGCTCCCGGGACCGGGCGAGCCGGGTTCCCATGATGAAGAGGAGGGATCCGATGGCGTAGCGCGTGGCCGCCCGGTTGAGAAGAATGGCCTTCTCATTGAGGCGTGAGGCAAAGCCGGCCAGCGCGCCCGCCAGGAGAAGCAAGAGCAGGGCGAGCACGTTCATCCGGCCATCCTATCACCCATGGTACCCTTTTCCCCATGAGCGACCTGGCCGGCTACGAACGGGACCCCTACCTCACGGAGCTGGACACCGCGGTGGTGCGCACCGGGGACGACGGGCGCCCCTTCGCCGTGCTCGCGGACACGGTGCTCTACCCCGAAGGGGGAGGCCAGCCCGCGGACCGCGGCACCCTGGGCGGCGCCCCGGTGCTGGACGTCCAGAAGCGCGACGGCGAGACCCGCCACTACCTCCCGGCCCCCGCGGCGCCGGGCCCCGTCCGGGTGCGCCTGGACTGGGAGCGCCGCTTCGACCACATGCAGCAGCACACCGGCCAGCACCTGCTCACCGCGGTGGCCCAGGACCGCTTCGGCTGGGAGACCCGGGCGTTCCACCTGGGGGAGGAGGTCTGCGACATCGAGCTGGGCGCGGCCGCCCTCGGCGCCGCGGACCTGCGGGCCCTGGAGGACGCGGTGGCCGCCGAGGTGCGCGCGGCCCGACCGGTGGAAGCGGCCCGGGTGAAGCCGGAGGACCTGCCGGGCCTCAAGGTGCGCTCCCGGGGCCTGCCCGAAGGCTTCACGGGCGACGTCCGGCTGGTCACCATCCGGGGGGTGGACACCAACACCTGCGGGGGCACCCAC
>DBMS01000268.1:10451-19349 GCA_002297665.1 Holophagaceae bacterium UBA692 | reverse complement strand
CCAAGGTCGCCGCCGCCCCGGCCCCCATCGTCATCAAGGAGGAGGCCCCCAAGGTCGCCGCCGCCCCGGCTCCCATCGTCATCAAGGAGGAGGCCCCCAAGGTCGCCGCCCGGCCCGAGCCCCTCGTGCCCGTTCCGGCCGTGGGCGCGCCCTTCCAGGCCCTGCCGTCCCTGGCGGTGCAGTCGGTGCTTCCCACCGCCCTGGCCCAGGAGAAGGCCGCCCCGCGCCGGGAGGAATCCCGCAGCGGCCGCACCCTCGGCGACGTCACGGGCCGCTACACCGGCGCCCGCATGACCATCGACGTGGTGGGCACGGACCTCACCAGCTTCCTGCGCATCATCGCCGACACGGCGCACCTGAACCTCATCGTGGACCAGGACGTGACCGGCATCTACACGTTCAAGTTCACCGACACCCCCTGGGACCAGGTGCTGGACGTGATCCTCAAGCACGCCGGGCTGGGCAAGGAAGTGAGCAACGGCATCATCCGCGTCGCCAAGATCGAGAAGCTCCAGAAGGAGGAGGAGGACCGCAAGCGCCTGGACGACGCAAAGGCCCTGGCCGGGGACGTCCAGAGCATCACGCGGCCCCTGTCCTTCGCCAAGGCGATGGAATCCAAGAACATCCTCGACAAGATGCTCACCAAGCGCGGCAGCATCATCGTGGACGACCGCACCAACACCCTGATCATCACCGACCTGCCCCGGAACCTCCCCATCCTGGACGATCTCATCGCCCAGCTGGACGTGCAGATCCAGCAGGTGCAGATCGAGGCCCGGGTGGTGGAAGCCTCCAAGAACTGGGAGAAGGACTTCGGCGTCAAGTGGCCCACGTCCAACACCGGCAGCGCCGCCCTCACCACCAACGGTGGGACGGGCACCGGCACCGCCGCCCCCTGGGGCAGCACCAACGGGCCGAGCTGGAACAGCATCAACAACCTGGCCACCACCGGCAATTCCGCCGCGGTCGCCTTCTCCCCCGGAGCCACGGGCGTCACCGACATCGCGAGCCCCGCGGGTGAATTCTGGGTCTCCTTCCTCAGCAACCGCATGAGCGTGAACGTCATCCTCCAGGCCCTGGAAAAGCAGGGCGTGGTCAAGATCGTCTCCTCGCCCAAGGTGGTCACCCAGAACAACAAGAAGGCCAAGATCCTTTCCGGCGCGAAGATCCCCTATCCCGCCCAGCAGACCGGCGTGGCCGGCGGCGCCATCGCCGTGCAGTTCGCCGACGCCAACCTGGAACTGGAAGTCACGCCCCAGATCACCAACGACGGCACCATCCTCATGGACATCAAGGTGGAGAAGGCCGACGCGGACTTCGGGCAGCTCGTGGGCACCACGCCCACCATCACCCGCAAGGCCGTGGAGACCCAGGTGCTCGTCAAGGACGGCGGCACGGCCATCATGGGCGGCGTCTACAAGAACAACAACACGCAGCAGTCCACGGGCGTGCCCTTCCTCAAGGACCTGCCCCTCATCGGCTTCCTGTTCCGCAACAAGATCAACAAGGACAGCAACGACGAACTGCTGATCTTCATCACCCCCCGCATCCTCAAGAACTAGGTTCCGGGGAGGCATACGGAAAGGGGCCCGCGAGGGCCCCTTTCCTTTGGCCCGGCGAAGGCCTACTTGCCGATGGGGAGGGTGCGCACGAGCCGCTTGCAGGTGTTGCAGAGGATCGTGTAGGTGTCGGGCTGTTCGAAGTGGTACTTGAAGCCGGGCCCTTCCATGGGGGCCTGGTCGACCTTTTCCAGGCGGCCGAAGTGGTATTCGGCGATGCGCACGCTCTGGGGGACGGTGAGATCGGCGCCGCAATTGGGGCAGGAGATGGCAGCCATGCTTGCTCCTCGAGGGATGGTGATGGGAAGGACGGAAATTCTACCTGATCAAAAGGTACCAGATGCCGTAGCCCGCGAGGCCCAGAAAAAGCAGGCCCGCGACGACCCGGAGGATGACCTTTCCGATTCTATAGGCAATCCAGAGCACCAGGAGCAGCAGGATCACCGCGATGGCCGTCTGGGCGGGGGTCATGGGGGGCAGGGGCTGGGGGGCGTGCGGGGCGTGGAAAATCATGGGGTGGCTCCTTGATATCTGATTCGCTCATGAGGGCCGGGCAGGGGATATGATGGGGGTTCCTGGTACCATGGAATCCTATCCGCACCGGTTCTGTGCCCCGGATGTGACCCTTTCGCCGTCTGCAGGAACATCCCCTTCATGCTCATCGATTATGCTGCCATCACCCACGTAGGCCGGGTGCGGAAAAACAATGAAGATGCCTATCTGGTGAGCGCGCTGGATGGGGATGAGCCTCTTGTTAACGGGCTGGGGCCCATGCCCAACACCTGTCACGCGGGAATCCTGGCCGCGGTGGCCGACGGCATGGGCGGTGCGGCCTCGGGCGAGATCGCCAGCCGGGAGGGGCTGGCTTCGGTGGCGGTGAACCTCTTCGGGCACTGGGGGCGGTTCCCGGCCCACCTGGCCAACGAGGCGGGCCTCCTGAAGGCCCTCAAGCACGCGGTGGAGGGCGCCTCCAGCGCCGTCCTGCGCTACGCGGACGCGGAGCGCTCCAGCCGGGGCATGGGCTCCACCCTCACGGCCGCCGTCATCTGGAAGGGCCACGCCTACGTGGCCCAGGTGGGCGACAGCCGGGCCTACGTCTTCCGCAAGCCCACCCTGGTGCAGGTCACCGAGGACCAGACCCTGGTGCGGGAGATGATCAGCAACGGCAGCATCACGGCCGAGGAAGCCAGGACCCACCCCCAGCGCAGCATGATCACCCAGGCCCTCGGCGCGCCGGTGCCCATCCGGGCCGTGCTGAGCCGGGTGGCGCTCCGGCGGGGGGACCGGCTCCTGCTCTGTTCCGACGGCCTCCACGGCGAGGTTCCGGACGAGGACCTGGCCCGCATGCTGAGCCGGGGGGACCCGGCCAGCAGGACGCTGGAGGCCATGGCCCAGGAGGCCCTGGCCCGGGGCGGGCGGGACAACCTCACGGGCCTCCTGCTCACCCTGGACGACCCCGGCCTGGCCATGCCCGACCTCCACGAGCCCGTGCGCATCGTGGAACTCCAGCTCCCGCCGGATCCGCTGCTGGCCAACGAGGACACGAATCCCAACCAGCCCATCATCAATCGTCTCGGCCGCCTTTTGCGAGGAAACACATGAGCCTGATCCAAGGAACCCTTTCCCTGCGACGCTTCCTGGTCCTGGGCCCCGTTCCCTCCGAGCAGGAGCTGATCGAGGGCCTCAGCCAGCACTGCTTCCGCCCCTTCGAGGACGGCCTCGAGGAGGAACGCATGGGGTGGTGCGACTGGCGCAACCTGCTCATCGTGCCCCCGGAGCGGGACTGGGTGGTGCAGGAGCGCTTCGCGGTCTTCGGGCTGCGCATCGACTCCCGCAAGGTGCCCGGCGCCCTCCTGAAGGCCCAGGTGGACCTGAGGCTGCAGACCCTGCAGAAGGAGAAGGACCTGGCCTTCGTGGGCCGGGAGGCCCGCACCTCGCTGGCCGAGGAGGTGAAGGTGGAGCTGCTGCTCAAGGTGCTGCCCACGCCCAAGGTGGCCGAGGTGGCCTGGGACCTCAAGGGCGGCATGCTCTGGACCACCGCCTCCTCCTCCAAGACGCAGTCCGCGCTTTTCGAGCTCTTCATCAAGTCCTTCGGCCTGGAGCTGCAGCCCCTGGCGCCCCTGCTTCTCGCCGGGCGCATCCTGCCCCAGGTGTCCGTCGATTCCCTCATGGCCCTCGATCCCCTCGACCTCACGCTGGAGCATGCATGAAACCCATGGAACTCATTGAACAGGGCCGGTTCCTCGGCGAGGAGTTCCTGCTCTGGCTCTGGATGCGCGGCCTCAAGGACGGCGGCGTCAGCGGGCTGGACGGGGACCAATCCGCCTGCTTCGTGGACGACGCCGTGCAGCTCGTCACCGAAAGCGGCGACGTCAAGGAGCTCAGCCTGCGCAAGGGCAACCCCGCCGAGAGCCGCGAGGCCTTCGAGGCGCTCTCCCGGGGCATGCGCCCGGCCAAGGCCAAGGTGCGGCTCCTTTCCGGCGACATGGAGTGGACGTTCACGCTGGGCGCCGCGGGCCTGGAGATCAGCACCATGAAGCTGCCTCCCACCCAGGCCAAGGATCCCCAGGGCCGCATCGCGGACCGGCTCTTCCTCCTCGAGGAGGGCACCTCCCACCTGGAGCGGCGCTTCCAGGCGTTCCTGGAGGCCCGGGCGCAGGATCCCGAGGAGATGGCCGAGGCCATGCGGGAGTGGATCCGCGGGTCCCTGGCCGGCATCACGGGCGAAGACGTGCCATGGGAGGGCTGAGGGCGCTCGCCTTCGCGGCCCTGGCCGGCGTCGTGGCCCAGGCCGCGCCGGCCACCGCGGAAGTGAAGGCCCGGCTCCCCAAGGGCGGTTCGGCCCGCATCCGCCTCGCCTTCCGGCAGGGGGTCCAGGTGGAGGCCTCGCGCCTGCCCCGGAAGTTCCTCGCCGAGCGCGCGGGGCCCTGGGCCGCCTTCGGCGACCTGACCCCCGAGGGCCGGCTCTGGGCCCTCCACGGCCTTTTCCCCGAGGACCGCTGGACCGCGTCGGAAGTGCGCCACAAGGTGCGCTGGCCCGAACTGGAATCGGTGTGGCTCATGTCCGCGCTCTTCGTGGGCCACGGCCAGCACTACGACAAGCTCCAGGCCGCCAACCCCGGCAGGCCCGAGAAGCTGAGGCTGGGCGACGTGTGGGTCATTCCCCGCACGCTGCTCGCCAAGGAGCTGGGGGGCAGGGGCCAGGCCAAGGTGGACCGGAGCCAGCCCGAGGACGGCCTGGACGACGAGGCCCGGGTGGCCGCGTACCGCGCCCTCCTGACCTTCGGGGAGGACCGCCAGGGCAAGTACGCCGCCTACCACCTGCGCAAGGGGGAGGCGCTGTACACGGCCGTGGTGATGCGCTACACCGACCAGGTGGACCCCAAGGGTGTGAACGACCTGGCCCTGGCCATCGCCCGGCGCAGCGGCATCGACGAGGTGCGGGCCATCCAGCCCGGCCAGCTCATCAAGATCCCCCTGGAACTCCTGGCCGACCCCTTCCAGGCCGAGGGCTCCGTGGGCCTGGCCGAGGAGCGCGAGGTGCGCGCCGAGGTGAGGCGCACCACCGTGGCCGAGGCGGGGCCGCGGCTCAAGGGCATCCGCATCGTCCTGGACGCCGGCCACGGCGGGGTGGACAAGGGCGCCGCCGCCAACGGGGCCTGGGAATCGGATTTCGTCTACGACATCGCCATGCGGGTGCGCCGGCTCCTTGAGCAGGACACCGAGGCGGTGGTGTCCAGCACCATCCGCTACCCCAGCATCGGCTTCAAGGTGCGCGAGAGCATCACCCGGCCCACGCATGACGCCGAGATCCTCACCACGCCGCCCTTCGCCAACGACGGCGAGAGCCCCAACGCCGTGAGCGTGCACCTGCGCTGGGTGCTGGCCAACGACCTCTTCGCCAGCTTCGCCCGCACCGGCGACGCGCGCAAGACGCTCTTCATCAGCTTCCACGCCGACAGCCTGCACCCCTCGGCCCGGGGCACCATGGTCTACGTGCCCGGGGCCTCGGGCGTTCCCTCCAGCTTCGCCCTGGGCGACCGCCGCGCGGCCCGGGTGCGGGAGATGAAGGCCGGAGCCCGGGTGGCCTTCACCGCCCGGGAGCGGCTCCAGAGCGAGGCCCGCAGCCGCCTCTTCGCCGAGGCCCTCCTGAAGGCCCTGGGCGCCGACGAACTCCCCGTTCACGCCAACCGCCCCATCCGCAACGTCATCCAGCGCTCCGGCAAGAGCTACGTCCCCGCGGTCATCCGCTACAACGCCGCGGCCACCAAGGTGCTCGTGGAGGTGGCCAACCTCACCAACGAGGACGACGTGGTCAACCTCAAGGATCCCGCCTTCCGGGAACGCTACGCCCAGGCGGTGGTGAGCGCCCTGATGGCCTTCTACCGGAGCTGACGTGAGGGTCTTCGCGCGGATCAACGCCATCGGGTGGGCGCACCTCTGGAAGACCCGGGAAGCCTTCGAGGACGGCGAGGCGTCGGTGCACTTCTTCAATTCGAGGATCGACCCCCGGTGGATGGGCCTGGCGCTCACCCCGGACCAGCGGGCCCGCCTGGAGGCCGGCGAACTGGTGGAGATCGAGGACCCGGGGTACCTGGACGACGAAGGCTGATCAGAGCCCCAGGCGTTTTTCCAGGGAGACGCGCTCGTTCCTGAACGCGGCCACTTCCCGGGCCTCCTTCAGGGTCGAGAGGGCCGAGTCCTGCTGGCCCAGCCGGGCCTGGCAGGTGGCCCGCATGAGGGCCACCCAGCCCCGGTTGGCCTCGGTGGGCTTGGCGGGGTACAGGGCCAGGGCGGCCCGCCACTCGCCGGCGCGGGCCCGGTGGTCGGCGGCCAGGAGCACCAGGGGCTCCCGGTCGGCGGGCTTCTCGGGGGCCTTGGCCAGCCAGGACTCGATGTCCTTGGCCCGCGCCTCGGCCTTCTCCCCTTCCTCCAGGGGCCGGCACAGGTAGACCAGGAGGGCCTGGATGCGCTCGGGGCCGGGGCGGGCCTTGAGGAGGGCGGGGCGGGCCTCCTTCCATTGGCGCAGGGACACGGTGGCCTGGGCGCGCAGGAGGCTCTCCCGCGGGCCCTGGGCCTTGGGGGGCAGCAGGGCCAGGGTGGCCTCGGGGTCGGTGCCGGTGCCCAGGCCTTCGAGAGCGGCCTTGGCCAGGGCGGGCTGCTCCTTGGCGGGGACGGCGCGGGCCAGGGCGCGGGAGGCCTCGGGCAGGCCCTTGCCGGCCAGGGCCCGGGAGAGCTCGATGCGCTGGGCCGGGGAGAGGGAGAGGATGCTCTCGGCGTCCAGGATGGGCAGCAGGTGCTGGGGTTCCTTCTTCGCCAGGCATTCCTGCACGAAGCCCCTCACGGCCGCGGCCCGCAGGTCGGCCACGGGCTTGGCTTCGCCCGGGAGGGGCTTGGCGGCCCGGAACTGGCCCACGGTGTCCAGGGCGGCCAGCCAGTGGCCCTGCTTGACGGCGATGCGCAGGTTGATCATGAGGGCCTTGCGGGTGGCGTCCTCCCGGCCGCCGGCCTTCTTGACCCGGGCCAGGAGGGCCTGGGCGTCGGGGTAGCCCTCGGCGTCCTTGGGCGGGAGGGAGCCGTCCGACAGGAGGGTGGCCAGGGCCATGCGGGCCTCGTCGGCCTCGGGGGCGTTGGGCTTGTCCTCGATGAGCTTCTGGAAGGCCTTGGCGGCGTTGCGGGAATCGCCCGTGGTGCCCAGGAGCTTGCCCCAGGCCAGGGTCACGCGGGCGAGGTAGGCGCCGCGGGGGTAGAGCTTGCGGTAGTCGGCCAGGACGCCTTCGGCCTCGGCGCGCTTCTCCCCGGCGCACAGGGCCTCCATGATGCCCACCAGGCCCTTCTCGGTGGGTTTGGCGGTGCCCAGGGGCTTGAGGGCGCGCACCGTGTCCAGACCCTCTGCGGCCCGGCCCTGGTCCGCCAGGCACCACAGGTACATCTCCTGGCACCGGCGCAGGGTCTCGGCCGGAAGGTCGGCGCCCAGGGCCTTGTTGAGGCGGGACTCGGCCTCCTTGGGCCGGCCGCGGTCCAGGGCGGCCTGGGCCATGGCGGGCTGCGCCTCGGGCAGGTAGGAGGAATTGGGCCAGGTGGTCTCGAGCTTGTGGAAGGAGACGGCCGCCCGGGCGGTGTCCCCCATGCGGTCCTGGAGAAAGCCCTGGGCGAACAGGACCGTCTCCCGCTCCTTGGCGTAGGTGCTCTTGAAGTGGTAGCCGGCGAGCTGGTTCAGCACCTTCCGCTGGAATTTCTCGTCATTGGAGGCCATGGCCTGGCGCGCCAGGGTCTCGGCCTGTTCGTCGGTCATGCGCCCGGCGGGCGCCTTGGGTTCCGCCGCGCCCGCGGTGAGGGCCACCACCAGGAGGGCGGCGGTGAGGCCTCTCACGGCTTCCAGCCCGCGAGGAGGGCCTTGCGGGCCGTATCGAAGCGCTCCTGGTCCAGGATGCCCCGGGCCCGCAGGTCCTTGAGCAGCTGGAGGCTTCCGGCTTCGGGGGTGCGCGGGTCCATGCGCTGGGCCAGCATCTCCATGCGGCCCTGGATGGCCTCCAGCCTGCCGATGCGGTCCTCCAGCTCCCGCACCCGGGCCTTGAGGTCGTCCCGTTCCCTGATGAGCTGGGCCCGCTCGACGATGCGGCGCAGGGTCTGGCGGAACGCCTCGATCTGGAGGGGCTTGTTGACGAGGCCGTAGGCGCCCTTGTCCATGGCCTCGGTGGCTTCCCGGACCGTGCCGTAGCCGCTGAGCACCAGGACGGTGCAGCTGGGGTTCCGGGCCAGGGCGGCCTTGAGCACGTCCATGCCGGTCTTGCCGGGCATGACCAGGTCGGTGAGCACCAGGTCGAAGGGGGGATGGGCTTCCATCAGCCGCTCGTCGGCCTCTTCCCCGGACGAGGCGGGGGTCACGGAAAAGCCTTCGGCCGCCAGGAGTTCCTGCAGGGTCTCCAGAAGGATGAGGTCGTCATCCACCAGGAGGAGGCGCTGGGGGGGGAAATGGGGGGGGATGATGGGAGGGGGCAAGGGGGATCACCGACGCTATACCTATTGTTTCGGATGGGGACCCCGCCGACCCAAGTTTTTTTTTACCACTATTGATCAAGCCTTCATGCGGCGCCCCTGAGGCGGTACACATAGGCGAGCACCTGGGCCACGGCCTGGTAGAGTTCGCCCGGGATGGGCTTGTCCAGGTCCACGTTGCGGTAGATGGCCCGGGCCAGGGGCGGGTTCTCCACGATGGGCACCCCGGATTCCTTGGCCCGCTCCCGGATCTTCAGGGCCAGGTGGTCCACGCCCTTGGCCACGAGGATGGGGGCGGCGGTGGTGGGGTCGTAGCGCAGGGCCACGGCGAAGTGGGTGG
>DBMS01000268.1:782-10368 GCA_002297665.1 Holophagaceae bacterium UBA692 | reverse complement strand
CTCGTCCTTCACCTCCTGCTTGGTCATCTTCATGCCTTCCTCGTGCTGGTGGCGCTGGTACAGGAAGTCGGCGGCGGCCAGGGCGATCATCACGAGCATGATGTCGCGGTAGAGCAGGAAGATGGTCTCCCGGAAGTACTCCAGGGCCTGGGCCATGGGGTAGTTCATGGTGGCCAGGATGGCCGGGATGCGCGGCACCACCACCAGGTAGGCCACCCAGGCCACGATGAGGAACTTCAGGACGCTCTTGAGGAGGTTGGCCCCCGACTGGGGGGAGAACAGCTTCTTGAAGCCCGAGGCGGGGTTGAGCTTGCCGAACTTGGGGACCAGGAGCTTCATGTGCAGGCTGAAACCGTGCTGCACGAACTGGTTGGCCAGGGCCAGGACGAAGTTCGCCAGCAGGAAGGGCCCCAGGATCCGCCCGACCATCTGGAGCAGGGTGAGCGCCAGGGAATGGAGGTTGGTCTCCACCAGGTGCCCGGCCTGCCCGGATTGGCGCAGGATGAACGTCATGGACGCGGCGAGGCCGCCCACGGTGGCCGCGCCCAGGGACATGAAGAGGAAGAAGTTGGCCCACAGCATGACCGTGGCGTCCAGGTCGGCCACCCGGAGGATCGAGCCTTCCTCCTTGGCCTTCTGCCTTCGTTTGGGTGTGGCCTTCTCGGTCCGCGAGGGATCAGCCATGGCTCACCAGCAGCCGCAGGGCCTCCCGGGGCGCGGCCTCCAGGAGGGGCCCGATCCACGGGGAGAACTCGCGCAGGACGATCCCCAGGAGCACCAGTCCGATGGCGATCTTCAGGGGGAAGGTGAGGGTGATCAGCTGGAGCTGGGGCATGAACTTGCCGGCGATGCCCGCGATGAAGTCGACGATGAAGAGCGCGAAGAGCACCGGGAAGGCCAGCTGGAAGCCCTTGACCAGGATCTGGCCCATCTTGATGACCACCAGCTGGGGGTTGACGGAGAGGGTCCCGCCCAGGGGCAGGATGCGGTAGCTCTCCACCAGGGCCCGGATCATCTGGTGGTGCAGGCCCGAGACGAGGATGAGGAGCATGGCCACCTGATTGAGGAGCGACCCGGAAACGGCCACGGGGTGGGCGCTCACGGGGTCGAGGAACTGCACGAAGGAGAACCCCATCTGGGTGTCCATGAGCTGGCCTGCGAAGGAGACCATGTCCACGATCCAGCTCACGGCCAGGCCCATGAGGAGCCCCGCGGCCAGTTCGGTGAACATCAGGCCCACCAGGTCCCACATGGTTTCAACCGGCGCGGTGGGGGTGCCCGCCAGGGGCGCGACGACCGCGGCCAGGAGCACCGCCAGGGCCACGCGGGCCTGGAGGACCACCCGCGTCTGCCCGAATCCCGGCATCGTGGCCAGCAGCCCGGTGAGGCGCACCAGGGTGAGCATGAACACGAGCGCCTTGGCCTGGGTGAAGACCCAGAGGGCGGGGTTCCCCAGGACGCTCGGCATCAGTTGAGGGCCTTGATGACGCTGTTCCACTCGGTGAACATGCGGGTGGTGAAATGGAGCAGGAGCCGCATCATCCAGGGGAAGCACAGCACCACCGTGGCCATGACGGCCACGACCTTGGGCACGAAGGCCACGGTCTGGTCCTGGAGGCTGGTGACCACCTGGAAGACCGAGATGGAGAGTCCCACGATCATGGAGACGACCAGGGCGGGCCCGGCCACGTAGAGGGCCGTCCTGAGGGCGTCCCTGGCGATGTCGACGATGACGAGTTCGTTCATGGCCTTTTCTCCGTCAGCCCGTGAACCCGCGCACCAGCGAGCCCACGATGAGGTACCACCCGTCCACCATCACGAACAGCAGGATCTTGAACGGCAGGGAGATCACCACCGGCGGCAGCATCATCATGCCCATGCTCAGCAGGATCGAAGCCACCACCATGTCCACGATGAGGAAGGGGAGGAAGATCATGAAGCCGATCTCGAAAGCCGTCTTGAGCTCGGAGATCAGGAAGGCCGGCATGAGGACCTCCATGGGGACGTCGGCCTTGGTCTGGGGCGGCGGCGCCTTGGCGATGCCCAGGAAAAGCGAGATGTCCTTCTTTCGGGTGTGCTTGAGCATGAAGACCTTCAGGGGGGCCGCGGCCTTGTCCAGGGCCTGGTCCACCGTGAGCTCGTTGCGGTTCAGGGGCTGCAGGACCGTGGCGTTTATCTCGCGCCCCACCGGCGCCATGATGAAGAACGAGAGCACCAGGGCCAGGCTGATCAGCACCTGGTTGCTGGGCGTGGAGGCCGTGCCCATGCCCTGGCGCATGAAGCCCAGGACGATGATGATGCGGATGAAGCACGTGGTGGTCATGAGGATGGTGGGGGCCAGGGTGAGCACCGTCAGGAGCAGCACCGCCTGGAGGGTGGCCGAGAGGGCCGGTCCCTGCGGCGTCTTGCCGAAGTCAACGGTCACGCTGGGCAGGTTCGCGGGGGCCTGCTGGGCGTGGAGGGCCGCTCCCGCCAGGAGCAGAATGAGCAGGGCGGGCCAGAACCTTTTCACGGCTTCTCCCCCCGCATCATGGCTTCCACGTCCCGCACGGCCATGGGCGTGGCGATGTCGGACTGCCGGGACAGCGCCTGGGCGAAGTCCGCGGGGCCTCCGGCCTCCACGCTGTCCAGGCGGGCCAGGAAGGTGACCCCCTGGGGGCCAAGGGCGATGAGGAACTTCTCGTCGTCGGCCCGGAGGATGGAAACGAAACGGCGGTCGCCCAGGGCCAGGGTCTCCTCCACGTTCAGGCGGGAGCCCCCGCTGCCGGGAAGGCGCTTGGCTCCCCACCGGCGGAAGGCCCACAGCCCGCCGCCGGCCAGGCCCAGCACGATGAGCATGGAGCCCAGGGCCCTCCACCCCGACGGCGCGCCGGCATCGTTCCGGCCCTGCGTCGGTTTACCGTCATCGGGCACGTACCGCTCCTGCAGGGCCCGCTCGGAGGGACCCGGCGGCGGCGCCTGGGCCAGGGCCCACGGCCCCGGCACCAGGAGGATTCCACACAGGATGAGGCCTTTGATCGACACGACGGACTCCCGACACAGCAGGAGGAAGGTGCGACGCCCGTGCCAATGCGGAACGGTGGTGGCAGGATGCCGGTTGTTCCGGGACCCGCCATATCGCCCAGGTTCGTCGGCGTCGCAGTTTGGACCTTTCGGCCCTGACCAACGTTCCCTGCCGGTGGCCTCAGAACGTTCCGACTCGGTCCCTATGGGGTGGGCTCGGCCCATGGGGTCCCAATCGGGTGCGCCGACCCACGGTGACCGTCGGCTTCCGGTCCTCGCTGCGCTGCGGGCCGGGTCCTCCGGTTGCCGTAGCTCGGCCCTGGAGCAGTGGGCGGCTGAAATGGGGACAGCTCCGCCCTTGGTGCCTGGATGATGGAATGAAGGCAGCGAATGCCCCAGACGAAGTTGGTCTGGAACCTTGGGCCCAGGGGATCGCGCAACCAGGTTCGATCAATCCACCCTGTTCACCCCAGGCATTGGAAGTGAAGTACCCCACTCCAGAAGCCCTAGGGTCCGAGGCCGAGCTACGGCAACCGTCGGACCCGGCCCGCAGCGCAGCGAGGACCGGAAGCCGACGGTCACGGTGGGTCGGCGCACCCGATTGGGACCCCATGGGCCGAGCCCACCCCATAGGGACCGAGTCGGAACGTTCTGCGGCCACCGGCAGGAAGCGTTTGTCCGGGCCGAAATGTCCGAACTACAGCGTCGGCGCCGCTTGCGGCGCCGACGAACCGGGGCGGCAGGGAGGGACCCGGATCAACCGGCATCCGTCCACCTTCGGCGTGCTACTTGGCGGGGACTTCCACTTCCACGGCCAGCTTCCAGGCGCCGGCGGCCTTCTTCCAGATGTGGACGTAGTTGGAGGTCTGGGGGCCCGAGGGGTCCTTGCGGGTCAGGGTTCCGCGGGAGAAGCCCAGGTCGCCCCCGCCGGAGATGACGGCCTCGGTGGGCTGGAAGGTGACGGCGTAGGGGTCCAGGTAGCGCTGGAGGCTGCCGGCGCCCTCGAGCGGGAAGCGGCCCTTGCGGTAGAGGCGGACGTTGGCGTCGACGCGGGCCTTGTAGGCGTTCTGGATGTTCCTGGCGGCTTCCTCGCTGAAGGCGGTGTCCAGGGCCACCAGCTCCGCGGAGGCGGAGGGGCTCACGGCGGGGGCCGAGGGCAGCGCGGCGGCGGCGCGGGGCAGGGCCTTGGGGGCGGGCAGTTCGCTCGGGTCGGGCGTGGAGACGCCGATTTCCAGGCGGACCTTCCAGGGCGCGCCGGCGTCCCGCTGCCAGACGCTCACGAACCAGCCGTAGGCCGCGTCCGGGGCGTCCTTGGCGCTCCGGAAGGTGTAGGGCCCCGTGGTGTAGCCCAGGTCGCCGGCGGCGGAGGTTTCGGCGCGGATGGGGAACCACTGGAGGGAGGCGCCCATTTCCAGCTGGGTGCCGTAATAGGCCAGCCCGTTGACGGCCCTGGGGATGAAGACCAGGCCGTCCTTGTGGAAGGCGCCCATGAAGGCCGCCCGGATGCCGTCCTTGGCCGACTGGTCGGTGAACGCATATTCCGCCGCCACGAGGCTCTGGGCGGCTGGGGTGAGGGCCGGCCCGGTCTGGGCCACGGCAGAGGCGAGGACGAAGGTGAGGGGCAGAAGCGGCATCAAAATCTCCACAAAAGTTCGGTAAGTGGATGATACCGCCAAGGCCCTATCCTGTTGGTTACAACTTTCCCAGGGGCCCGTCCATGCTACCCGCCGTCATCCTCGCCGCCGGCGCCTCCAGGAGGCTGGGCCGCCCCAAGCAGCTGGAGCGGTACCATGGGGAGTCGCTGCTCCGCAGGGCGGTGGCCGCCGCGGCCGCCTGCCGCCCCGTGGTGGTGGTGACCGGGTGCCGCGCGGAGGCGATGGCCCGGGAACTGGAGGGGCTGCCCGTTCGGGTAGTCGTCAACGCCGGCTGGGAGGAGGGCATGGCCAGCTCCCTCCGCGAAGGGGTGCGGGCCCTGGACCCCGGGGCCGAAGGGGCGCTCTTCCTGGTGTGCGACCAGCCCGCCGTGGACGCCGCCCTGGTGGCGAGGCTCCTGGAGGCCTGGAAGGGCGCGCCCGTGGCCTGCGCCTACGGCGGCGTCCGCGGCATCCCCGCCATCCTCCCCGCCCGGGCCTTCCCCGCCCTCCTGGCCCTGCGCGGCGACCGGGGCGCCCGGACCCTGCTCCAGGGGGACGACGTGGTGGAAGTCCCGTTCCCCGAGGGCGCCTGGGACGTGGATGAGCCAGGGGACCTGGATACGGGGCAAAAGTGAAGATCCTATTTGATCTTTTATTTCTATTTATTCGTTTTTTTATCCCTTTTTCTCCGGCCTATCACCTCAAACCGATCGTTTCGACATAGGGGAATGGGGCATCCGCGGATCCTGACTCAGCTCCTCGGAATGGGCATCCCGTGCATGCGCAGGAACGTCAGCTTGTCCCAGTAGCCGCGCTGGAACACGATGAGGCCGTCCACCACCCGGAAGAAGCCGCAGCCCCGGAGCCCGAGGGGATCGCGCCATTCGAGGATGGCCCATTCCCCGTCCTCGAAGATGTTCTCCACGATGCAGATCATCTCGGCGCCCCTGAACCCTTCGGCGAACATCCGGCGGATGGCTTCGCGGCCCTCCACGGGCGCCTCGGCGACCTGGTGGTTCACGGCGTCCTCGGCGTAGAAGGCGGCGAGGCCGTCGGGATCGGCCCGGTTGAAGGCCTTCGCCCAGGCCATGACGAGTTCCTTGGGACGCATGGGGTTCCTCCTTGCGGGCTTCCGCGACGGAAAAGGGCGGGGCCGCGGCTCGCCGCGATCCCGCCCTCGCGCGGCGCCCCGGGTGGGGCTACTTGATGGTGAGGTTCCGGGCTTCCATGAGGTTGCCCACGGCCTGCTCCAGGGAGGTGACGGCCTTGGCGTAGGCGATCTGGGCCTGCAGCTCGGCACTCTTGGCGTTGTCCAGGTTGGTCATGACCTGGAGGACGACGAAGTTGGTGCTCATGCCGTTCTCGAACTTCTTCTGCTCGGCCTCGAGGTTCTTCTGCTGGAAGTAGCGGGTCTTCTCGGCGGCCTTCACGCCCTTCTCGGCGGCCTCCACGTTGCGCACGGCGGTGCGCACCTGGAGGGTGATGCTCAGCTCCTGGTCCCGCAGGCCCAGTTCGCGGCTGCGCAGCGCGGCGCGGGCGGCGGACAAGGTGCCCTTGGCGGCGCGGTTCTGGATGGGCATGGAGAACTGCAGGCCGACGGTGTAGCCCGGGTACTTGCTGCCGGTCAGGTCCTTGTTCACCGAGCTCAGGGAATCGTAGTTGCTGGAGTTCCCGGTGTAGGTGCCGAAGGCGGACAGGGAGGGCAGGGTCTTGTTCTCGGCCACCTTGGCGTTGAGCTGGGCCACTTCCTTGCCGATGCGGGCGGACTTGAGCTCCACGCGGCGCTCCAGGGCCATCTTCACCGCGGCGGCCTCGTCGAGCTGGGTGTGGGCGAGGGTGGGCGAATCGGTGCTGGCGAGGGAGGTGGGGCGCTCGGCGTTGGGATACAGGGAGCGGATGAGGGCGTCCTTGGCGTTGGCGAGCGAAGCCTCGGCGGCGATGATGTCCTGCTCGGCCTGGGCGACCTGGGCCTCGGCGCTGGTCACGTCGATGGGCGCCATGGTGCCCACCTGCATGCGGATGGTGTTCTCCTTGAGCTGCTTCTGGGCCAGTTCAAGGGACACCTTCTTGTTGGCCAGGTAGCGCTCGGCGTAGACGAGATCCCAGTACTGGCCCTCGGTGCTGGCCACGAGGTTGATGATGGCCAGCTGGAACGTGTAGTCCGCGGCCTGGGCGTTCTTCTGCGCCACGACCATGGGGGCGGTGGTGATCTCGCGGCCGAAGCCCGCCAGCAGGTTCTGGCTGTAGGTCGCGGTGACGGCGCCGGAGTAGGGGTAGGAATTGCTGGTGGGGACGTCGGGAGTGCCCAGCGTCACGCCCCGGTAGTAGCTGTAGACCGGCGCGTACTCGAACTTCACGCTGCCGCCCCACACGAACGTCTTGGCCAGGTCCACCGTGAGGCTGCGGCCGTACGAGGTGTACTGGGAGGCCACGGCCGTGGAGGAGCCCTTGAACAGGGGCGAATTGGAGGCGGTGTCGATGCGGGAGGACTGGGCCTGGCCCGAGAGGTTCCAGTCGAAGGCGCCCTGGCTGGTGAGGTAGCCGGCCTGCGTCTCCTCGCGGCTCTGGCGGGCGATGTCCACCTGGAGGTTGTTCTGCAGGGAGATCTGGATGGCTTCCTGGAGGCTGAGGTGCTTTCCCTCGGGAGCCGGGGTCTGGGCGACCAGGCTGTAGCACATTGCGAGGACGGGGACCATGGAGGCACGAACCATCACCACTCCTTAGGTGTCAAATGGATGAAACTTGATCAATCGGCATACGAACAAGGAAAACGCGGGTTTAGCCGCAATCCTATCTGAGCATGAACGCCTGGCCGGCGGAGGGCAAGGTGTATTTCACCATGCGTTGAAATCATCCGGGCCCCCGCAGGTATGGAGGGGGCCGGCGGGAAAAGGTTTAGGGCACCGGCGCCTCGAGGTGCTTGCGCAGGCGCCGGAGGGCGGCCTTGGAGCCCTCCCACATCATGAGGTCGTGGGCCTCCTGGAAGCCGCACCAGCGATACTCGCTGTGCTCGTCCAGGGCCAGGGCCACCTGCGCGCCGGGCTCCACCTCCATGTGGAAGCAGATCTCCCGGTTGAACCGGGGCGGGCCGGAGGGGAGCCCGAGAATGGCGGGGTCCATCCAGAAGCTGTGGGTGAAGCCCATGTCGGTGAGGGTTCCCGCGAGGCCGGTCTCCTCCATGAGCTCGCGGTGGGCGGTGGCCTCCGGGGTCTCGGAGGGCTCGACCATGCCGGTGACGCTGGACCACCAGAGGCCCTGGTCGGGGTTGCGCAGCATGACGAGGATCTCCACGCCGCCGGGCCCCCGGCGCCAGGTGAGCGCCGAGACGCTGCGGCTGGGCTCGGGCGCGGGCTGCACGTCCAGGCCCAGCGTCACGGCCATGTGGGCCTGGAGGCTGTCGGCGGCCTGGTCCCAGGTGGGGGCCGCGTCCCCCAGGAGGGATGCCAGGGAGCACACGCCCTTGTCGGTGATGCCGCAGGGGGTGATCCACCGGAAGTGGGCCAGGTCCGGGGCGACGTTGAAGGCGATGCCGTGGGTGGCGATCCAGCGGTTGAGGTGGATGCCCAGGGCGCCCAGCTTCTCCGGTCCCCGCGGGGTGTCCACCCACACGCCGGGGTAGCCCTGGAGCCGGTCGGCCTTGACGCCGAAATCGGCGGCGCAGCGGATCATGGCCTCCTCCAGGCCGCGCACGAGCCGGCCCACGTCCTCCCGGCCCCCCTTGAGGTTGCAGATGGGGTAGACCACCACCTGGCCGGGGCCGTGGTACGTCACCTGGCCGCCGCGGTCGGTCTCGAAGACCTCCACGCCGCGCTCCTCCAGGAAGGCGTCGGTGACGTGGATGTCCTGCCGGGTGGCGTTGCGGCCCAGGGTGAACACGGGGTTGTGCTCGAGCACGAGGATCTGGTCGGGGCGGGTGCCGTCCTTGACGTACTCGGCCATGGCCTTCTGCATGCGCAGGCCCGCGGCGTAGAGCACGTGGCCCAGACGGCGGAACTGCGCGGGTCTGGATTGGGTGAAACCTATTCCTGTCATCCTTTCAGACTAGCATCAGAGGGAAAGATCGTCGTCGGCCAGGGCCTTCTCGGTCTGGGCCTTGCGGAAGGCCAGGAGGCGCTCGCGCACGTCCGGGTCCCCCAGGGCGAGGATGGACGCCGCCAGCAGCGCGGCGTTGACGGCCCCGGCCTTGCCGATGGCCAGGGTGCCCACGGGGATGCCCGCGGGCATCTGGACCGTGGAGAGCAGGGAGTCCATGCCGTCCAGGGCCCACCCCTTCATGGGCACGCCCAGCACCGGCAGGTGGGTCTTGCCCGCGCAGACGCCGGCGAGGTGGGCCGCGCCGCCGGCGGCGGCCACCAGGACCCGGATCCCCCGGTCCTCGGCGGCCAGGACGTAGTCGATGACCTTGTCGGGGGTCCGGTGGGCGGAGGCGACGTGGGCCTCGAAGGAGACGCCCAGCGCGGCCAGGGTGCGCGCGGTCTCCTTCATCGTCTCCCAGTCGGACTTGGATCCCATGAGGATTCCCACGAGGGGGCTGGCTGATCGCATCGGCGCTCCTTGACCTGGAAAACCATTATCATGGGGGTCATGGATCCCGTGAACATCTCTTTGGGGGGCCTTCCCCTGCGCACCATCCTGATCGTGGACGACGACGCGGTCGTGCGGCGCTACCTGGAAGCCCAGCTTTCGCGCCTGGGCTGCCGGCTCGCCTTCGCGGAGGACGGGCCGGAGGCCCTGGCCCGCATCGAGGACGAGCCGCCCGACCTGGTGCTCCTGGACATCGTCATGCCGGGCATGGACGGGTTCGAGGTGTGCCGCCGCATCAAGGGCGACCTGGCCACCCAGCACATTCCCGTCATCCATTTCACCTCCCTGGGCCAGGAGGCCAAGGAGCGCAGCTTCGAGGCGGGGGCCGACGACTTCCTCAACAAGCCGCTCAACATCGTCGAACT
>DBMS01000268.1:0-702 GCA_002297665.1 Holophagaceae bacterium UBA692 | reverse complement strand
GTCGACCTGCGGGAATGGGTGGTGGACAAGCTGCGCACCCAGGGCCACGACGTGCTCTGGGCCGATTCCCTGCGGGCGTGCCTGGACTGCATGGGCCAGGGCCTGCCCGACCTCATGGTCATCGAGCACGTCCTTCCCGACGGCGCCGCGGGTGACTTCGTGGGCCACCTGCGCAACTTCGCCAGGAGCCGCGACCTGCCGGTCCTGACGCTGTGCTCCCGGGAGGCCATGGAGCGCAGGCAGGTGGGGGGCGACGCGGGCCCCACGGACTACCTCGTCGTCCCCTCCAACGGCACCGAGCTGCGCATCCGGGTGGACGTCCTGCTGCGGGAGGGCCGCCTTCTCGCGGGGCGCAGCGCCGAACGCATCGGGCCCGAACGGGACCTGCTGGTGGATCCGTCCACAGGCGCCTATTCCGAAGCCTTCCTGGAGGCCCACCTCACCCTCGTCCAGGGGTGGCCGGCCGGGGCCCGCCCACCCCTCGCCCTCCTGGGCGCGGGCTGCTACCAGCCGGTTGCCGGCTGGCTGGAGGCCAAGGACCACATGGCCAGGAGCGCGAGGCTGCTGTGCGCGGGCCTCGGGCCGGGCGAGGCGCTCTGCAGGGTGGCGGACCGCACCTTCGTGCTGCTCCTGCCCGGCACGGACGCGCGGGGGCTGGACGCGCGCATCCGGGCCCTGCGCGCGGGGGGCTTCACCGGCGCC
>DBMS01000190.1 GCA_002297665.1 Holophagaceae bacterium UBA692 | reverse complement strand
GGGCGATGCAGTGGCTGTAGGCGATGATCAGGGACGGGCCGTCGTAGCTCTCGGCCTCGACGAAGGCCTTGGCCACCTGCATGTCCTTGGCGCCCATGGACACCTTGGCCACGTAGACGTTGCCGTAGCTCATGGCGATCATGCCCAGGTCCTTCTTGGGAAGGGCCTTGCCGGCCATGGCGAACTTCGCGGAAGCGCCGATGGGGGTGGACTTGGAGGCCTGGCCGCCGGTGTTGGAGTACACCTCGGTGTCGAGCACCAGGATGTTCACGTTGCGGCCGGAAGCCAGCACGTGGTCGAGGCCGCCGTAGCCGATGTCATACGCCCAGCCGTCGCCGCCCACGATCCACACCGCCTTCTTGACCAGGTAGTCGGCCAGGATGGCCAGGCGCTTGGCTTCGGGGGTGCCGATGGAGGCCAGCTTGTCCTTGAGGATGGCGACCCGCTCGCGCTGGGCCTTGATGCCGGCCTCGCCGGACATGTCGGCGGCCACGATGCCCGCCACCAGTTCGTCGCCGATGGAGCCGGCGAGGGCGTGGAGCAGCTCGAGGGCCTGCTGGTTGTGCTTGTCCAGGGCCAGGCGGTAGCCCAGGCCGAACTCCGCGTTGTCCTCGAACAGGCTGTTGGCCCAGGCGGGACCGCGGCCGTCCTTGTTGACGGTGTAGGGCGTGGTGGGCAGGTTGCCGCCGTAGATGGAGGAGCAGCCCGTGGCGTTGGCGATCATGGCGCGGTCGCCGAACATCTGGGTCATGAGCTTGATGTAGGGCGTCTCGCCGCAGCCGGCGCAGGCGCCGCTGAACTCGAACAGGGGCTCCATGAACTGGCTGCCCTTGACGTCGTACTTCAGGGCCGTGCGGTCGGGCTCGGGCAGGTTCAGGAAGAACTTGAAGTTCGCGGCCTCGGTCTCGCGCAGGGGGGCCTGCGGGGTCATGTCGATGGCCTTGTGCTTGGGATTGCTCTTGTCCTTGGCGGGGCAGACGGCGACGCAGATGCCGCAGCCGGTGCAGTCCTCGGGGGCCACCTGGATGGTGTACTTGGAGCCCTTGAAGTCGGCGCCCTTGTAGTCCACCGACTTGAAGGTCTCAGGCGCGCCGGAGAGGCAGCTGGGCTCGTAGACCTTGGGGCGGATGGCGGCGTGGGGGCAGATCAGGGCGCACTTGTTGCACTGGATGCAGATCTTCTCGTCCCACACGGGGATGTCCAGGGCGATGTTGCGCTTTTCCCACTTGGTGGTGGCGGAGGGCCAGGTGCCGTCCACGGGGAAGGCGGAGACCGGGAGCAGGTCGCCGTTGCCCTGCATCATGATGGCCGTGACGCGCTGGACGAAGTCCGGAGCCTCGGCGCTGACGGTGGGGGGCATGACGCGGGTGGCGGTGACGCCGGCGGGAACCTGGACCTGGTGGAGGTGGACCAGGGTGGTGTCCACGGCCTCGAAGTTCTTCTTGACCACGGCCTCGCCCTTCTTGCCGTAGGTCTTCTTGATGGCCTTCTTGATCTGGGCGATGGCCTCCTCGCGGGGCAGCACGCCGGAGATGGCGAAGAAGCAGGTCTGCATGATGGTGTTGATGCGCACGCCCATGCCCGTGTTGCGGGCCACTTCGAAGGCGTCGATGACGTAGAACTTCAGGTTCTTGGCGACGATGGCCGCCTGCACTTCCTTGGGCAGGGAGTCCCACACCTCGTCCTTGCCGAAGGGGGTGTTCAGCAGGAAGGTCGCGCCGGGCTCGGCCGCGCCGAGCATGTCGTACTTGTCCAGGAAGGACGTGTTGTGGCAGGCGATGAAGTTGGCCTTGCGGATCAGGTAGGCCGAGCGGATGGGCTTGGGCCCGAAGCGCAGGTGGCTGATGGTGATGGCGCCGGCCTTCTTGGAGTCGTAGACGAAGTAGCCCTGCCCGTAGTTGGGGGTCTCCTCGGCGATGATCTTGATGGAGTTCTTGTTGGCGCCCACCGTGCCGTCGGAGCCCAGGCCGTAGAACATGGCCCGCTTCACGCCCTCGGGCTCGATGTCGAAGTCCAGGTCCATGGGCAGGCTGCTCATGGTGACGTCGTCGACGATGCCGACGGTGAAGTGGTTCTTCGGGCTGGGCTTGGCCAGCTCGTCATAGACGGCCTTGATGCAGGCGGGGTTGAACTCCTTGGAGGAGAGGCCGTAGCGGCCGCCCACGACCTTGGGAGCCGTCGCGAACTGGCTGAGGCCTTCCTCGGCGGCCTCGCGCAGGGCGGTGACCACGTCCAGGTAGAGGGGGTCGCCGATGGCGCCGGGCTCCTTGCAGCGGTCCAGCACGGCGATGGCCTTGACGGTGCGGGGCAGCGCCTGGACGAAGTGCTTGATGGAGAAGGGCCTGAACAGGCGGACCTGCAGGACGCCGATCTTCTCGCCCTTGGCCAGCGCCCAGTCCACGTATTCCGTGGTGGTGTCGCCGCCCGAGCCCATGATGACCATGACGCGCTCGGCCTCGGGGTGGCCGTAGTAGTCGAAGAGGTGGTACTTGCGGCCGGTCAGCTCGGCGAAGCGGTCCATCTCCTGCTGCACGATGGCGGGGGTGGCGTTGTAGAAGCCGTTGCAGGCCTCGCGGGCCTGGAAGAAGGTGTCGGGGTTCTGGGCGGTGCCGCGGACCACCGGCTTGTCGGGGGTCAGGCAGCGGCTGCGGTAGTCCTCGACCATGCCGTCGGTGACCATGCTGCGCAGGTCCTCGTCATTGAGCATCTCGATCTTGGAGACCTCGTGGGAGGTGCGGAACCCGTCGAAGAAGTGCACGAAGGGCACGCGGCTCTTCAGGGTGGAGGCCTGGGAGATCAGGGCGAAGTCGTGGGCCTGCTGGACGCTGTCGGAGCTCAGCATGGCGAAGCCGGTCTGCCGGCAGGCCATGACGTCGGCGTGGTCGCCGAAGATGGACAGGGCGTGGGCGGCCAGGGTGCGGGCCGTGACGTGCAGCACGAAGGGCGTGAGCTCGCCCGCGATCTTGTACATGTTGGGGATGAAGAGCAGGAGGCCCTGGGAGGCCGTGAAGCTCGTGGTCAGGGCCCCGGCCTGCATGGCGCCGTGCACCGCGCCGGCCGCGCCGCCCTCGGACTGCATCTCGACCACGGCGGGAACCGTGTTCCAGATGTTCTTCCGTCCCGCGGCGCTCCATTCGTCGGACCACTCGCCCATGTTGGAAGACGGGGTGATGGGGTAGATCGCGATCACTTCATTCAAGCGATGCGCGACGGATGCTGTCGCCTCGTTACCGTCTACGGTAACCATGCGTCGTTCGGCCATGGCCTTCCTCCTACGTGTGTCGTTAAGACTTGTCCGACGTGGATATGGGACTTTTGGAGAAGCAGGGCCTTTTGGGCCAGAACGGACCGCTTCGCACAAGGGTGAGTTTATTCTTCAGAAGGCCCATAATCAAGAGCGATGGGTCTCCTTTGGGGGGGGGTGTGTCGCAGGTTACATCCCTTGGTCGTTCGGCTTGACGCTAGACTCGTGGGATCACCATTCAACCCGCGGCCCCAGGACGGTAAGCAATGGGTCTTTCATCCATTCGGGGCCGCAACTGACCGGGGGTCACCATGGAATTCAAGGACAGCCAGACCGCGAAGAACCTGCTCAAGGCCTTCGCCGGCGAAAGCCAGGCCCGCAACCGCTACACCTTCGCCGCGCGCATCGCCCGCGCCGAGGGCATGGAGCACGTGGCGGCCATCTTCGAGGAGACCGCGCGCAACGAGCAGGAGCACGCCCGCCTCTTCTACGCCCACCTGGCCAAGCTGGCCCCCTCGGGCCTGGAGATCACCGCGGGCTATCCCGTGGTGGCCGGCGACACCGCCGCCCAGCTGCGGGCCGCGGTCAGCGGCGAGAACGAGGAGTGGTCCGCCCTCTACCCCGAGTTCGCGCGCATCGCCAAGGAAGAGGGCTTCAACGACGTGGCCCGCACCTTCGAATGGATCTCCAAGGTGGAGAAGGAGCACGAGGACCGCTTCCAGCGCCTCCTCGACCACGTCGTCAACGGCACCGTCTTCCAGCGGGGCGAAAAGATCTATTGGCGCTGCATGGAATGCGGCCACATCCACGAGGGCCTGGCCGCCCCCAAGGCCTGCCCCGTGTGCATGAAGCCCCAGGCCTGGTTCGAACCCGTGGGCGAAAAGTTCTGAATGAAGGGTTTTTTTCAGGGGGCTTCTCTTTTTTTCTGAGACCGCGATCACGGCGATTCCATGCGATCCTGTCGTGCAAGGTTCCGCTGCCGCGAACTCCAGAAGAGAGGCCCCCATGCTCACCTTGCCACTTGTCCAGGCGCTGACGTTCGACGACGTGCTCCTGGTTCCCGGACGCTCCAGCGTGCACCCCAACCAGGTGGACCTCGGGTCCACCCTGGTCGCGGGGGTGAAACTGGGCATCCCCCTCCTGTCCGCCGCCATGGACACCGTCACCGAGGGCCGGCTGGCCATCGCCCTGGCCCAGCAGGGGGGCGTCGGGATCATCCACAAGAACCTCTCCATCGAGCGCCAGGCCGAGGAGGTGGACAAGGTCAAGCGCAGCGAGAGCGGCATGATCACCGACCCCATCGTGATCCGCCCCGACGCCCCCATCCGCGAGGCCGAGGCCATGATGGCCAAGTTCCGCATCTCGGGCGTGCCCGTGGTGGAGAACGGCAAGCTGGTGGGCATCCTCACCAACCGCGACCTGCGCTTCGAGACCCGGTGGGAGCTGCCGGTGCGCGAGATCATGACCAAGGACCGCCTGGTGACGGTCCCCGTGGGCACCACGCTCCTGGAGGCGCGGGCCATCCTCCAGAAGCACCGCATCGAAAAGCTCCTGGTGGTGGACGACCAGGGCGCCCTGCGGGGCCTCATCACCGTCAAGGACATCCAGAAGTCCACCGAGTATCCCAATTCCTGCAAGGACGCCCAGGGGCGCCTGCGCGTGGGCGCGGCGGTGGGCGTGGGGCCTGACCTTCTGAACCGGGCCAAGGCCCTGGTGGCGGCCCGGGCGGACGTGCTGTGCCTGGACAGCAGCCACGGCCACAGCGAAGGGGTCCTCGCGGCCCTGCGCACGCTGCGCCAGGCCCTGCCCGACACCCCGGTCATCGCCGGCAACGTGGCCACCTACCAGGGCGCCCGGGACCTGTGCGAAGCCGGCGCCTCCGCCGTCAAGGTGGGCATCGGCCCCGGCTCCATCTGCACCACCCGCATCGTCACCGGGGCGGGCATGCCCCAGATCACGGCCATCCACGAGGCCTCCCGGGCCTGCCGCGAGTTCGGCGTGCCCTGCATCGCCGACGGCGGCATCAAGTTCTCCGGCGACGTGGCCAAGGCCCTGGCCGCCGGCGCCGACAGCGTCATGATCGGCAGCCTGTTCGCGGGCACCGACGAGGCCCCCGGGGAGACCATCTTCTACAGCGGGCGCACCTACAAGTCCTACCGCGGCATGGGCAGCATGGGCGCCATGAAGGCCGGGTCCAAGGACCGCTATTTCCAGGACGGCAAGGACGACGCCAAGCTCGTGCCCGAGGGGATCGAAGGCCAGGTGCCCTACAAGGGCCGCATGACCGACCTGGTGGGCCAGCTCATCGGCGGACTGCGGGCGGGCATGGGGCTGGTGGGCGCCGGGAGCATTCCCGAATTCCACGACAAGGCCACCTTCGTGCAGATCAGCAGCGCGGGGCTCCGGGAGAGCCACGCGCACGACGTGATGATCACGAAGGAAGCGCCGAACTACCGCATGGATTAGGCCCAATCCACCGTCTTCAGTCCGGGCACCCGGCCGAACTCGCGCTGGTTGTGGGTTACCACGGTCAGCCGGTGGGCCATGGCAATGCTGGCGATGACCAGGTCGCGTTCTCCGATGGGCATGTTCCGCAGCGCCATGCGGAGCCGGGCATGCTCTTTCGCGGCTTCGCCGTCGAAAGGGAGGACGATGAAAGGCGCCAGGAAGGCCTCCACGTCCTTGACATGCTTGTCCGGATGCTGGCTATTGAGGGCGCCGTACCAGAGTTCAGCCTCGTTCATCGCGGAGACCACCACATCCTCAGGGGTCAGAGCCTCGAACCGGGCCCGGATTTCCGGCCGGTGCTTCAGGGCGAAGATGCACGTATCGGTGTCGAGCAGGAACTTCACAACGCCTCCAGCACGTCATCCCGGTGCGGGGTGGGCGGAAGGGGGGCGGGAACGGCGAAATCGTCCCCCACGGGGCCGAAGCCGTCCCAGTAGCCTTTGGGCCAGGAGCGTGCCGGCGCCGGCCGGAGGATGACCTCATCCCCTTCCCGGTGACCGACCGCCTCCGGCGCATCGATGCGGAGCTCCTTGGGCAGCCGGGCGGCTTGGCTTCCTCCGTGGCGGAAGAGCTTAACGCGGTACTCGGTTATAACTCTTTCCGTGGACATGGCCCACCTCGCGGTATAGATACTAATATCTACATAGCGACTGTCAAGGGCTGCGTCCGCTCGTAGTCCTACGGCCGCTTGGGCACCATGGGAGCCATGAAGGCCGGATCCATGAACCATTAGCCAATCCTGCCCATGGATTCGATACAAACCTATGAAACCAGCCGCTCCCGCCTTGCCTTGAGGATCCGGTCCCGCAGCTTGGCGGCCTCCTCGAATTCCATCTTGCCCGCATGGGCCTTCATCTTCGCTTCCAGCTTGCCCACCTCCCGCTCGAACTCCTTGTCGGTGAGGTAGAGCAGCGGCTCCTCCGCGGCCTGGTCCTCCCTGGGGACGTTGATGAACTCCCGGGCCAGGGCCTCGCCCATGACGTCGTCCAGGAGCCGCTTGGTGGTCTCGGGGGTGATGCCGTGGAGGGCGTTGTGGTCCAGCTGCTTCTGGCGGCGGCGCCCGGTCTCGCCGATGGCCTTCTCCATGGAGTCGGTCATGCGGTCGCCGTAGAGGATGGCCTTCCCGCGCACGTTGCGGGCGGCGCGGCCGATGGTCTGGATGAGGCTCCTGGCGCTGCGCAGGTAGCCTTCCTTGTCCGCGTCCAGGATGGCCACGAGGCTCACCTCGGGCAGGTCCAGGCCCTCCCGCAGGAGGTTGATGCCGATGAGCACGTCGAACACGCCCCGGCGGAGGTTCTTGAGGAGCTCCACCCGCTCCAGGGTGTCGATCTCGCTGTGGAGGTACTCCGCCTTGATGCCCAGTTCCTGGTAGTAGGACGTGAGCTGCTCGGCCAGCTTCTTGGTCAGCACCGTGACCAGCACCCGCTCGTCCCGGGCCACCACCTGGCGGATCTCCTCCAGGAGGTCGTCCACCTGCGTGCCCACGGGGCGCACCTCCACCAGCGGATCCACCAGGCCCGTGGGCCGCACCACCTGCTCCACCACCACCCCGCCGCTCTGGGCGAGCTCGTAGTCGCCGGGGGTGGCGCTGACGAACACCAGCTGGTTGACCCGGGACTCGAACTCCTCGAAGCGCAGGGGCCGGTTGTCCAGGGCCGCGGGGAGCCGGAAGCCGTAGTCCACCAGGGTCCGCTTGCGGGACTGGTCCCCCAGGAACATGCCGTGCAGCTGGCCGGTGGCCACGTGGCTTTCGTCCATGAACAGGACGTAATCCTCGGGGAAGTAGTCCAGGAGGGTGTGGGGCGGCTCGCCGGGCTTGCGCCCGTCCAGGAACCGGGAGTAGTTCTCGATGCCCGAGCAGTAGCCCATCTCCTTCATCATCTCGATGTCGTAGATGGTGCGCTGGTGCAGGCGCTGCAGTTCCACGATGCGGCCCTCGGCGCGGAAGAACGCCTCGCGTTCCTCCAGCTCCGCCTTGATCTCCCGGATGGCCTGGTGCAGCTTGTCCTCGGGGGTCACGTAGTGGCTCTTGGGCCAGATGGTAAGCTCCTCCAGGGTCTCCAGGACCACGCCCCGCAGGGGATCGATGCGGCTGAGGCGCTCCACCTCGTCGCCGAAGAGCTCGATGCGGTACGCGGTGTCCTCGTAGGCCGGGTACACCTCCACCACGTCGCCCCGCACCCGGAACACCCCGGGCTCGAAGGCCATCTGGTTCCGGGCGTACTGGATGGCCACCAGGTCCCGCAGGAGCAGCGCCCGGTCCCGGGTGCCGCCCCGGCGCAGGTTCACGGAAAGGTTCAGGTAGCTGCCCGGGTCGCCCAGGCCGTAGATGCACGACACCGAGGCCACCACGATGGTGTCCCGCCGCTCCAGCAGGTTGCGGGTGGCCGAGAGCCGCAGCTTCTCGAGCTCGTCGTTGATCTTGGCGTCCTTGTCGATGAACAGGTCCCGCTCCGGGACGTAGGCCTCGGGCTGGTAGTAGTCGTAGTAGCTGACGAAGTACTCCACCGCGTTCTCGGGGAAGAACTGCTTGAATTCCGAGAACAGCTGGGCGGCCAGGGTCTTGTTCGGCGCGAAGATCAGGGCCGGCCGCTGGAGCCGGGCGATGGCGGAGGCCATGGTGTACGTCTTGCCGCTGCCCGTGACCCCCAGGAGGGTGGACCACCGGTCCCCGGCCTCGATGCCGCGCACCAGCTGGGCGATGGCCTCGGGCTGGTCACCGGCGGGCTCGTAGGGCGCATGGAGCTTGAAGGGGATCGGGGCGGCCATGGCCCCATTCTACACGGAGCGAACAATTGGCGAACGCTACTTGCCCTTTTTCTTCAGGGTGGGATCGATGACGCCGGCGGGGAGGGGGAGCTTCATGCGCTCGGCGGTTTCCTTGTTGGCGTACACGGGATCCTTGGCGCCCGGCCCGGCGGTGAGCACCGCGCCCAACTGGAGCAGGCCCTGGGACAACCCGACGGTGGGGATGCCCCTTCCCGAGGCGCGGTAGATCATGCGGGCGGTGAGCCGCCCCTTGGCGCCCAGGAGGGGGTCGGCATCGATGATGAAGACGAACCCGGGGTTCCGGCTCATGGCGCTGGCCAGGGTCTTGTTGTAGTCCTTCTCCTCCCGAAGGTCGACGATCAGCAGGGAGATGTTGCGGGCCTTGGCCGTTTCCGCCAGGTCGATGAGCTCCATCTGGCTGGCGTCCTTGTCGCAGACGGCCATGGCGACGGTGCGTTCCGGCCACGCGTCCTTGACCACGTCGAAGAGGTGGTCGTAGTCCCCGGCCCGCAGGGGGGCGCAGAGAAGGGCCGCGGCCGCGAGCATCCTGCCGGTGGAAAGCTGGAACATGGATCCCCCTCGATGTGTGGCTTTCACCTTGATGGGATCAAAGTCCTTCAATTCCCCTGCAATGGCAAGCTAAATTTTGCGCAGGACGAGGCAGCCGTTGGTGCCGCCGAACCCGAAGTTGTTGTTCAGGACGTACTCGCCGTCGAAGGTGCCCGCGGCGTTGGCCGTGACGTCCAGGTCGCAGTCCGGGTCCTGGTCCACCACGTTGATGGTGGGCGGGATCCGGCCCGTGCTGGCCACCAGGGCCGACACGATGGTCTCCAGGCCGCCCGCGGCGCCCAGGAGGTGGCCGGTCATGGACTTGGTGGAGCTCACCTTGAGCCTGGCCGCGTGGGCCCCGAACACTTGCCGGAGGGCCGAGCATTCGATGCGGTCGCCCGCGGGGGTGGAGGTGCCGTGGGCATTGGCGTAGCCCACCTGCTCCGGGACGATGCCGGCGTCCTTGATGGCCGCGGCCATGACGCGCCGGGGACCGTCGCCGTCCTCGCTGGGGCTGGTGATGTGGTGGGCGTCCCCGCTCATGCCGTAGCCGCAAACTTCGGCGTAGATCTTCGCGCCGCGGGCCTTGGCCAGTTCGTATTCCTCGAGGACCACCACGCCCGCGCCTTCGGACATGACGAAGCCGTCCCGCCCCTTGTCGAAGGGCCGGCTGGCCTCGGTGGGGGCGTCGTTGCGGGTGGACAGGGCGCGCATGGCGCCGAAGCCGCCCACGCCCAGGGGGTTGATGACCGAGTCGCTGCCGCCGGCGATCATGCGGTCGGCATAGCCGAACATGATCTGGCGGGCCGCGTCGCCGATGGCGTGGGTGCCCGTGGCGCAGGCCGTGGCCATGGCCGCGTTGGGGCCCTGGAGCCCGTACTTGATGCTCACGAAGCCCGAGGCGAGGTTGATGATGAGGCTGGGGATGAAGAAGGGGCTGGTGCGCCGGGGACCCCGGTAGCCGTTGGCCTCCTCCCAGATAGTGGAAAGGCCGCCGATGCCCGAGCCGATGGAAATGCCGAAAAGCTCCCGCTCCGCCTTGGTCAGCTCGCCGAAGCCAGAATCGTTCATGGCCTCCTGGGATGCGGCCATGGCGTACTGGATGAACAGATCCATCTTCTTCTGTTCCTTGCGGTCGATGTACAGGTCCGCGTCGAAGCCCTTCACCTCGCCGGCGATCTTGCAGGCGTAGTCGGTGACGTCGAACTTCGTGACGGGCCCGATGCCGCTCCGTCCCGCCAGCAGGTTTTCCCAGGTTTCGGCGACGGTGTTGCCGCAGGGGTTGACGGTCCCCATGCCCGTGATGACGACGCGCCTGCGCTGAATGGTGCTCATGGCCTCACCTCAGATGACAAGGATGCCACAGGCAAGGGTCCGTCAACCCCTCCGTTTCACCGGAAACGGGAAGCTTCGGACGCCCGCCTGAAATTTTCTAACGGCAAGCGCCGCAGGACTTTTCGTTCTGCGGCGCCGGGATGGTTCCCAAGGATCGATCAGGCCTTGGCATTCTTTTCGATGTACGAGATGGCGTCGCCAACCGTACGGATCTTTTCCTGCTCGCTTTCGGGAATCTCGATCCCGAAGGCTTCTTCGATAGCCATGATGATCTCGACCGTGTCCAGGCTGTCCGCGCCGAGATCGTCAACGAAGTGACTGTTCTCGGAAATGGAATCCTCGGGCTTGGCAAGCTGCTCGGCGATGATCGCAATGACCTTTTTGCGGATTTCAGCCATGGTCTCTCCTTAGAACCTGACGAGGCTAGCATGGCTTTCCAGGAATGCCAAGCGGCTAGACTGTTGTGCATGCCTCGACCCGTCCAGATCCCCGTCCCCGAAAGGGGCTGGCCCCTAGGGTGGAGCACCTCCCTGCGCGAGTTCGAAGTCTTCCTCGCCGTGGAGCGCGGACTCTCCCGGCACACCGTGGCGGGCTACCTCTCCGACCTCCAGCACCTGGCCCAATGGGCCACCGGAGCGGGCCTGCCGCCTTCGGACCTGGACCGGGACCGCGTCACGGCCTTCCTCGTCTCCCAGCAGTCCACGGGCAAGGCGGCCCGGAGCATCGCGCGGCTTTCCTCGGCGCTCCGCCAGTTCCTGGGGTTCCTGCGCATGGAGGGCGAGGGCGCCGCCGGTCCCGAATCCGTGGCGCGGCCGCCGCGGCCTCCGCGCATCCTGCCCAGGACCCTGTCGGAGAGCCAGGTGGAAGCCCTCCTGGCCGCCCCCGATCCGAACGTGCCCCTGGGCGTCCGGGACCGCGCCTGGATCGAACTCCTCTACGCCTCGGGGCTGCGGGTATCCGAACTGGCGGGCCTTTCCGGGCTCACGGTCTTCCTGGACGAGGGCTTCCTCAAGGTGATGGGCAAGGGCCGGAAGGAACGCCTGATCCCCTTCGGCGAGAGCGCCGAGCACTGGGTGCGCCGGTGGCTGGCCCTGCGCCCCTCCTTCAAGCCCCAGGACGACACGCTGTTCGTGGGCCGGCGGGGGGAGGCGCTCACCCGCCAGCAGTTCTGGCGCCTCCTGAAGGCCTACGCGCTCAAGGCGGACATCCTCCCCGAGTCCGTGAGCCCCCACGTGCTGCGCCACGCGTTCGCCACCCACCTCCTGGACCACGGCGCGGACCTTCGGGCGGTGCAGTCGATGCTCGGCCACGCCGACATCTCNNCCACCCAGATCTACACCCATGTGCACCAGGCCCGCCTCAGGGCGCTATACGACCGGATGCATCCGAGGTCATGAATTTATTAGTCACTTGTTTACATTCATAATTTTCATGAAACAGATTAATTGTTCGCGCATATGCCCCTTTCGATCATGAATTCAGATCGGCCATTTTTAATAGAACGCCTTATATTCAAGCTAAATCAAAACCGACCATGGAAGCCGTCCTTCTTCCTGGTGTATGATTGGTTCAAGCTCCCTTCACGCACCTCCCGCGCATGAGGCGGATTCGCCTGGGCTGGCCCCAAGGCTTTCCATCGAGGGCCCGCAGTGATCGAATCTGGAAAACGCGTCATTGATCAAG
>DBMS01000096.1 GCA_002297665.1 Holophagaceae bacterium UBA692 | reverse complement strand
GAGGGTCGCGGCCCCGGGCCCGCCCACCTCCAGCAGCACGCCCCCGGCCGCGGCCTCTCCGCCCACCACCGGGCTCCGGAACACCAGGGCGGCGCCGTGGTCCTCCGCCTCGCGCCGGAGTGCCCCCATGAGCCCGTGGGCGTCCACGATGAAGGTGGAGGGACAGTGGAGCGCCGCCAGGCACGCCAGCCCGGGTTCCGCGGCCCTGGCCTCGGCGCCCGAGAGCAGGGCCAGGCCGGGCACGCCGTTGGCCAGGCCCCGGGCCAGGATCCGCTCCAGGGCCTCCACCTGCCCGGGCCGGGTGGCCACGATGAACTTGCCGCAGCGGCGGTGGTCCACCCCGTGGGCCCGGCAGAACGCGTGGAGCGCCAGGTTCCCCTCCACGCAAAGGCGCGCCTTGAGGCTGCCGGGGGGGTAGTGGAGGCCGGCGTGCGCCACTTCGCTGTTGCGCGAGCTGATGCCGGTGCCGATGCGATCCTCCCGCTCCAGGACGACCACCTCCCGGCCCCGCAGGGCCAGCTCCCGCGCCAGGGCCAGGCCCACGACGCCCGCGCCGATCACCGCGCAATCGATCCGTTCGGTCATGGGAACCTTGGAAGGTGAATGAGGACGGGGAAGATGACGGGATTCTACCGCAGGTGGGCCGGAAGGGCGGAACCAGCTGGCCGGAATGGGATGTTGTGGATGCTTCGGGTGAAGAACTTGTACGCCGAGCGCGCCGAGGCGCAGAGTGGTTTCCTTAACGTTTCCGACCCCTCGGATTCCGCCCATCCAATCGACCTGCCGCCCCGTTCGGGTTCCTTGCTACCGTTGTCCCACGCCCCTTCAGCTTCCCCCCTTCACGAGGCCCCCATGGTCCTTCCCTCCCACCGCCGCCTTGACCGCGACGCCCCCGCCGACGTGGCGGCCCTCCAGGCCCTGCACGCCGCGGCCCCCGGGTACAGCCGCATCGCCCACGGGCGGGACCCCGACGGCTCCGAGGCCGAGGAGACCTTCGCCTCCCTCCCCCCGGGAATGACCCTGGCCGACAAATGCGTGCTGGGGTTCTTCCTGGAGGGCGCGCTGGTGGGCGCCGCGGAACTGCTGCGCGGCTATCCCGGGCCCGGGCGCGTCCACATCGGCCTGTTGCTCTTCGCCGAGACCCACCAGGGGCGGGGCCTGGGACGGCACGCCCTGGGCGTCGTGCAGGAGCTGGCCCTGGGGTGGGGCTGCCCCACGCTGGGCCTGGCCGTGCTCGACGGGAACCCCCGCGCCCTGGCGTTCTGGCAAAGGGAGGGCTTCGCGGAGGTCCGCCGGAAGAAGGTCCAGGGGTTCCTCGGCGAGGCCATCGTCATGGCCCGGAGGGCGGGGTGACGCGGTAGGATTGGGTCATGCGGCGCGTCTGGATCTGGCTACTTCCCCTGGCCCTGGCCATCAACACCTTCTGGCTCAGCAGCCGGAGCTCCCTGCCGGTCTCCCTGGACCACCCCCTGGACTGGTGCGCCCACGCCCTCGAATTCGCGGCGCTGGCCTTCTCCCTGGAGATCGCGGCCCGCCACACCTGGCGGAGCGTCCCCACCTACCGGCGCCACCTGGCCATCTTCCTGGCGGCCTCGGCCTATGGCCTCTCGGACGAGATCCACCAGATCTTCGTGCCGGGACGGGACGTCTCGGTCCTGGACTGGGCGGCCGATTCCGCCGGCACGGTGCTGGGCCTGGGCCTTTCCTGCCTGCCGCTCCTCTGGCGCCGCTGGTTGGCGTCCCTGGGCTGGGTCCGGGGCGAACCCCGCCGGCCCGACCCCCGCGTGCCGCTGATCCTGGTGGCCGACCCCCACTGGGGCGAGGAGCTCACCGGCCTCCGGGAGGCCGCCGCCGCCCATCCGGAGGCCGACTGGCTCTTCCTGGGCGACATCTTCGACGTGTGGGTGGGGATTCCGGGCATGGAATCGCCCCAGCAGGAGGCCTTCCTGGCCTGGGTGGACGAGCGGCGCCGCCAGGGCCGCTGGGTGGGGCTCTGGCTGGGCAACCGGGAGTACTTCCTGGATGGGCTTTCCGGCCATTTCGACCTCATGGGCGAAGGCATCGGCGGCGGCCTGCCCGGGGAGGCGCTGGCCTGGGAGCACGGGGACCTCATCAACGCCGCCGACGGGCGGTACCGCGTCTGGAACCTCCTCTCCCGCAGCGGCGTCATGTGGCTGGTGGCCCGGGCGCTGCCACGTTCCGCGGCCCGGTCCTTGGCCGCCCGCCTCGAACGGTCCATGCGCACCACGAACCGCGCCTACAAGCTGGCCTTCCCCCGGGAGGCCTTCCGGGCCGCGGCGGCCGACCACCCTGGGGAAACCTTCATCACCGGGCACTTCCATACCCACGAGGCGGAGGGCAACGGCACCGCCCTGCCCTGGGCGCATGATGGTAATTTCATGGTCTGGGATCAGGGAACCCTTAAACCTCTGACTCCCATGGCGCATCTATAGTCCAGTCCGGAGGCCCCCATGAACCTGAAAAGCGCCCTGATCCCCCTGACCCTGGCCGTCCTGGCCGGCTGCACCCCCTACACGGTCAGGTACGACTACGACTCCCACGCCGCCTACGCCTCCTACAAGACCTGGGACTGGTACGCCGCCAGCAAGAAGGCCCAGGGCAAGTCCGACGGGGTAAGCAACCCCATCATGGACCGCCGGGTGCGGGCCGCCGTGGAGCGGGAACTGGCGGCCAAGGGCCTGAAGGTGGAGCGCTCGGCCGAACCCGACGTGCTGGTCACCTACTACCCGGCCTACCGCCAGGGCACGGTGTACACCACCACGACCGTGGGCTCCCACTTCGGCTACTGGCGGCCCTGGGGCTACGGCGTGGGCACCCAGTTCACCGAGGCCCGGCGCTACCGCGAGGGCAGCATCATCCTGGAGGTCGTGGACAACAAGACCAACCAGCTCATCTGGCAGGCCGTGGCCGAGGGCGCCCTCACGGGCCTCACGGATCCCGAGGATGCCGAGCAGCAGGTGTCCCAGGCGGTGGCCACGATGCTTTCCCGCTTCCCTCCCCCCCGGAAATGAAGCTTCGGGTAGGATAGGTGTCCAGGACCCCTATGGACACTTATAACATCCTGATCGTGGACGACGAGTCGGACTTCCGGACGCTTCTGGTGGAGGCGCTGGAAAGCATGGGCTACCAGTGCGAAGGCGCGGAGACCGCCGAGGTGGCCCTGGACATGGCCCGCACCCGCCACTTCGCCATCATCTTCACGGACCTGAACATGCCCGGCGGGCTCTCGGGCCTGGACCTGCTGCAGGCCATCCAGGAGATCGATCCCAAGACCTTCTGCATCCTCATGACGGGCTACGCCACCACGGACAGCGCCATCCAGGCCCTCAAGAACGGCGCCTACGACTTCATCCAGAAGCCCTTCAAGCTGGCCGAGCTGGACGCCAGCCTCCAGCGGGCCCTGAACCACTACAAGGCCCTGCGCCAGAACGAGGCCTACCAGTCCGGGCTGGAAGAGCGGGTGGCCGAACGGACCCGCGAGGTGGTGAAGCTCAAGGACGACATCGAGAAGCTCTTCGCGGGTTTCGTCCAGGCCGCCGTGTTCGCCATCGAATCCCGGGACCCCTCCACCTCCGGCCACTCCAACCGCGTGGCCACCCTCACCGTGGGCCTGGCCGAGGCCGTGAACCGCACGCCGTCGGGCGCCTACGGCCCCCTGCACTTCAACGAGAACCAGGTGAAGGAGCTCCGCTACGCGAGCCTCCTGCACGACTTCGGCAAGGTGGGCGTGCGCGAGCAGGTGCTGGTCAAGGCCCGCAAGCTCGAACCCGAGCGCCTGGAGCGCATCCTCCAGCGCCTGTACCAGAGGGACCTGGAATCCGTCGCCCGCCGCCTCCAGGAGGCCTGGAAGCGCAGCGAGGCCTTCGAGGAGGGCTGCTTCGAGGTGCTCATGGCCGCGCACCGCGCCGAGAGCCAGCGCCTCGCGGACCTGGTGCTGCGCTGCAACGAGCCCAAGCTCCTCACCCAGGAGGTGGTGGACTCCATGGACGAACTGGAGGACCTCACCTTCGGGCACTGGGAGGGCGCCCCGGCCAAGGTGCTCGAGCCCACGGACATCGCCGCCCTCCGGATCCCCCGGGGCAGCCTCTCCAAGGCCGAGCGGGACGAGATCAACAGCCACGTGGACAAGACCTACCGGTTCCTCAAGCAGATCCCCTGGACCGGCACCCTGGCCGACGTGCCCGGCATCGCCTACGCCCACCACGAGCGGCTCAACGGCATGGGCTACCCCCGCGCCCTCAAGGCCGACGCCATCCCGCCGCAGTCCAAGCTCATGGCCATCTGCGACGTGTACGACGCCCTGGTGGCCGCGGACCGCCCCTACAAGGTCGCCGTCACCGTGCCCCGGAGCCTGGAGATCCTCGAGGACGAGGCCAAGGCGGGGCTGCTGGACGGGGACGCCCTGGACATCTTCCTGGAGGCCCGGATCTACGACCTGACCATGACCCAGATCAAGGCCGAGCCGGAGCGGGCATGATCCGCGACCCGATCCTTCTGGTGGACGACGAGGAGGATCTCAGGACCTTCCTGAAGGACGCCCTCACCCACGACGGCTACCTGGTGGACGACGCCCCCGACGCCCATTCGGCCCTGGCGATCCTCGCCCGCAGGCACTACCCCGTGGTGCTCACGGACCTCAACATGCCCGGCGGCCCCACGGGCTTCGACCTCATCTCCGCGGTGCACGCCCGCGACCCCCGCACCCTCTGCGTGGTCATCACCGGCTACGCCTCCCTGGAGACCGCCATCCAGGCCGTGAAGTTCGGGGCCTACGACTTCGTGAAGAAGCCCTTCCGCCTGGCCGAGATCGAGGCGGTGCTGGACCGCGCCCTGGACCACGCCGTGGTGGTGGGCCAGCTCCAGGACTACCAGCGCGACCTGGAAGGCCGCGTTCTGGCGCGGGTGCGGGAGAACATCGAGCTGGTCGAGGAGACCGAGCGGCTCAACGCCCTCCTCCTGGCCGCCCAGGCCGAGGCCGACGAGGCCCCCATCCTCAGGGCCTTCCTGGCCCACCTGCGGGACCGCTGGCATCCCGGCGGCCACATGGCCCTCCTGCCCACCCGCAACGACGCCTGGGAGCTCCTTTCCGCGGACGGCCCGCGGGAGCCGCGCACCCAGGGCCTGCCCACGCCCTCGCGGCTGGGGGAGGGCGGCGAATGCGCCTGGGAGGGCGGGTACCCCGAAGGCCACCTCATCCCCCTCCGGGCCAATGGCATCCTCCTGGGCGCGCTCTTCGTCGGCTTCGAGGAGCGGAGCTCCTTCCACCCCGAGGCCCCGCTCTTCCTGCTCTGGCGCCGCCAACTGGAGGCGGCCCTGCACGGCCTCCACCGCGCCCGCGTCCTGGTGGAAGCCGCCCGGACGCGCTGAGGTGGAACGGTCCCCCGCCCACCGCCTGCTGTGGACCGGCTTCACGGGCCTGGACGCCGCCCATGTCCAGCCGGGGTTCCAGCCCGGGGGCGTGGTGCTCTTCGCCCGCAACCTCGACCCGGATCCCGTGGGGGGTCCCGCCCGCTGCCACGCCCTCGTCGCCGCCCTCCAGGCGCGCTGGGGACCCCTCGCCGTGGCCGTGGACCAGGAGGGCGGGGCCGTGAGCCGGCTGCGGGAATGGGTGGGGCTCACCCCCGGCCTGCGGGCGGTCTTCGAGGCCGGAGGCGCCCCGGGCTGCCGCCGGTGGGGGAGCCTGTGGGGCCGCGGCCTGCGCATGCTGGGCATCAACGTGGACTTCGCGCCGGTGGCCGACCTCTTCGACCCGGCGCCGGATTCCGCCCTGGGCGGGCGCTGCGCCAGCGCCGACCCGCAGGAGACCGCCGCCGCCGCCGGGGCCTTCCTGGAAGGCCTGGAGGCCGAGGGCGTCCGGGGCTGCCTCAAGCATTTCCCCGGCCTGGGCGGCACCCGCCTGGACAGCCACGTGGGCCTGCCCGAGCTCACCGATCCCGTCCGGATCGAAGCCAACCTGGCTCCCTTCCGGGCCCTGGCCCACGCCGAGCGCCTGATGATGGTGGCCCACCTCAAGGTGCCCCGGAGCCAGGGCCTGCCCGCGAGCCTCTGCGACCGGTGCGTGGCCGGCAATCCCTGGGGGATCAAGGCGAGGTGGATTCCCGACGACCTCCAGATGGGCGGCGCCGGGGGGTGGAGCTGGGAGGACAAGGTGCGGCGCTGCCTCATGGCCGGCCACGAGGCCCTCCTGGTGTGCCAGACCCCCGAGGGCTCCCTGGCCTGCGCCGAGGCCGCCTCCCGCATGCCCGAGGCCCTCTGGGCCCCCGCCGCGGCCCGGTTCCGGAGCCTGCGCCGGCAGCTGCGGTGCCACGCGGGCCCCTTCCGGCCCGAGGCCTGGAAGGCCTGGGTGGACGAGGTGCGGGAGGAAGCGGAATCATAAATTATCAATAAGACTACCCACCCCGTCCGCAACGCAAGTATCCTAAGCCCCAAGGAGCACCCATGGAACGCGCCTACTATCCGCCCATCGTCATCGAGGAGACCCCCCGGGGCGAGCGGAGCTACGACATCTACTCCCGCCTGCTCAAGGACAACATCATCTTCCTGGGCACCGCCATCGACGACTCCGTCGCCAACGCGGTGGTGGCCCAGATGCTCTTCCTGGAGAGCGAGGACCCGGACAAGGACATCCAGATCTACATCAACAGCCCCGGCGGCAGCGTCACGGCCGGTCTGGCCATCTACGACACCATGCAGTTCGTGAAGAACGACATCGTCACCTACTGCATCGGCCAGGCCGCCTCCATGGGGGCCCACCTCCTGGCCGCCGGCACCAAGGGCAAGCGCTTCGCCCTGCCCAGCGCCCGCATCATGATCCACCAGCCCTCCGGGGGCGCCCAGGGGCAGGCTTCGGACATCGAGATCACCTTCAAGGAGATCCAGCGCCTGAAGGACAACCTCGCCGCCGCCCTGGCCAAGCACACCGGCCAGAACCTCAAGAAGGTCATGAAGGACATGGACCGCGACTATTTCATGAGCGCGGACGAGGCCCAGGATTACGGTCTCATCGACCGGGTCCTTTCCGAGCGCCCCGCCTGACATGGACGAGGGGGGACCGCGCGGCCGCCGCCCGACCCCTCCGCCAGAAAATCGTCCGGGTTGTGACGCATTACGCGCTGGCGTAGGGGCATCGTAGTGGTTACTCCACAGGATCCCCCCATGACGCTGCTGTCCAACCATGCATTCGAGCAACTCCGCCAGATCCCCCTCTACGTTCCCGGAAAACCCATCCAGGAAGTGCAGCGGGAGCTTGGCCTGGAATCCATCGTCAAGCTCGCCAGCAACGAGAACCCCTGGGGCCCCAGCGAGGCCGTGAAGGCCCGGGTCATCAAGGCCGCCACGGGCAGCCAGGACGAGGGCCTGGGCCTCTACCCGGTCTCGGACGGGTTCTACCTGCGCTCGGCCATCGCCCGGCGCCGGGGCTTCAACCTGGGCCAGATCATGCTGGGCAACGGCAGCTCGGAGATCATCGAGATGGCCGCCAAGGCCGCGCTCCTGGGCGGCGGCAGCGGCGTGGCCCCGCGGCATTCCTTCGCCATCTACGGCATCGCCACCCGCACCGCGGGGGGCCGGTTCATCGAGTGCCCCTCCAGCCCCGCCGCGATCGACGTGGACGCGATCCTGGGCGCGGTGCAGCTCGATACGCGCATCGTCTACCTGGGCAACCCCAACAACCCCACCGGCGTCCTGCTGGAGCGGGAGGGCCTGGCGCGCCTGGTGCGCGAGCTCCGGGACGACATCCTGCTCATCGTGGACCAGGCCTACGCCGAGTACGAGGACCCCGAGACCTACCCCGACGCCGCGACGTTCCTGGACGAGCGCAGCAACCTGCTCGTGCTGCACACCTTCAGCAAGATCCACTCCCTCGCCGCCCTGCGCATCGGCTACGCGGTGGGCCACCTCAAGCTCATCGCCCTCCTGGAGCGCGTGCGCAGCCCCTTCAACACGAACATGCTGGCCCAGGTGGCCGCGGAGGCAGCGGTGGAGGACTACGCCTTCGAGGCCTTCTCCCGGGCGCGCAACACCGAGGCCCGCCAGGCCTTCCTCGCCGAGGCCGCCAACCACAGGTGCCAGGTCTCGGGCGTCGCCGGCAACTTCGTCCTCCTGGAGAGCGCCCTGCCCGCCCCGGAGCTGTTCAAGGATCTCCTCAAGGCCGGCGTGATCGTGCGTCCCATGCAGGGCTACGACCTGCCCAACCACGTGCGGGTCACCCTGGGCAAGCCCGAGGAGATGCGGGCCTTCTGGGCGGCGGCCGCGCCCGTGCTGGACAACGCCGGATGCGGTTGCCGGTAGGGTCCTCCGGGCCTATGATGTCCGATCGGGAGGCCTCCTTGGGCACCTATCACATCGCCGGCGACCTGCTGCGCGCGTCGGTGCGCACCTCGGGCGCCGAGCTCTGCCGGCTCCAGACCGCGGCCGGCCTGGACCTCCTGTGGGACGGCGACCCCGCCGTCTGGCCCCGGCAGGCTCCCAACCTCTTTCCCATCGTGGGCGCCCTCAAGGGCGACCGGCTCCTGCACAGGGGCCAGGCCCACACCCTGGGCCGCCACGGCTTCGCCCGGGACCGGGAATGGGCCCTCAAGCGCCTCACGGCCCATTCGGTAACCCTGCGCCTGGTGGACGACGAGGCCACCCGGGCCGTCTATCCCTTCCCCTTCGAGCTCTGCGTCACCTTTCGCATCGACGGCAACCACCTGCGCGTCCAGTACGACCTGCACAACCCGGGCGGAACCGCCCTCTTCGCCAGCCTGGGGGCCCACCCCGCCTTCCGCTGGCCCCTGCACCCCGACATCCCCCGGGAAGCCCACCGCATGGTCTTCGAGAAGCCCGAGACGGCCTTCCTGCCCGTGCTGGACGCCCGGGGCCTCCTGGGCGCCGGCAACCAGCCCAGCCCCCTGCGCAACCGGGAGCTCGCCCTGCGGGACGAGGTCTTCCAGGAGGACGCCCTCATCTTCAACCCGGTGGAGAGCCGCTACCTCCGGTACTCGGCCCCGGGCGCCCCGGTGGTGGAGGTCAGCTGGGAGGGCTTCCCCCAGCTGGGCATCTGGACGCGGCCGGGGGCCGGGTTCGTTTGCATCGAGCCCTGGCGCGGCTTCGCCAGCCCCGCGGCCTTCGACGGGGAGTTCCACGAGAAGCCCGGCGTCTTCCAGGTGGGGGCCGGGGCCACGACCACATCGGCCTACACCGTACGAATCCTTCCCGGCTGAGCCAAGGCCTGGGACACTGGAGGATTGGGGGCCGTCAGGGAAGAACCGTTCCCGTTACCGGCGTCCCCTTGCGGCCCCCTGTGCCGGAACCCGAACCGCCGGCTGGGGAAAACCTTCATAAAAGGCTTAGTTCAAGGAGACCGAATGGCAGTGCAGTGCGGAATCGTGGGCCTTCCCAACGTAGGCAAGTCCACCCTTTTCAACGCTTTGACCCGGGCCGGGGCCGCTTCGGCCAACTATCCCTTCTGCACCATCGAGCCCAACACCGGGGTCGTGGACGTGCCGGACTCCCGGCTGGACCGGCTCGCGGAGATCGTCAACCCCCAGCGGGTGCTCCCCGCCTCCCAGGAGTTCGTGGACATCGCCGGGCTCGTTCGGGGCGCCAGCAAGGGCGAGGGGCTGGGGAACGCGTTCCTGGCCAACATCCGCGAGACCGACGCCATCGTGCAGGTGGTGCGCTGCTTCGAGGACGGGGACGTCACCCACGTGGAGGGCGGCGTGGACCCCGGGCGGGACCTCTCCATCATCGACACCGAGCTGATCGTCAAGGACCTGGACGGCGCCGAGAAGGCCCTGGAACGCCACCGGAAGATCGCCCGGAGCGGCAACAAGGAGTCCCAGCAGCTGGTGGCGGTCCTGGAGAAGGTGCACGGCGCGCTGGACCGCGGGGAGTGGGCCACCGCCGCCGAACTGGGCCGGGACGAGCTCGCCCTGGTGAAGTCCTTCGGGTTCATCACCCTCAAGCCCATGCTCCTGGTGGGCAACATCTCCGAGGCCGACATCCCGGCCCCCGGGAGCAACCCCCACTACGCGGCCCTGGAGGCCGCCGCGGCCCGGCGCGGCTGCCCCGTGATCCCCATCTGCTCCAAGCTGGAGGCCGAGATCCAGGAGCTCGCCCCGGAGGAGCGCCCGCTCTTCCTGGAAGAGGCCGGGCTCTCCGAGCCGGGCCTCAACCGCCTCATCCAGGCCTCCTTCCGCCTGCTCAACCTCCAGACCTACTTCACGGCCGGGGTCAAGGAGGTGCGGGCCTGGACCATCGCCATCGGGGCCACCGCCCCCCAGGCCGCCGGGGTCATCCACACGGACTTCGAGAAGGGCTTCATCCGGGCCCAGGTCATCGCCTTCGACGATTTCATCGCCCACAAGGGCGAGCAGGGCGCCAAGGAGATGGGCCGCATGCGTTCCGAAGGGAAGGAATACGTCGTCAAGGATGGCGATGTAATGCACTTCCTTTTCAACGTCTGAAGGACATACTGGATTCCAGGACCTTCCCGAACCCGTGGCGTGGCGACAGGCTGAAAAGGCGATGGCAAAGCTCAAGGCAGGCAAACCCGCAGATCCAGGCACCCGCATCGAGGATCCCGCCGTCCTCCGGGACATCTTCCAGCAGATGTTCGACCTGGAGGCGGAGTTCCCCATCAAGGTGGAAGGAACCAGCACCCTGCCCTACTTCAGCACCATCCGGAGCCTCCACTGGGACGAGGGCGCCATCGTCCTGAAGCTGGGACGGCCCCTGCCCCACGAGCTCCTGGTGGGGGCCGTCTTCCACTTCCTGTGCGCCTCGGGGGAGCAGCGGTACGAGGGATTCGTCACGTTCCAGGGCCGGGAGGGCTACCTCCAGTACCGTTTCGAGCGGCCGGCCTACCTCCTCCTCTCGGACCGGCGGGTGCACAAGCGCTACCCCTTCCGCCCCCGGGAGAGCGCCTACGTGATCCTCCAGGACTCCGGCGTGCCGGGCCTGGGCATGGCCGGGCCCCTGGTGAACATCGGCCTGGGCGGCCTGGCCCTGCGGGTGGACCGCGTCATCCGCCTGGACACCGGGGTGCGCATCCCGCCCTCCACCGCCCTCTTCGAACGGGGCAAGGGGTTCCCCCGGATCCGGGTGCAGGACCTGCCCCGCATCCACCTGCTGGAGGCCCGCGGCATCTCCACCCACGCCACCGAGCGCGGCAACGAGGTGATCCTGGGGCTGGCCTTCACGTCCCTGTCCCCCGCGGAGGAGGCCCTCATCCAGTCCGCCCTGGACATGCGCGAACGGCTCCAGCGGGGCTCCGGCCCCCGTCCCGAAGGGGGCGCCGTGGCCATGCGCCCCGAAAGCCGTCCCCTGCAGCCCGGCGCGGAGCCCGTCCCCGACGCGCCCGCCGCC
>DBMS01000008.1 GCA_002297665.1 Holophagaceae bacterium UBA692 | reverse complement strand
CCGCGGGCCGTGCCGGATATCCAGGAAGGTCGGGGGCTAGTCCTCCGCGGGCTTCGCGGCGCGGCTGTAGATCACCACGAAGACGCAGAGCGCCGTCATGGCCGCGATGGCCAGCCACTCGCCCAGGGCCCCTTCCGCGGAGGCCGCGCTGAGGATGGGGAAGCCCTCGGGCCACTTGATCTTGAAGGCGCTGGCGATGACGCCGACGATGCCGCCGCCGGCCATGAGGCCGCTGGCCACCAGGATGCCGCGGTTCTCCCGGGCCTTGGCGAGGCCGTCGGTGTCGCCCTCGCGCTTGCGGTTGACGATCCAGCTGATGACGCCGCCCAGGAAGAGGGGCGTGTTCACCTCGATGGGGAGGTACATGCCCAGCGCGAAGCCCAGGGCCGGCAGCTCCACCATGCGCAGCACGAGGCTGAGCACCACGCCCAGGGAGAACAGGAACCAGCGCAGGGGCATGGCGGTGGTGCCGAAGATGCCGTCCAGGATCTCGCGCATGGCGCTGGCCTGGGGCGCGGGCACGGCGGCGGTGCCGAAGCCCTGCTTGCTCATGATCCACATGGCCAGGCCCGTGAACAGCGCGGCCACGAAGGTGCCCAGGAACTTCAGCCACATCTGCCGGGCGGGGGTGGCGCCGATCCAGTGGCCGATCTTCAGGTCCGTGGCGAAGGCGCCGCTGGCGGACAGGGCCGTGCACACGACGCCGCCCACCATCAGGGTGATGAACATGCCCAGGCCGCCGCCGAAACCCAGCTTGAGCATCACGAGGCCCGTGATGATGAGGGTGAGCATCGTCATGCCGCTGATGGGGTTGGTGCCGATGGTGGCGATGGCGCGGGCGGCCACGGGCGCGAAGAGGAACGCGATGACCATGACGACGATGGTGCCGACGAACGCCGCGAAGAAGGCCCCCTTCATGCCCACGCCGAAGGAGAAGAAGAGGAAGGAGCACAGGCAGAAGATGAGCAGGCCCACCCCCACGAAGGAGTTGGGCAGGGTGCGCGCGGGACGGGGGACGTGGCTGGAGACCTCCGCCTTCTCGGTGCTGCGCAGGCCGGCGATGTTCTTGCCGATGGACTTGATCATGGCGGGCATGCCGGCCAGGACGCCCATGATGCCCGCACCGGCGATGGCGCCGATGCCCATGATGCGCACGTAGTTCTTGAAGATCATCTCCGGGGCCATCTGGGCGATGGGGATCGTTCCCGGCGGCAGGGCCCCGGGCACGTGCTGGCCGATGGCGTGGATCATGGGCACCAGAACGAAGGTGGAGAGGATGCTGCCGGCGGCGATGACGGCCGAATAGCGCAGCCCGATGATGTAGCCGATGGACATGGTGGCCGCGCTGTTGAGCATGTTGAAGGCCATGAACTGCTCGCGGAGCTTGGCGCCCACGTACGCGTGCCGCAGGGTGATGGTCTCGGACATGGCCCGGAACATCGAGGAGGCGCCGTCGTAGAGCATGCCCAGCGCGGCGGAGCCGGCCAGGATCTTGGCCTGGTTGCCCACGCTCTCGCCGCTGGCGAGGATCTCGGCGGTGGCGGTGGCCTCGGGCCAGGGGAACACGCCGTGGTTGTCCACCATGAAGTTGTGGCGCAGGGGGATGAGGAACAGGATGCCCAGGCACCCGCCCAGGAAGGAGACGATGACCACCTGCCACAGCTGCGGGTAGGGCACGTTGGAGCCGGGGACGGCCGCGAGCATGTAGAGCGCGGGGATGGTGAACACCGCGCCCGCCACCACGTGGCCGGAGTTGGCGCCGATGCTGGTGATGATCACGTTCTCCAGGATCGTGCTGCGGCGAAGGTAGAACCGGGAGATGCCGATGGCCAGGATGCTGATGGGGATGGCCGCCTCGATGCCCTGCCCCACCCGCAGCGCCAGGTAGGCCGCGGCCATGGAGAAGATGGCGCAAAACAGCATCCCGTACATCACGCTCCGGGTGGTGACCTCAAGCACGCCGTCCTGGGGCACCAGCGGGACGTAGTCCTCCCCGGGTTCCAGGACGCGCCGGTAGTTCTCCGGCAGCCCCTTGATGGGTGTCGATTCAGTGGCATCGGACATCGGTTCTCCTTGGATGGTCAGGCGGGATGCTTGTCGAGGACGCCCTGGACGACCCGGCGCGAAAGGCCGTGGTAGCCCTTGGAGGCCTGGGCGAAGATCTCCCTGGCCAGGGCTCGCGTGGCGGGGGTGGCGCCCAGCGCGGAGTACAGCGGCCGGAGATACTTCATGCGGCCCACCCGGAGGAGGACCTCGCGGATGCGGGGGAAGGCGGGCTCGTATGCGGACCCGGCGGCGACCGTGAGCCACTCCACCAGGATCTCGTAGTTGCCCCGGCCGGTGAGGCCCAGGGTCCGGTCCAGCCATTCGCAGTCGGCTGTGGGCAGGGCGCGGGGCAGGTTCTGGAGGTAGACCAGCAGCTCCGTGGGGCTCCAGGCGTCCATGACCGCCTTGGCGGGCCGCGCGCAGGCCCTGCCCTGGGCCTCGAGGGCCTCCAGGGCCGCGGAGCGGAACACGGGGGCGTTGGCGGGCATGCCGGGGCGGTGGAGCCACGCGTCGGCGTCCACCCGGACCAGGAGTCCCGGGTGCATCTCCTCGGCGAAGGCGCAGAACATCTCGGTGGTGATGGAGGTGAAGCGGAAGCGCTTCATGTAGGCCAGCACGAAGGCGTCCATGGCGGGCCGGCCCAGGTCGGCCTCAAGCAGCGCCACCAGGCGCGCGCCCTTCTCGTAGGGGATGCTGGAGAAGGCGTCGTCGGGGTCCACGCCCTCGAGGCGGGTGCGCAGCACGGTGAGCTCCGGCTTGTCCTTGAACCGCGCCAGGGACTCGTCCAGGGCCTTCTGGCCGATGGCCCAGCCCATGGCTGCGGCCTCGGGGCCGCGGATGGCCTCGAGGATGCGGCGCTCGGCCCACACGGTGAAGCCCTCGTTGAGCCAGAAGTGCTCGGCGGTGGCGTTGGTGACGAGGTTCCCGGTCCAGCTGTGGGCCAGTTCGTGGGCCACCACGTCCACCAGGGAGCGGTCCCCGGCCAGGAGCGTGGGCGTGAGGAAGGTCATGCGGGGGTTCTCCATCCCGCCGTAGGGGAAGGAGGGGGGCAGCACGAGCATGTCGTAGCGGTCCCAGTCGTAGGGCCCGAAGAGCCCCTCGGCCCGCACGATCATGTCCTCCACGCCGGCGAATTCCCAGGCGGCCTTCTCGATGGTGGCCGGCTCGGCCCACACCCGGGCCCGGGGGCTCAGGTCGCGGCTCTCCAGCTCGCCCACGGCCAGGGCCAGCAGGTAGGGAGGGATGGGCTGGGGCATGGAGAAGCGGAAGACGCGGGTGCCGGGAACCTCGCCGGCGCCGTCCCAGGCGGGCCCGGCGGACATCACCGCCGACAGCTCCCCGGGCACCACCACCTCGGCGTCGTAGCTGACCCGGGCGAAGGCCGAGTCCTGGCAGGGCACCAGGGTGCGCGCGTGGATGGCCTGGCACTGGCTGAAGAGGAAGGGGTGCCTGCCGCCCTCGGTCTGGGCCGGCTCCAGCCACTGGAGCCCGATGGCCTCGGGGCTGGTCTCGTAGGCGATGACCACGGCGCCCGCGCCCGCGGGCACCTCCAGGCGCAGGCGGCGGCCCAGGATGGGATCCTCCTCGCCCAGCGCGAAGGGCACGTCCTGGTCCAGCGCCGGCACCCAGGCCCGGAAGATGGTCAGGCCCTTGGTGTCCAGGTCCAGGGTTCCCCCCGAGGTTCCCGTGAAGACCAGCGTGGCCTCGCCGTTGAGGACCCTGCGGTCGAAGTCCACCATGAAGCGCAGGTGCCAGCGCTCGGTGCGCGGCTGGAGGTCGTCGTAGTACGAATGGGGATCCAGGCGGGGCATGGACGTTCCTCGTGGAAGGGCTGGGGTTGGATTTTCGCGAGGGCGAACGGAAGTTCCAAGGGGTCCGGCCATTATCCACCGGGGACGGCGGCTTGTGGATCACATTTCGGGGTGGTCAGGGGACCATGAGTTCCAGGCCCTTCTCCAGCACTTCGTCCAGGCCCGCGGCGAGCCCCTCCCGGGTGGGCTGAACGCGAACCGTGGGCAGGATGCCCACTCCGTGGTGCCGGGTGCCGTCGTGCTTGAGCACCTTCATGCCGGTGAAGCCCAGGTGGTAGCCGCCCGGGAGGGTGAGGCCGCAGACGTTGCCGTTGGTGCCCGCGGTGGGGGCGCCCACGATCTCGCCCAGCTTGTAGGCCTCCACGATGCCCAGGCAGGATTCCGCGTAGCTGATGGCCCCGCCCCCGGTGAGGAAGACCACCTTGCCCTTGATGCGGGGGGCCTTGGGCTCCAGCTCCCACCGGCCGCCGGTGTTCCAGGCCCAGCCCTCGCCGTCGGGGAGGGTGACGACGGGAATGTTCCACCGGGCGCTGGAAAGGGGCTTGTCCGTGAGGTGCTGGAGGAAGCCCGGGCTCACCTTCGGGTAGCCCCGCAGGTCGAAGATCACGCCCTTGGCCGCAGCCAGGCTGGGCAAGGCGGCCTGGAGCTCCGGATTCGTGGCCCGGTCCAGGTCCACATACCAGATCCCGGGGCGCAACTCGCCCGTCTTGGGCGGCAGCGGTCCGGGGGGAAGCGTCCAGGGGGTCGCGTCCCGGACCAGCGAGGCCTCCCCGGCCACGCCCCCGGCGGTGGCGTAGGTGATCCGGGCGGGCTGGCCCTGGGGGCCGGCCAGGAACGCCCGGCAGACCTGGCGGTCCAGCCAGCCGTTGGAAGCCGACGAGATCTCCGCGGCCAGGCGCTTGATGCGCCTGCCCGCGGGCTCCCCGTCCACGGTGAGGATCCGGCTCCCGGCGGGGACCGCCTTGGCCCCCTCCCCCGCGGCCTTCACCACGGGCCAGCCGTCGATCATCTCCAGCGCCAGGGCGGGGCAGGCCACGTCGCTGCCGGGGCCCTCCACATGGATGTGCCCATCCTTGAGGGCCGCGGTGAGCCGGCCCAGGGTGCGGGTGAAGGCCTCCGCGTCCGGATCCAGCGCCGCCGCGGCCAGGGCCCGGGGCAGTTCGGCGTCCCAGGAGCCGCCGGCCACGTCGAAGTAGGGGTAGAAGTGGCGGAACACCCCCCATGCCAGGGCCACGCCCCCCAGCCGGGTGCCTCGGTCATTGCCGTCACCCGCGCCCACGGTGGGTTCGGGCATGTGGGTCCTGGGAACGGCGGTCACCGCGCCCCGGAAGGTGGCGCCGCCGGCGTCCGCATAGCACACCGTGGGCAGCACGAGCCGGACGCCGGCCCCCAGGGCCAGGACCCGGCCCCGGGCCGGGTCGTCCCAGCCCTGGGCCTTCGCCTCGGCCAGGGGCAGGTGTTGCCGTTCGCTGTGGTACGGGCCGTTACTCCCGCCCTGCCCGAAGCCCGTGTGGACCCACCGCACGGCCTGGGTGGCCCCGGCGGGAGCCTTCACCGGGGCCGGCGCGGCGCCGGGGAGCAGGAAGCCGCGCCGTGGGAGCCCAGGGCAGGAAGAACTTCTGCAGCCGCGAGGAGAGGTCCGCCGCGGACGTGGCGCCCTCCGCGGCGCGCGCTCCCTGGATGGCGAGCCGGTCCCAGTTCGCGGAGGCGGCCGCGTCGGAGGGGTGGAAGAACCGGATGTAGCCCAGGGCCCGGGTGAAGGCCGCCAGGTTCGCCAGGCCCCGCTCCGTGAGGGCCCGGGCGGGCTGCGGGCGGACCACGGGCGTGTCGCCCAGGATCTCCAGGGTAAAGGGCGCCACCCGGAGGACGCCGCGGTCGCCCAGGAGGAAGGCGCCGACATTGACGGTCTTCGCGTTCGGAGCCACATCCCCCACGATCGTCCCCTCCGTCCACGCGGAGGCGGTCACCACCCGGTCATGCATGTTGTCGAAGAACCCCATGGACCCGTCTTCCCGGTCCACCCGCAGCCAGGCCTGCCCCACGCCCCCCGCCTCCGATTCCACCCGAAGCCGGGTGCGCAGCCGGATCCGCTTGCCCCGGAAGGGCGCCGCGTCCACCTCCTGCATCAGGTTCCCGAAGGCCCCGGAGCCCGCCTCCCGGCGGATCGCCACGCACCGCCCCCCGGGGAGGGACGGGTCCTCCTCGATCCCGGCGTGGAAGCCCGCGTCGGCGCTGGCCTTGGGGAAGAACCATCCCTTGGGGAGCTCGCCGGGGGCGCCTTCAAGGAAGGCGGGATTGCGCAGCGCCGGCGGCGGCGCCTGGGCCAGGACCGGCAGGGACAGAGCGACGCTGAACAGGGTCGGCTTCATGGGATCTCCAGGCGGGATATGACCATCCTACCTGCAAGGTGCGAACAGGAAGGGGCCGGTTTCCCGGCCCCCGCCCTGTGGAAGGCTGGGGCTGGATTTTCGCGAGGGCGAACGGAAGTTTTTTGGGGTTCGGCCCCTGTCCACAGGGGACGGAGGCTTGTGGATCCCATTTCGGGGTGGTCAGACGTGGTGGCGCGAGTTGTCGTGCTTCAGCACCTCCCGGCCCGTGAAACCCAGGTGGGGGTTTCCTTCAGGGGTAGGCCTTGTCGTGGTCCGCTTCCACCGAAAGGAGAACGAGAATGTCCCCGTCCAGGAGGGCGATGACCCGGGCGGCCCGGGTCGCCCTGAGCGAATAGAGCGGGCTCCCGGTGGCCGGGTCCACCCGCCCGCTCAATTTCTCCAGGTGAAGCCCCTGGTGGTTGAGCAGTTGACTGAAGCCCAGGTCGCCCGCGATCCGCAGCATCTTGGAGACCCCGGCACGGATGGGACCCGCCAGGGCCAAGGCCTCCCTCACGAATTCAGGCGTGCAGACCAGCTTCATGGCTCATCCAGGGCCTTCAGGAAAGCCTGCCCTGCCGGGCCGTCGATGGGAACCGCCTTCCCCCCCTGGTACTCCGCGAGGGCCCTTTCGACCGCCTCCTGGACCTCCGGGCGCCAGGCCCAGAGTTGGTGGGCGGGAATGGCGACCATCGGCACGAGGCGGAAGGTTCCGTCCTCCAGCGCCTCCAGTGCGACCGGCTGGCCCGCCTTGAAGGACGGCGGGAGGGTGACGCGGCGCCGATTGTCGGGAATGAGCATCATGGTGGGCCTCACCTTGGTGAATATACCCAAAAAGGGTAAGAGGGCAACCCTGAAACCCCAAAAAAAGGGGCCGGTTTCCCGGCCCCCGCCCCTGACCGCTTGCCGTTCAGTTCCCCTTCTTCTCCTCGGGGATCCGGATGGCGTCGCCCTTGTCCCGGACGATGGCGCGGTACCAATCGGGGTTGTAGGCGGGATGGGTCACCTCGCCCTTGGCGTCGCGCACGTTGCCGTCCAGGTACTTCCAGATGAGGGACTCGCCCAGCTTCTTCCAGCGGGCGGTGACCATGTCGCCCTGGCGGCAGGAATAGTCCGTGAGGAAGGCCTTGGCCAGTTCGGGGGACTGCTGGTAGAGGGTCTTCGCGTGGGCCTCCACCTCGGGCTGCTGCGCCAGGAAGCCACCCTCCAGCTCGCGCTGGACCTTCTGCACGTCCACGATCATCTCGTCGTAGCGGCCGTAGGCGTAGTTGGCCACGAAGTTGAACGTCCAGAAGGCGCTGTCCCAGCTGAACTCGTTCCAGGTTCCCGTGCCTTCGGCGAAGCTCTTCGGCACGGCCTTGATGGCGCAGTACATGGGCACGTAGACGGTGGAGTAGGTGTCGTCCATGCCGAACCAAAGCACGCCGCCGATGGCGTCGGGCAGCCAGGACCTGGACTGGCTCACGTAGGACCAGCCGGTCTGCTGAGTGGAGATGGCGCGCTCGTGGAGGTAGGCCTTGCCGTCCACCTTCCACTCCATGGGCCGCCAGCGGTAGGGGGTGTGGTAGGGGCCGGCGCCCACGTCCTTGGTCATGTCCAGGTCGGTGCCCTCGTAGTGGTCCCGCATGAGCTCCATGACGTCGCGCACCCCCAGCTTGCGGTCGGGGGTGATGCAGAGGGGCATGGGCCTGGCGCCCGGGGTGCCCTTGGCGATGTCGATGGGGATCTTCAGGGAAGGGGCGGCGCGGTTGAAGACGCTCCACACCCGGGCCTCGCAGAAGCGCAGGGCGCCGAAATCCGCCGGAGCGTACACGTCGGTGAAGCTGAAGTCCTTGTCCTCGCCCTTGAAGTAGCCCTTGTCCCGGGCGAAGGAGATGACGTCCTTGGAATACACGCAGTTCTTGGGGTCGTTCAGGGGGAAGCGGCTGATGCGGGCGTGGTTGGCGTGGGCCGAGATGGTGCCGTCGGGAACCTTCACGGCCACCCACACGGCGCCCTTCTGGCCCTTGCCCTTGCCGATGATCTCGAAGATCCAGGCCTCGTTGGGGTCACCCACGGAAATGGACTCGCCTTCGCTGGCGTAGCCGTACTTCGCCACCAGGTCGCCCATGACCTGGATGGCCTCCCGGGCGGTCCTGGAGCGCTCCAGGGCGATGTACATCAGGCTGCCGTAGTCCACGATGCCCGCGGGCACCTGCAGCTCCTGGCGGCCGCCGAAGGTGGTCTCGCCGATGACCACCTGGAACTCGTTCATGTTGCCCACGCGGCTGTACGTGACGGGGGCCTCCTGGATGCGGCCCAGGAACTTGCCCGTGTCCCATTCCACGATGTCCCGCTGCTCGGTGGGGAGGTGCTGGGCCCCGGCCTTGAAGTACAGCTCCCCGTAGAGGGTGTGGCTGTCGGCGGCGTAGGTGATCATGGTGGAGCCGTCCTTGCTGGCCCCCTTGGTGACCAGGATGTTGGTGCAGGCCGCCAGGGGCTGTGCGAGGCTGGAGACCAGGACCACCGAGGCGGTCGTCAGGGTTCGGAACAGGGACTTCATGGGCGTCCTTTCGGTTGGGTGCGGTCTTCAATCATAGCCTTGCCGCATCACAAAGCGAGGCATTGCCATCCGCCTTGTTGAAACCATCACATCCCCGAAGGCACTGATCTGCCAGGAGCGCCCATGATCCCCTTCCCCCCCGCCCAGGTCCAGGAGGCCCCCGCTTCGCGGGAAGTGGCCTTCCCCGGCTTCAACGCCCTGCCCCTGAAGGGGACGGTCCTGGCGGCCGGGGCCGGCGCATGGTTCGCGGTGCTGGTGGGGGATTCCGGCCCCCTGGACCGGGACTGGAGCCAGCCCCGCCTGCCCGCGCACACGGGCCGGGCCCTGGCCGAGTGGCTGCGGGACCAGGGGGTGGCCTCCCTGCGCTACGACAAGCGCATCGCCGGCAGCCGGGATCCCCGGCTGAACGCGTCCCTGGACGCCCAATCCGGGGACATCCTGGCGGCCCTGGCCGCCGCCCGGGCCCTGCCCGAAGCCCGGAACCGGCGGATCCTGCTGGTGGGCCACGGGGAGGGCGCCCTCCTGAGCCTCCTGGCGGCCCGGGAGGCCGACGCCCTTCTTCTCCTGGCCATGCCCAGCCAATCCATGGGCAAGGCCCTGGCCGAACAGATCGGCCTGCAGCTCCCCGCCGCCCAGGCCGCCCCCAACCGGGCCTACCTCCAGGCGGTGTTCCAGGCCATCCGCGCCGGCCGGCCCACCCCGGCCCCCGGTGCGGACGTCCTGCCCCCCCTGGCCCAGCTGGCCAAGGGCCTCATGGCTCCGGAAACCCTCTCTTTCGTCAGGGATACCCTTGACCTCGACCCGTGGACCATGGCCGCTCGTGTGGCCGTTCCCATGGCCGTGGCCTGGGGGGGAAAGGACATCCAGGCCGGGAAGCCGGCCCAGGTGCCCGCCTCCTACCCGGGGACGGTGATCGAGGTGCCCGACGCCAACCACGTCTTCCGGCGGGAACCCCGTTCCCGGGCGGAGCTGGACGGCGCCAGCGCCCTGGAGGGCTACCGGGACGACCGGCCCCTGGCCGACCTGTCCCCCATCTCGGCCTGGATCAAGACTTTGAAGTAGGCGGGAAGCGCTTGAGCAGCTTCCGGACGGCGTCGGTCACTGCGGCGTCGGCCTCCTCGGGCGTCTCCGACCCGTCCAGGACCTCCCCGGCGGCGGCCTTCCAGACCATCTGGTTGGTCTTGAAATCCTTTATTTCCAGAACGATGGATGTCATCTGGCCGGAGGACCGGGGAGTCAGGGGAGCCGCCAGGCCCAGCCCCACCCCCACGGGTCCGCCCAGGCCCAGGCCGAAGCTCACGCCGCCCCGGGACCTCACGCGGGCGGTCTGAACGGGGTAGCAGGTGACCAGGAACTCCGGGTCGGCGCCGGTTTCCCGGGCGTAGCCGCGCCGGGTCAGCTCGGCCTCCACGGCCCGCCGCACGCGGCTGTCCAGGAGGGGGTTCCCGGGGCCGGCCTTGGGCGCGGCGTACCAATCGTAGGTGCGGTAGGCCTGGTAGTTGGCCCTGACGTCGTAGTCGAAGTGGAGGTCCGGGCCCGAACACCCCAGGGAAAGCGCCAGGACCGCGAGGCAGGACGGGAGGATGCGCATGGGTTCCCTTTCGTTGAGCCTTGGACCGGACGGGCGGGGCCCGGGTTGATTCACTGGACCCGGGTGGGCGAGGTGGCCAGGGATTCGTTGCCGTCCCGGTCCCGGGTGGCCACGGCGAAGAAGTAGTTGTCCGTGCCCACCCCGGGCAGGACCGCGCTGTTGCCCAGGGGCACGGGCAGGCCTTCCTGCCAGGCCACGGCGTCGGCGCTGCGGCGGTAGACCACCAGCGACGCGACCCGCGGGTCGGTGATGGGGGCCCAGCTCAGCCGGGCGTCGCCCGTGGCCGCGCCGGAGAGGACCACGTCCCGCGGCGCCTCGGGGGCCAGGGCGAGGCCGTGGAACGCGCCCACCAGCTCCCGGGTGACCTTGGCGCAGTAGCCCGGGTCGAAGTGGGCGGGGGAGTCCCCGTAGGTGCGCCCGCCCTCGATGCGGGGGTTCTGGTGCTGGCGGTCGAAGTTCTCCTGGGTCTCGGTGACCCGGGCCGCGGGGAAGCCCTCGCGGTTGAAGGCGAGGTGGTCGCCGCCCCGGCCCACCCGGTCCCGCCGGAGCATCACCTTCATCTCCAGCTGGTCCGCGAAGCGCTCCCCGAAGCGCTTGAGGTAGCGCGCGAACTCCCGGCTCGGGGAATCGTTCTCCCCGCCCAGGGCCTCGCGGGCCTTCTTCTGGGCCTCGGTCTCCGCGGCGGGGACGCCCTCGGAGAAGAGGCGGACGGTGGTGTTCACCTTGGTGCCGCCGGGCCCCGAGGTGTTGCCCACGGTGTCCGCCGCCAGCATGGCGATGACGTTGACGCCCTCGGCCTTGAGCCGGCGGGCCAGGTGGGCCGCGCCCAGGAGGCCCTGCTCCTCGCCGGCCGTGGCCACGAAGTAGATGTTGATGGCGGTGCGGTCCGCGCACATGACCTGGGCCATCTCGAAGGTAAGGGCCACGCCGCTGGCGTTGTCCACGGCGCCGGGGGCGTCGGCCTCGGCGTCCATGACGTCCGAGGCCCTGCTGTCGTAGTGGCCGCACACCACCAGGGCGTCCTTCACCCGGGAGGGGTCCAGGGCCGGCAGCAGGACGCCCACGTTGACCATCTCGGTGGCCTTGGGCACGCGGGGACCCGGCTCCTGGATAAAGCGGTCCTCGAAGGGGATGAGGCGGGAACCCGGCAGCACGGCCAGGTTCCGGGTCTCGCCGATGAGCCAGTTCCTGGCCGCCACGATGCCGTGGGCTTCGGTGGAGGACTTGGAGAGCGAATGGCGCGTGCCGAACGCCGCCAGCCGTTCCACGGTCCTGCGAAGGCGCGCCGACTCCACGTGGCCGGCCATGTCCTTGGCCGTGGGCGGGGCCTGGGCTCCCAGGGCCAGGGCCAGGAACAGATAGATGGGCAGGCGCATGGTGACTCCGGGTCCGCCCCCCATCCTACCCCTTCCGGGCAAAGCGCCAGGTGCTAGACTTTCCGACTAGTGTCCAGGGAGTCCCCATGTTCGAACTCAAAGGCAAGATCGCCCTCATCACCGGAGCCAGCCAGGGCATCGGCGAGACCATCGCCCGGAACCTGGCCCGCCAGGGCGCCTTCGCCGTGTGCGCAAGCCTGCCCTCCACCGAGGCCGACCTCAAGAACGTCGTCGCCGGCATCCAGGCCGAGGGCGGCCAGGCCGATTACGTCCTGCTGGACATGCGGGACGGCGAGAGCATCCGCGCCGCCGTGGCCACCGTCCTCGAGCGCCACGGCGCCCTCCACATCCTGGTGAACAACGCCGGCATCACCAAGGACAAGCTGATGATCCAGATGAAGGAGGAGGAGTTCGAGCTGGTGCTCGACATCAACCTCAAGGGCTCCTGGCTGGCCACCCAGGCCGTGGCCAAGGCCATGATGAAGCAGCGCTGGGGCCGGATCATCAACATCGTCTCCGTGGTGGGCCAGATGGGCAACGCCGGCCAGAGCAACTACGTGGCCTCCAAGGCCGGCCTCATCGGCCTCACCAAGACCGTCGCCCGGGAATTCGCGAGCCGCAACATCACCTGCAACGCCGTGGCCCCCGGCTACATCGCCACCGCCATGACCGACAAGCTCCCCGAGGAGGTGAAGGCCGAGTTCAACCGCCAGATCCCCCTGGGCCGCATGGGCACCCCCGCCGACATCGCCAACGCGGTCTCCTTCCTCGCCTCGGACGAGGCGGAGTACATGACCGGCCAGGTGCTCAGCGTGAACGGCGGGATGCTGATGCCCTGACCGCCCCGGGGCCGTCCATTCGGATCTAAACGCCCCGGAGGTTCGCAGGGTCACTTCCGGTGCGCCCCCCCGCCGCCGAGGTCCGCCGTGCCGATCCCCCTGATGCCCGCCACCCCGGACCCCGTGCGGGACGAGCTCCTGCCGGACCTCTTCACGGCCAGCGCGGACCGGTGGGGGGACCGCGCCGCGCTGGAATTCGAGGGCCGCACCCTCTCCTACCGGGAACTGGACGCCCGGGCCAACCGCCTCGCCCACCTTCTCCTGGAGCGGGGGGCGGGGCCCGGGACCTTCGTCGCCCTCCTCCTGCCCCGGGGGCTCGACGCCCTCACCGCCCTGCTGGCCGTCCTCAAGGCCGGAGCGGCCTACGTGCCCCTGGACCCGGACTATCCCGCCGGCCGCGTGCGGGCCATCCTTGCGGATTCCGGCGCCCGGATCCTGGTTTCCACCCTGGGCCTGGCCGCCCCGGTGGCCGGGGGGCCCTGGACGCCCGTCCTTCTGGAGGAGGAGGCCGGGGCCCTGGAGGCCCTGCCCGCGACCCGCCCCCCGCGGAGGGCGAGGCCGTCCGATCCCTGCTACGCCATCTTCACCAGCGGATCCACGGGCCGTCCCAAGGGCGTGGCCGTGGCGCACCGCGCCGCGTGCAACCTGGTGCGCGCCGAGGGGCGGATCTTCGGCGTGACGGCCGAGGACCGCGTCTTCCAGGGCTTCTCCCTGGCCTTCGACGCCTCGGTGGAGGAAATCTGGCTGGCCTGGCACGCGGGCGCGGCCCTGGTCGCCGCGCCGGCTCCAGTCCTCAAGAGCGGCCCCGCCCTGCCCTCCTGGATGCGGGGGCGGCGCATCACGGTGCTCTCCACCGTTCCCACCCTCCTGGGCACCTTCGAGGAGGACGTGCCCTCCCTGCGCCTCCTCATCCTGGGCGGCGAGGCCTGTCCCATGGACCTGGTGCGGCGCTGGGCGCCGTCCCGGCGCATGGTGAACACCTACGGCCCCACCGAGGCCTGCGTCATCGCCACCTGGACCGACCTGTCCCCGGAACGGCCCGTGACCATCGGGAAGGCCATTCCCAACATGCGCGCCTACGTCCTGGACGAGGACCTGCGTCCAGCGGAGGAAGGCGAGCTGTGCCTTTCGGGCGTGGGCCTGGCCCTGGGCTACCTGGGCAGGCCCGACCTCACCGCCGAGCGCTTCCCGCCCAATCCCTTCGCCNNCCCGCCTCTACCGCACCGGGGACCGGGTCCGCCTGGATGCGTCGGGCGATCTGGTTTTCCTGGGGCGCTTCGACGACCAGGTCAAGGTGCGCGGCTTCCGGGTGGAGCTGGGCGAGATCGAGGCCGCCCTCCGGGCCGCGCCCGGCGTCCAGGCCGCGGCCGCCGCCGT
>DBMS01000050.1 GCA_002297665.1 Holophagaceae bacterium UBA692 | reverse complement strand
CTGGGCGGCGTCCCGGGGACCGCCGCCCCTGGCCTCCTCCAGGCGCAAGCCCAGGTCGGCCTTGAGGGACCGGGCCTCCTCGGCCCGGGCGCGCACGTACTCCGCCAGGCGCTGGTGCTCCCGGATGGGGAAGAGCTTTTCCAGGATGGCCTCCCGGTCCAGGGTGCCCATTTCCAGGAAGCGCTGGAAGTCGCCCTGGGGCAGCACGAGGATCTTGGCGAACTCGTCCCGGGTGAGCCCCAGGATGGCCTCGATCCGCGCGTCGAATTCCGATTTCCGCGAGGTCAGGGGCGTCCAGCCTCCATCCCCCCATGCCTTCAGGGCGTGGATCTCCTCGGGCTTCCGGAACCCGCCGCCCTTCTTCTTCGCCTCGAACCACGCCGGGGACCGGGTGGCGAGGTGGCGCACGCCGCGCACCTCGAATTCGAACTCGGCCAGGGTGCTCTCGCCGTCCCCGGCGAGCTTGGAGCGCACCGTGGACTCGGTGCGGGTGCCCAGGGGCGAGCCGTACAGCGCGTAGCAGATGCCGTCGAAAAGCGAGGTCTTGCCCGCGCCGGTGTCGCCGGTGATGAGGAAGAGGGGGTCGAGGCGGGTGAAGTCCACCTCGACGGGATCCCCGGCGTAGGGGCCGAAGTTCTTCAAGGTCAGTCGCAGGGGCTTCATGCGGTCTCCAGGCGGGCCAGGTCGGCCGCGAGGCTCGCGGCCAGGGCGGTGCGGCGCTCCACCGCCTCCGCGTCCAGGCCCAGGTCGGCCGCGAACTGCCGGTAGTCGGACAGGAGGTCCCCGGCGCGCTCGGCGACGGGCGCGTCCGGGGGGGCCTCGCCGCCTTCGGGATCCAGGTAGGTCAGGTGGAGCAGGAAGGGGAACCGCTGCTTGAGGAGGGCGAAGGGGTTGGCGCCGGCGTCGCGCGGGTCCAGGGCGATCTCCAGGAAGCTGTCCGCGTGGGGCGCGAAGACGGGGTCGTCCAGGAGGTCCTGGAGGGTCCCCCGCAGGCGCTTCATGGGATGGGGCGGGTGGAAGGGGCGGCGTGCCACCTCCGGGGCCCGGCCCCGGGCCAGGTCCACGGCGAGGGCCGCCTTGGCGTCGCCGGCCTCGGAGAAGGAGTAGGGCAGGGGGGAGCCGGCGTACCAGACCCCGTCGAGCACCCGCTGGCCCCGGTGCAGGTGGCCCAGGGCCGCGTAGTCGAAGGACGCGAAGAGCGAGGCCTCCACGTCGGTGGCGGTGCCCACCAGCACCCGCTCCGAGTCCGAGGCGCTGGCCCCCCGGGCGAAGCAGTGGGCCATGGCCACCTGGATCGCCTCCGGGTCCTGGAGGGGCCGGATGCGCTCCACGGCCGCGGCCAGGGTCTCCTCCTGGGTGCGGATGCGCCCGCCGTCCCCGTCGAAGTCCCCCGCCCACAGGAAGGGGATCATCCACACCTGCATGCGCGCGCCCGAGGCGTCGCGGATCTCCACCGGGGCATCCAGGGCGTCCGGCCCGCCCCGCACGTGGATCCTGGCCAGGGCCAGGGCGTCGGCCGCGTAGGCGATGCGGGCGGCGGAATCGTGGTTGCCCGCGATGACCAGGAGGGGCAGGTCCGGGCAGGCCGCGCGCAGGTCGCGCAGGAACCCGCTCCAGAGGCGCACCGCCTCCTCCGAGGCCAGGCTGCGGTCGAAGACGTCGCCCGAGACGAGGAGGGCGTCGAAGGGCTCGGCCGCGCAGTGCGCGATGACCTGCCCGAGGACCTGGCGCTGGTCCTCCAGGAGGGGGAATTCGTGGAGGACGCGGCCCAGGTGCCAGTCCGAGGTGTGGAGGATGCGCATGGGGGGATCCGTTCCGGGTGAAGCTCGATGGTACCCTGCCCCGGAGGGCATGGCTGGGACGACCATCGAATTAAAAATTTATTAAACCAAGAATCGATTTCATTGGGAAAATGAAACAATTTTTCATTAAGTAATTTTTTTTAAAGAATTGCATTTAAAAACCCTGGATGTGACGATGTTCATTTAGGGTTGGCGTAATATTAAAAATTAATTATATTGGGTCGACGGAGGCGCCTATGCCAAAGCTATCCATTCGCCCACGAAGGCCATCCTTTCGATCCGCCGCCTGGGGTTTTGCGCGCATGGGCTGCGCCGCCGCGGCGGCCCTGCTCCTGGCCACGGCTCCGGGCTGTGGAGGCAGGAAGGGCGGCGGCGCCGCAGCCGCCGGACCCGAGCCGGCGCCCGCTCCCGTACTCCCGGAGATCCAAAGCCTCCAGGCGGAGCGGGAGACCATCACCCTGGGCGAATCGACGAATCTGAGCTTCACCTTCACCGGGGGCTCGGCAACCCTCGAGCCCGGCATCGGCGCGGTCACCAGCGGCAGCACCGTGAAGGTGGAACCCGCCCAGGACACGGCCTACACCTTGACCGTCAAGGGCGCCGACAACGCCGAGGTGCACCGCGTGTTGACGGTGAAGGTGGCGCCGGTGCCCGTGCCTCCGGCCATGGTGGCGCCCGCCCAGGTGGCGGCGTTCCAGACCGGGCTGGTCGCCAAGGTGGATCCGGCGCCGGGCTCGACCTACCTGTGGACCGTCACCAACGGCACCATCACCAGCGGGGAGAAGGAGAGCACCGTCACCTTCGACGCGGGCTCGGCGGGCGACCTGACGGTACAGTGCGTCGTCACCAACGCCGCCGGCAAGGCTGCCCAGCCGGTCGTGGCCACGGTCGCCGTGAAGGTCTCCAGCATCACCGGGTTCAAGGCTGAGCCCGCCCAGGTCACCTCCGGCGCCGCCACCTCCCTGCTGGCCACCTTCAGCGGCGGCACCGGCCGCATCGAGCCGGGGAACCTGCCCGTCACCAGCGGAACCCCGGTGACGGTCCATCCCCTTGCCGACACCACCTACACCCTGACCCTCTCCAGCGGCACCAACGCCGTGGTGTCGGCCCAGGCGGTGGTGAGCGTGGTGCCCGCCCCGGTGGATACCCCCATCCGGCTCCAGGGAGGGGTCCAGGCGGGCCTCTCCGGATACCAGGCGAGCGTGAATCCCCAGGCCGGCTGCAGCTACCACTGGAGAATCGCCAACGGCACCCTCACCGCTGGGGCGGACACGCCCACCGTGACCTTCAGCGCCGGAGCGCCCGGTCCCATGACCCTGGAATGCAGGGTCACCAACCTGGCGGGAACGTCCATCGACCTCACCCCCCTGGCCGTCACGGTCCAGGACGCCCCGGCCCCCGGCGCGCTGGTCGTGAACCTGCCCCAGCCGGTGTTTCCCGCCTTCAAGGCCGGCCTGCACGCCGAGGTGGCCCCCGAAGCCGGGGCCAGCTATGCCTGGACGCTTTCCGACGGCGCCATCAACCTGGGCGCCGGCACCAACGCCATCCAGTTCACTTCCGGCGGGCCCGCGCCCGCCACGGTGACCTGCACCATGACCCTGGCCAACGGCAGCACGCGCACCGGATCCGCGACCTTCACGCCCAGCTACCCGGTGATCGACCTGTTCCAGCCCGGCATGAGCTACGTGACCGTGGGCGGCACCACCAGCCTGGATTTCTCCTTCAGCGGCGGCGCGGGCATCATCACGCCGGGCGCGATTCCCGTCACCAGCGGCGGGAGGATCACGGTCGCGCCGGGCATCTACACGCTGACGGTGACCGACGCCGCCGGCAACGTCGACCGGCAGGAACGCACGGTCACGGCCGTCCCCAGGCCCACCATCGCCAGCTTCAAGGTGGACCAGCCGATCATCGGCCCCGGCCGGGAGGCCAACCTCACGCCGGTGTTCGACGCGGGCCCCCACGGCACCGTGGAAATCGGCGGCCTCGGCGCCGCCACCAGCGGCGCGCCCACGAGCACCGGGCCGCTGACCACCTCCACCACGTACACCCTCAGGGTGACCAACGCCGGAGGCGAGACCGTGACCCGGGATGTGACCGTCCGGGTGGCGACCCTCCAATTGCTGGCGGGAGTGCCTTCGGGTGAGGGCAATGGAGACGGGGTAGGCAGCCTCGCCCGCTTCAAGAATCCCTCCGGCATGGCCCAGGATGCGGCAGGCAACCTCTACGTCGCGGACAAGGACAACCATCTGATCCGGAAGATCGGCGCGGACGGCACCGTCACCACCCTGGCCGGCAACGCGGGCGTCCGGGGGATGGCCGATGGCCAGGGGCGTGCCGCCACCTTCAACAGTCCCCACGCCCTGGCCGTGGATGCCCAGGGCAAGGTCTACGTGGCCGACCTGGGCAACAACGCCATCCGCATGATCCTGCCGGATGGGACCGTTTCCACCGTGGAAGATGCGCCCGGCCATGCGCTGGCCTTCAACGGTCCCAAGGGAATCGCCGTGAATCCGGCGGGCACCCAGGTGTTCGTTTCGGATACCGGCGACCGCACCATCAAGGTCTTCGATCCCACCGCCGGCGTGATCGCGGCCGACGTGATCGCTGGGCAGTCCCGCGTCACCGGCTTCGCCGACGGACCCGGCGGGGTCGCCAGCTTCAGGAGCCCCGAAGGGCTGGCCCGGGGCGGTGACGGCGTCCTGTACGTCGCGGATTCCGATTCCGTCACCATTCGCAGGATCACATACGTGGGAGCAGGTTATATCGTCGAGCGGATCGCCGGCCGGGACCAGATCAACACCTTTGGCACCGTCATCGACGGCCCGGGGCTCACGGTGGCGACCTTCGGCCGTCCCAACAACATCGCCGTGGACAGCCTCAACAACCTCTATGTTACAGATGACAGGTACAAGAGCGTTCGCAAGCTCACCTTCACCGCCCCCGGCTACGTGGTCAGCACCCTGGCCGGCTCCACCACCGTCATGGGAAACCAGGACGGCAATCCCCTTACCGTTGCCCGGTTCATCCAGCCCACCGGTCTGGTCGTGAACAATGCCACTGGGACGGTGTTCGTTGCGGATGCCTACGCGGCCGGCGCGGGGGCTCCCCGGGCCAACACCATCCGGGTGATTCCGGCGACATCCAACACCCTCACACTGGCGGGCGCCATTCCCGGGCCAGGCAGAGCGGACGGCACCCTCGCGCAGGCGCGCTTCAGGGATCCCCGGGGCAGCGCGGTTGACGGCGCTGGAAACATCTACGTGGTGGATGCGGGCAACAATACCATCCGCAAGATCGCCACGGACGGCACGGTTTCCACCCTTGCGGGGGACGCTACCGCCGGGCCCGGAGCCGCCGATGGGGTCACCACCGCAGCCCGGTTCAACGGCCCCCGGGGCATCGCCGTCGACGCCAATGGAATCCTGTACGTCACGGATACAGGCAACCATACCATCCGCAGGATTGCCCAGGATGGGACGGTCACCACCCTCGCGGGCGCCGCGGGGGCCAGTGGCTTCGCCAATGGCATGGGGGCGGCCGCGCAATTCAACACGCCCCTGGGAATCGCGGTGGATCCGGCCGGCAACCTTTATGTGGCAGACCGGAACAATCATCAGGTCCGCAAGATCGATACGACCTTGGCGGTCACCACGCTGGCCGGCGATTCGGGAAGGGACGACACCATGGACGGCGCCTTCGCCGTGGGCGCGATCTCCGCTCCCGCAGGCCTGGCCCTGGATCCCTACGGAAAGCTCCTCGTCACGGATGTAGCCCACAACACGATCCGCACGGTTCGCCTGGCGGATGGATACCTGGACACCCTGGCCGGGGATGCGGGCTCTCCGGGCCGGCGCACACTACCGGGTTACGTGGATGCGGATGGAGGCCTGGCCCGATTCGCACGCCCCTACATGGTGGCTTCCGATGCCTTCGGCGCCTATGTGGCGGACCTGAACAACAATGCGGTGCGGATGGTGGCTCCGGACGGGGTCGTGACGACGGTCCTCGGCATCTCCGGATTTCCTCTCCAGAGAGGGGTGCAGCCCGGAGCCTCCCTGCCGACGCCTTTCTCGGTGCCGACCGGGGTTTCCGTGGACCCGGTCACGGGCAACATCCTCGTCTCCACCGAAGATGCGATCATGAAGGTGGTCTTCCAGTAGGATCCCGGCCCCGGTTTTCTGCCTCCCCCTGTCCGGGCCAAGCCCGGGCAGGGGTTTTCCATTCCGGCCGGGGGTACCTGAACCCTCCGGTCTCCAGCGCCCCTCGGGTACCGCACCCGGCCTGAAGCCGCCGGTGCGGTAGCATGGACGGGACGACCCGGAGGCCGCTTGATCCAGATCTACGTCGACGCCGATGCCTGCCCCGTGAAGGACGAGGTGTTCAGGGTGGCCAGGCGGCACGGCCTGACGGTGCACGTGGTGTCCAACAGCCGCCTGAACCTGCCCCGGGACCCCCTGTTCAAGGCGGTGGTGGTGAGCGGGCGCTTCGACGCGGCCGACGACTGGATCGCGGAGCAGGCCGGGGCCGGGGACATCGCCGTCACCGCCGACATCCCGCTGGCGGACCGCTGCCTGAAGAAGGGGGCCCGGGTCCTGGACCCCAAGGGGCGGCCCTTCACCGAGGACTCCATCGTCGACGCCATGGCCAGCCGGGAGATCAGCGCCTTCCTGCGGGACATGGGCGCAACGGGCACCGGTCCGAAACCCTACGCCCCCGCGGACCGCTCCCGGTTCCTGGGCGCCCTGGAGAACCAGATCCAGGCCCTGCTGAAGCTCGAGCGCACCCGCGCCCCGGGAGGCACCCCCCATGGTTGACGTGATCACTCCGCTGCGCCTGAGCCTGCTCCTGACCGTGGCCCGGCACCCCGACGCGCCGAGGGAGAAGCTCCTCGCCCTGAAGGGGGTCCAGGCCGCGGACCTGGACTACCTCCTGCAGCACGACCTGATCCGGGAGGGGGCGGTGGGCAGGTACCGCATCTCCCGGATCGGTCAGATGGCGCTCAAGCGGTAATTATTTCACGGGATAGGCTGGGATCGGCGGGAACGCGGGGGTGGGGCTCTCCTTGATCCGCTGCAGGAGCGTCGCCACCCCCACCTCCAGCTGCCGGTCATGGCCGGCCAGGAAGCTGGCGGGGTCGTTCTCCACGCGGATGTCGGGGATGGCGCCTTCGTTTTCCACCCACCACTTGCCCTCCTTGCCGTAGAAGGCGTTGTTGGACTGCTCCACGCGGCCGCCGTCCAGGGTGAGCTGGGTGTTGATGATGCCCACCAGGCCGCCCCAGCTGGGGACGCCGACGACGGGGCCCAGGTTCCGGGCCTTCACGTGGCTGAGGAAGGCTTCGCCGTCGCTGCCGTTCTGCTCGTTGCTCAGGAACACGTAGCGGCCGTCGGAGGCGGTGTTGGGCACCCGGAAGGGGGTCATGCCGCGCAGGACGTTGAAGCCGACCTGGTGGTTCTCCAGCTTGGCGGCCATGAAGTACTCGGTCCAGCCCCCGTGGTTGCCGCGCACGTCCACCACGATGCCCTTGCGGTACCGGAAGGCCCGCCAGAACTTGTCGAACTGGCCGATGTTCGACGCGCCCATGGCGGACAGGTGCAGGTAGCCCAGCTGGCCCCCGGAGAGCCTCTCCACGGTGGCGACGTTGTCGGCGATCCAGCGTTCGTACCGTAGGGGGAACTCGTTGGCGATGGGCTCGACTTCCACGGTCCGGGCCCCGGCGGCCACGGGCCGCGCGTTGACGGTGAGCACGACCTTCTGGCCGGGAACCACCTGGAGGTGTTCGAAGACGGCTTCCGGGGCCTTGAGGGGCGTGCCGTCGATGGCGATGAGGTACTCGCCCTCCTTCACCTTCCCGGCCAGGGGCCCCTTCAACGCAGGTGCGTAGGGCGTGGGGCCCAGGATCCTCGTGAAGCGGTAGAGGCCGCCCTCCGCCGCCAGGTCCGCGCCCAGGAGGCCCGCGGTGCGCGTGGGGCCGGGAGCGGGGACGGGTCCGCGGTCGCCGCCGCTCACGTAGGTGTGGCTCACGCACAGGTCGCCCACCATCTGGCTCAGCAGCCAGTTGAGGTCCTCCCGGCTGGTGAGCTGGGGCAGCCACTGGGCGTAGCGGTCATGGTCGGCCTTCCAGTCCCGGCCGTGCATGTTGGCGTCGTAGAAGAAGTCCCGGTACCAGCGCCAGGCGTCCTCGAAGATCTGCTTCCATTCCTCCCGGGGGACCACCGTGAGGGCCAGCCGGTCCAGGTTGATGCGCTCGGGCAGCGCCTTGGTGGCCAGGACGGCCTGGACGGGGCCCGCATGGACGGCGTCGGCCCTGCGGACATAGAGGCTGGCGCCGTCGGGGGAGAAGCCCCACTCGGCGACGGGGTCGGGCAGGACGGTCTCCTTCTTCGGCCCGGTCTCGAAGAAGTGCATCTGCCACTTGGTCTGGCCGCGCGGCCTGAAGACCTCCTCCACCACGGAGTCGTCCCAGCCTTCCACCGTGGAATACCCCACGAGGCCCTTGCCGGCCTTGAGGTGGAAGATGTTGCCGGGTTTGAGGGGCAGCAGCGAGGTGCGGCCGCCCAGTCCGTCCACGTCGATGCGGAAAGGCCCCGCCTCGTTTTCCCGAAGACGGACGGCCATGACCTGGACCGGGTTGGGCTCGATGGCGTTCATCTCGCCGGCGTCGAGGCGCACCTGGAAATTGTTGTAGCTCAGGTAGTAGAGGGTGGTCCCGTCCAGGTCGAAGCAGGGATTGAGGGAATCGAAGAACCCGTCGGTGAGCGCGACCTTCTGCCTGGTCTTGAGGTTGTAGAGCCAGATGCGGTTGTTGCGGTTGGCCTCGGGGTAGGAGTAGGCGATCCAGGTGGAGTCGGGGGCCCAGGCGTAGTCGGCCACCTCCCAGGTGAACTCGTCGTTCTTGAGGTTGGCCGAACCGTCGATGCGCTCGAGCCTGGCGGTGGCCACGTCCATGACGTAGAGGGAGAAACTCTTGTCGCCGAACATCAGCTTCTGGCCGTCGGGGCTCCAGGAGAGGTGGTAGAGCGTGGTGGCCAGGCCCGTGGCCAGGCGCGTGGCGGGGCCCCCCTCGGCGGGGCGGACGTAGAGGTCGTACTCGCCGCTGGCGTCGGAAAGGTAGGCGACGCGCTTGCCGTCCGGCGATACCTCGGGGAAGCGTTCGCGGACGCCGGGCGTCCCGGTGAGGTTCCGGGGGGATCCGGCGGCGTCGGCGGGAAGCGAGAACAGCTCGCCCCGGGCTTCCAGGAGGAGGGTTTTCCCCCCCGGGGCCAGGCGCACCGACTGGATGTAGTCCTTGGCGTTGATGGTGCGGGGGCCGGCGCGCCAGCCGTCGGTGGGCGCCGTGACCTCGAGGCGGCGGGCCTCTCCCGTGGCGGGGTCCAGGAGGTGGAGGAAGCCCCCCTTGACGAAGACGACCCTGCGCCCGTCGGTGGCCGGCCACTGCACGTCGAAGTCCCTGTAGGACGTCAGCGCCTTCGCGGCCCCGGTGGCCAGGTCGAGGGCGTGCAGGTTGGAGAAGCCCCCTTCGCTGCGGTCGGAGAGGAAGAGGACGCCGCCCTGGGCCGTCCACATGGGGTAGGCGCTCTTGCCGGGATGATCGGTGACCCGCCGCCAGGTTCCGGCCTTCACGTCCTCCAGCCAGAGCTCCGCGTGCATCCCGCCCTTGTACCGCTTCCAGTAGTAGTCCTCGTTGCCCGTGGGGTTGAAGAGCACCTTCGATCCGTCGGGGGAGATGGCGGCCTGGAATGCGGTCTTGCCAAGCGGCAGGGCCTGGGGCTCGTTGCCCTGGAGATCCACCGTCCACATCTGGGTCATGGGGTTGCAGTCGCCCTGCACCGCGGCCCGGTAGAGAATCCGCGCTCCGTCCGGGGTCCAGCCCTGGACGGTGCAGGCTCCCCGCCAGGTGAGGCGCCGGGGCGTCCCGCCTCCCGCGGGCATCAAGTACACGTTGCTGCCCCCGTCGTACTGGCCGGTGAAGGCCAGCCACTTCCCGTCCGGGCTGAAGCGCGCCGCGAACTCCTCGCCCGGATGGCTCGTGAGCCGCCGGGCCGGGCCGCCCTTGACGGTCCCGGTCCAGAGGTCGCCCTCGTAGGTGAAGACCACCTGGTCGCCGTGGATGTGGGGATGGGTCACGAACCGGGGCAGGTCGCTCTGCCCCAGGAGCAGGGAGGGGGCCAGTACGAGGGCGTGGCAGAGGTTGGGGCGCATCGAGCCTCCGATGGGGGTGGGGTCCCCCCATCTTACCTCGAAACTCGATGCATTCCAGGGAGTCCGGGCCGGCCCAACGCCCCCGCCGGGAAGGTCGGATCAGCGCCCCTTCCGGATCGCCTCCGTCAACGCCGGCACCAGCTCCAGCAGATCCGCCACGACGCCCACGCTTGCGGCCTGGAAGATGGGGGCCTTGGGGTTCTTGTTCACGGCCACCAGGAAGGGGCTGCCCTTGATGCCGCCCAGGTGCTGGAAGGAGCCGCTGATGCCCAGGGCCAGGTAGACCCTGGGCTTGACGGTCTGGCCCGAGGTGCCCACCTGGCGGGGCTTCTCCAGCCACTTGGCGTCCACGATGGGGCGGGAGCAGCACAGGGCCGCGCCCATGGCCCCGGCCAGTTCCTCCACCAGGGCGATGTTCTCCTTGTCCCCGATGCCCCGTCCCACCGACACCAGCACCTCCTCGCGGGTGATGTCGATGTCCCCGGCCTCGGCCTGCACCAGCTTGACGAAGCGCCGGCGCGCGGCGAGGCCCGCGGCGTCGGGGGAGCGGTCCACGATCCGGCCCGCCGCCGACCGGGACGCGTCGGCCTTGAAGGCCCCGGAACGCAGGGTGACCACGGCGCCCGCGGACAGGTCGCAGGTCACGTGGGCCGAGGCCTGGCCGCTGAATTCCTGGCGCACGGCCTCGAGGGTCATGCCCGCTGCGGCGGAGCCGTCCACCACGTCGGGCAGGTAGGCCGCGCCCAGCTTCACGGAGAGCCCGGGTCCCAGGTCCATGCCCAGGGTGCTGTGGGGCAGGAGCACGATGGCGCCCGGGGGCAGGACGCGGGCCAGGAGGGGCCGGAGGAGCTCGGCGTTGGGGTAGGCCAGGACCTCCTGGTCGAACTTCCACACCTCGGCGAAGGAAGCCGCGGCCTCCTGGCAGGCGGCGTCCAGGGAGGCGCCGGAGCCCGCCGCCAGGGCGACGGGGGCGGCGCCGGGGAAGAGGGTGCGGGCGGCTCCCAGGAGCTCCAGGGCGGAGTCGTCCAGCTTGCCGCCGGCGTGGGCCAGGTATGCGAAGACGTTGTCCATCACTTGAGCCCTCCCTTGGCCTTCAGGAGCTCCACCAGCTGCCCGGCCAGTTCGGCCGTGGACCCGGTGAGCATGTCCGCGCCGGCCCCCGCCGGCGGCACGAAGTAGTCGATGCGGCGGACCCTGGCGGGCGCCGGCGCCACGCCCAGGGCGGCGGCGTCCAGCACGGGCAGCTCCACGGAGGCCACCTTGCGGATGCCCCGGAGGCCCACGTACCGGGGCTCGTTGATGCCGGTCTGGATGGAGAGCACGCAGGGCAGGTCGATCTCGCTCACCTCCTGGGCGCCCCCTTCGATCTCGCGGCCCACGCGCAGGAGGCCCCCCTGCGCCTCGATGCTGTTGACGAGGGACGCGAAGGGCCAATCCAGGATGGCCGCCAGCATCCCGCCCACCTGGGCGGCGCCGTCGTCGGCCTGGGCCCCGGTGAGGACCAGGTCGTAGGCGCCCCTGCGCACGGCGGCGGCCAGGACCGTGGCCAGGCCCAGGCCGTCGGCGCCGGCGAAGGCCGGGTCCGAGAGGAGCAGGCCCTGGTTGGCGCCCATGGCCATCTCGCGGCGCAGCACCTCCTCGGACTCCCCGTCGCCCACGGTAACGACGGTGACGCTGCCGCCCTCCCTCTCGACGATCTGGATGGCCTCCTCCACCGCATAGTTGTCCCATTCGTTCACCGAATACACGAGGTCGTCGCCGCGAAGGGCGCCGCCCTCCACGGCGATCTCGTTCTCCGCGGCGTCGGGAACGCGTTTCACGCAAACCAGGATCTCCATTCCGTTCCTCCGGGGTCAGTCGTTCTCGAGGTGGCCGTCGACCAGCTCGCACAGGTCGATGGCTTCCATCTTGCCTTCGAGGCCGGCCACCTTGATGGCGTCCTCGATGTTGGTGAGGCAGTAGGGGCACGCGGTGACGATGACGTCGGCTCCGGCCTTGCGGGCCATCTCCACCCGCACCACGCCCATGCGCTGCTCCTCGTGGGGCTCGTAGAAGAGCATGAGGCCGCCCCCGCCGCAGCAGAAGGAGCGGTCCCGGCAGTTGCCCTCCATCTCCACGCGCTTGAGGCCGGGGATGGCGTCCAGGGCCTGCCGGGGCGGGTCGTAGACGCCGTTGTGGCGGCCCAGGTAGCAGGGGTCGTGGTAGGTGTAGGTGCGGCCGTCGGCGGGCGCCCGCATCCGCAGCTTGCCGCTCTCGAGGCCGGCGGCGATGAGCTCGCTCATGTGCTGCACGGGCGGGATCCCGGGGTAGTCGTGCTTGAGGGCGTTGAGGGCGTGGGGGTCGTTGGTGACGATGCGGGTGGCCTGGGAGGCGCGGATGCCTTCGGTGTTGTGGTCCTTCAGGCTCTGGAAGAGCATCTCCTCCCCGAAGCGCCTGACGTCGTGGCCGCTGTCCTTCTCCTCCTTGCCCAGCACCACGAAGTCCACCTCGGCCTTGGCCAGGATGCGGGCCGAGGCCTGGGCGATCTTCTGCATGCGGTCGTCGTAGCTGCTGATGCTGTCCACGAAGTAGAGGGTCGGGGCGGTGTCGCCGGCGTCCACCTGCTTGACGGCCACGCCCGCGTCCGCGGCCCAGTCGGCGCGCTTCTTCTCCAGCTTGCCCCAGGGGTTGCCGCGCTTCTCCAGGGCGCCCAGGGGCTTCTGCATGGACTGGGGCACGAGGCCCTCGTCCACCATGCCCCGGCGCAGGTCCACGATCTTGTCCAGGTACTCGATGCCCAGGGGGCATTCCTCCTCGCAGGCGCCGCAGGTGGTGCAGCTCCAGATCTCGTCCTCGCTGAAGATGCTGCCCACCAGGGGCTTGCCTTCCACCGCCTCGCCCAGCAGGGGATAGTGGGCGAAGGCGTAGTCCCGGGCCTTGATGCTGATGAAGCGGGGGGAGAGGGGCCGCTTGACGAAGTTGGCCGGGCACCGGTCCGTGCAGCGCCCGCAGTCCGCGCAGCTGTAGAAGTCGAGCATGTGCTTCCAGGTGAAGTCCTCGAACTTCTTGACGCCGAAGGACTTGACCTCATCCAGCTGGGCGTCGCCGACCCCGTGGCGCACGGGCTTGACGTTGCCGGTCTCCACCCGCATCCAGAACACGTTGAAGAGCGACGTGATGACGTGGAAGTGCTTGCCCAGGGGCAGGAAGCACAGGAAGAGGAAGAAGGTGAGGTCGTGGATGGCGTAGGCGGCCAGGTTCAGGTGCCCCAGCGCCGGCGCCGGGGTCGAGGCCAGGGCGTGCCGGAAGGCCCAGGCCAGGGTCAGGGGCGAGGCGGCGCCGCCGGTGGCGGCCAGGAGGCTGCCCTCGAAGAGGCTCTCGGACAGGAGCAGGGTGAGGATCATGCCCAGGATCAGCAGGGCTTCCGGGGTGTGGTCCTTGCCCATGTCCGCCGGAACGGCGTAGCGGGCCGGCCTGAAGGCGGCGCGGCGCACGGCGAGGATGGCCACGGCCGCGAAGGTGGCCGTGGCCGCGTAGTCCTTGACCACGTCGTAGGCGTGTCCGAAGCCCGGCAGGGTGAACCCGTCGATGAACCCCAGGAAAACCAGCTGCGTCGAGCGCGCGCCCAGGACCAGGAAGCCGAAGAAGAGGATGATGTGCAGGACCCCCGCCAGCAGGTAGCGGGGATGGCGCCACTGGGCGAGCCAGATCTTGAGGACCAGCCGGAGCCTCGCCCCCGTCTGGCCCCGCCGGGGATCCGGCGCGGCGCGGAGCAGGGGCTCCAGGCGCCGGCGGATGATCCAGGCGAAGACCGCCAGGCCCGCCAGGGGGATGAGGAGGAACGGGATCCGGGCGGGGAGGCCCGCCAGGGTTGCGGTGGCCGGCGAGAAGGGGACCATGGTCACTTGCCGCCGAAGGCGTCGTCGGGGATCTCCACCGCCACGGCGCAGCCGGAGAGGATGGCGTCCATGCGGCCCAGGGCCACGGGCAGGAGCACCGCGGTGAAGAACTGGGCGCTCCGGATCTGCCCCTCATAGAAGGGGACGTCCTTTTCCTTGGCGCCGGCGGCCAGGGCCTCGGCCGCCGTCCTGGCCCGCCACAGGAGCTGCCAGCCCAGGACCACGTCGCCGCACACCTCCATGAAGGGGTGGGCGTGGGCGGCGGCGGTGGGCAGGTCCCCGTAGAGGGCGGTGGTGCCCATGTGCCGGGCGACCTCCTCCAGGCGGATGACGGCGGGCTCGAGGGCCTCGGCCAGGGGCGCGGCGCGGTCCGCGTCCCGGGCCGCGGCCAGCGTCCCGCGGATCTCATCGAACAGGTCCATGATGGGCCGGCCCTGGTTCTGGCCCAGCTTGCGGCCCAGCAGGTCCATGGCCTGGATGCCGTTGGTGCCTTCGTAGATGGCCGTGATCCGGCAGTCCCGCAGAAGCTGCTCCACGGGGTATTCGCGGATGTAGCCGTAGCCGCCGTAGACCTGGACGCCCAGGCTGCACACGTCGAAGCAGCGCTCGGTGACGTAGCCCTTGGCGATGGGGATGAGGAAGTCGATGATGCCCTGGAGCCGGGCCTTCTCGTCCGGATCCGCGGACACCGCGATGCGGTCCGAGCAGTGGGCGAGGTAGTAGAAGAGGCTGCGGATGCCCTCGACGTGGACCTTCATGAGCATGAGCATCCGGCGCACGTCGGGGTGCTGGATGATGGGCACGGCGGGCGCGCTCTTGTCCATCATCTTGAGCAGGTGCCGGCCCTGGAGGCGGGTGCGGGCGTAGTTCAGGGCGTAGAGGTAGGAGGGGCTGGCGCAGGACAGGCCCTGGTTGCCCACCATGAGCCGGGCGTCGTTCATCATCATGAACATGGCCCGCATGCCCTTGTTGGCCTCGCCCAGGAGCGTGCCCCGGCACCCGCCCTTGCCGCCCAGGGCGATGGAGCAGGTGGCGTTGCCGTGGATGCCCATCTTCTCCTCGATGCCGGTGCACACGACGTCGTTGGGTTCCCCCAGGCTGCCGTCGTCGTTCACGCGGATCCTGGGCACCACGAAGAGCGAGATGCCCGCGGTGCCGGCGGGGGCCCCCTCGATGCGGGCCAGCACCGGGTGGATGATGTTGGGCGTGAGGTCGTGCTCCCCGCCCGAAATGAAGATCTTGTTCCCGGTGATGCTGTAGGTGCCGTCGGGGTTGGGCGTGGCGGTGGTGGTGAGGGCGCCCACGTCCGAGCCCGCCTCGGGTTCGGTGAGCAGCATGGTGCCCGTCCACTCCCCGGTGAAGAGCTTCTTGAGGTAGAGGCGCTTCTGGGCGTCCGTGCCGAAGGTCTCGATGAGCTTGCCGGCCCCGTGGGTGAGCCCGGCGTGCATCATGAAGGCGAAATTGGCCCCCATGAGGTAGTCGGAGGCGGCCGTGGCCACCACCCGCGGCATGCCCTGGCCGCCCCAGTCCGGGTCCTCCGTCATGGCGAGCCAGTCGCCTTCCCGGAGGGCCTTCCAGGCCTTGTGGAAGGACGGCGGCACCTGGACCTTGCCCTGGTCGAAGCGGGCCCCGATGCGGTCCCCGTCCACCTGGGTGGGGAGGATCTCCTTCACGGCCAGGTTGCGGGCCTCGTTGATGATCAGGTCGATGGACTTGCGGCTGAAGTCGTTGAACCGGCCGTGCGCGCTGAGCGCCTCGACCTTCAGCTGCTCGTGAAGGACGAAATCGATATCCCTGCGGTCCGCAAGAATCTGAGCCATAGTGCCTCCGTGTCGGTGAGGAAACCTGGTGCGTTGGAATGCCGGGTACTATACGCGTTCGAAGACGGTGGCGATGCCCTGTCCGAGGCCGATGCACATGGTGGCCACCCCGGTCGATCGGTTGCCTGCCTTCATGAGGTGGAGGAGGGTGGTGGTGATCCGGGCGCCCGAACATCCCAGGGGGTGGCCCAGGGCGATGGCGCCGCCGTTCAGGTTGACCTTCGTTTCCACGTGGTCCCGCAGCTGCAGGTCCTTGAGCACCGGGAGGGCCTGGGCGGCGAAGGCTTCGTTGAGCTCCCACAGTTCGATGTCGCTTGCCTTCATCTGGGCCCGGGCCAGGGCCTTCTTCACGGCCGGCACGGGGCCATAGCCCATGATGGAGGGGTCCACGCCGGCGGTGGCCATGGCCTTGACCCGGGCCATGGGCGTCAGGCCCAGGGCGCGGGCCCGGTCCAGGGACATGACCAGGAGGGCCGAGGCCCCGTCGGAGATGGCCGAGGAGTTGCCGGCGGTGACGGTCCCGCTCCTGGGGTCGAAGGCGGGCTTGAGGGCCGCCAGGGCCTCCAGGGTGGAATCCGGTCGGATCACCTCGTCCGCGTCGCACAGGCGGGAGAAGCCGCGCTCGTCGTGGCCCTCCACGGGGACGATCTCGTCCCCGAACCGGCCTTCCGTGGAGGCGGCGTGGGCCTTCTGGTGCGAGCGCAGGGCGAACTGGTCCTGGGCGGCGCGGGTGATGCCGTGCATCCTGGCCAGGACCTCGGCGGTGAGGCCCATCATGCCCGAGGCCTTCGCGGCGAACTTGCTGAGCGCGGGGTTGGGGTCCACGCCGTGGGTCATGGGGAGGTGGCCCATGTGCTCCACGCCGCCCACCACGAACACCTCGCCGTTGCCCGTCATGATGGCCTGGGCGGCGGAATGGAGGGCCTGCATGGAGGAACCGCAGAGGCGGTTCACGGTCTGGGCGCTGGCGGTGTGGGGAATGGCCGTCATGAGGGACGCGAACCGGGCGATGTTGAAGCCCTGCTCCAGGGTCTGCTGCACGCAGCCCCAGATGACGTCCTCCACCTCGGCGGGATCGACCTTGGGGTTGCGCTTTAGCAGGGCGGTGATCATGGCCGCGGAGAGGTTCTCGGCCCGGACGTTGCGGAACATGCCCCCCTTGGACCGGCCCATGGGGGAGCGCACGGCATCGACGACGACGACGTCTTTCATCGCTGGTTCTCCTGATGGAAGCCGAGGCCGGCTTCGGCGAGCTTTTGCATCTGGACCGTGGGTTCGTAGAGCCTGCCGAGCCCCTTGAGCGCCTCGGCCTTCTGGCAGAGGGCCCTGAGCCCCACGGCGTCGGCGTAGCGCAGGGCCCCGCCCCGGAAGGGCGGGAAGCCCAGGCCGTACACCAGGCCGATGTCGACCTCCACCGGCGTGGCCACGATGCCGTCCTCCAGGCAGCGCGAGCACTCGATGACCATGGGGAGCATCATGCGGTCGATGACGTCCGCGTCCGTGAGGGGCGCGGCATCCGCGCGGGCCAGGGGCGCGAGGATCCCGGGCGTCCCGGGGTCGGGCTCCTTCTTCGGGGCGCCCTTCCTGTCGGGCACGTAGGCGTAGAAGCCTTTGCCGTTCTTTTGCCCGAAGCGCCCCAGCTCGAACATGGCGTCGATGGCCGTCCGCGCCGGGTGGGCCATGCGGTCCGGGAATTCCCGGGCCATGACGGCGGCGGCGTGGTGCGCGGTGTCGATGCCCACCACGTCCAGGAGGTAGGCGGGCCCCATGGGCCAGCCGAACTTCTCCATGACCTTGTCGACGCGCTGGAAGTCCACGCCCTCCTCCAGGAGCTTGAGGAACCCGGCGAAGTAGGGGAACAGCACCCGGTTCACCAGGAATCCGGGGCAATCGTTGACGACGATGGGGGTCTTGCCCATGGCCAGGGCGTAGCCCACGGCGGTGGCCACGGCGCGCTCGGAGGACGCTCGGCCCCGGATCACCTCCACCAGGGGCATCTTGTGCACGGGGTTGAAGAAGTGCATGCCGCAGAAGTTCTCCGGCCGCTTGAGGCCCTCGGCCAGGCGCGTGATGGAGATGGTGGACGTGTTGCTGGCCAGGATGGCGTCCTCCCGCACCTGGTCCTCCACCTCCGCCAGGACCGCCCGCTTGACCTTCTCGTTCTCCACCACCGCCTCCACGGCCAGGTCGACGGCCTTGAAGTCGCCGTAGGAGAGGGTGGGCCGGATGCGGGCGAGGACGCCGGCCATGGCCTCCGCGGTGAGCTTGCCCCGCTCCACGCGCTTGAGCAGGAGTTTCCCGGCCTCGGCCATGCCCAGGTCCAGGGCCGTGTCGGCGATGTCCTTCATGAGGATGCGCGTGCCCCTGGAGGCGGACTGGTGGGCGATGCCCCCGCCCATGATCCCGGCCCCCAGCACGGCGGCGGACTCCACCTTCCCGCCGGCCTTGGCCAGCTTCCGGGCCACCCGGCCCACGTGGTGGTCGCCCAGGAAGATGGTCACCAGGTGGTAGGCGGTGGGCGTCCTGGCCATGCGCGCGAACGCGGCGGCCTCGATGGCCAGCGCGTCGTCCCGGCCCCGGGTGGCGCCCCGCTGCATGGCCTCGATGGCGGCCACGGGGGCAGGGTAGTTGGGGCCGGCCTTGGCGGCCACGAAGGCCTTGGCCCCCTCGAAGACCATCATGGCCTCGGTGGGAGCCAGCTTGAGGGGCGATACCTTCTCAAGGCGGCGGGCCTTCCAGTCCCGGCGCCCGGCCACGGCCTGGCCGAGGAGGTCCAGGGCGGCCTCCCGCACGTCCCCGGGAGGCACCACGGCGTCGACGGCGCCGACCTTCAGGGCCGCGTCGGCGCCGTGCTGCTCCCCGGCGGCGATCCACTCGATGGCGTTGTCGGCCCCCGTGAGCCGGGAGAGGCGCACGGTGCCGCCCCAGCCCGGGAAGATGCCCAGCTTGGTCTCCGGGACCCCGATGCGGGTGTCCGAGGCCATGACGCGGTAGCTGGCGGCGAGACAGAACTCCAGCCCCCCGCCGAAGGCGAAGCCGTTGATGGCCGCCACCGACGGGAAGGGAAAGTCCTCCACGGTGGAGAACAATTTATCTATTTGCAGGAGCCATTCGGTGAGCTGCTCCTCCGGGTTCTTGAAATATTCAGTGAATTCCGTGACGTCGGCTCCGACGATGAAGCAATCCTTGCCGCTTGTCACAAGCAAACCACGGACCCCAGGGTCGGCTTTGAGCAGCCCGATGACGTCCGTCAATTCGGAGAGTGTGACTTTGTTGAACTTGTTGACGGAGTCGTCCTTCAGGTCGAACCGGAGCTCGACGATCCCGCCTTCGAGCATGGAACACTGGATGGCCTGGCCTTCGTATTTCATGGTGCGGGCGCTCCTATAAGATGACGAAGTGGTCTTGAAGGTCGAGCGGGGGATAACGGACGGAATCGATTTATTAATATCGAATGAATTGGACGATTTTTCAGGTTCCAGACCCGCCCACGATCCCGAGGAAACCCATCAGCACGGCGGCGGCGCTCGAAAAGATGGAGCATTCTGCCGCCTCCCGGACCCCCTTGCAAGATTTGATTATTTCTTTTTTCCCTGGGAATTGGATATAGGATGACCCAACCTCAAAGGAGACCCCGGTGATCAAGACCATTGCGGAGCTTTTCTACGAAGCCCTGGGTCATGACCTGCCCGACGCCATGGCCTTCAAGGCCGGGGGAACCTACGTGCCGCTGTCCCACCGCGAGATCCGGACGATCGTGGAGCGCCTGGCCCTGGCGCTGCGCCACGAGGGGATCCTGGAGGGCGACCGGGTGGCCATCCTCAGCGAGAACCGGCCCGAGTGGGCCATGGCCGACTACGCCTGCGCCATCCTCGGCATCGTCACCGCCCCGGTCTATCCCACCCTCAACCCGAATTCCACCGAGTACATCATCCGGCACAGCGGGGCGAGGATGATCCTGTGCTCGTCCCGGGCGCAGCTGGACAAGGTCCTGGGGGCCTGGTCCCGGCTGCCCGAACTGCAGGCCGCGGTGCTCATGGACGGCGAGGCTCCCGAGGTCCCCGGCCGGCGCATCCTCACCTGGCGGGACCTGCAGGCCGCCGGCAGGCTCCGGGAGGACCAGCGGCCCCAGGTGCGGGAATGGGCCTCCCGCAGGGACCCGGGCCAGCTGCTCACCCTCATCTACACCTCGGGCACCACCGGCGAGCCCAAGGGGGCGATGCTCACCCACGGGAACCTCGTCTCCAACATCCTGGCCGCCCTGGCGGTGCTCGAGGTCCATCCGGGGCAGCGCTGCATGAGCTTCCTTCCGCTTTCCCACATCTTCGAGCGGATGGGGGGGCACTACACGATGTTCCACGCGGGGGTGGCGATCTACTACGTCACGGACCTGGAGAACCTGCCCGCGGCCTTCCTGGAGGTGCGCCCCCAGGTGCTGCTGGCCGTGCCGCGGGTCTACGAGAAGGTCTACGCCCGCATCCGCGAGGCGGTCGCGGCGGCGGGCCCCGCCAAGCGCTACCTCTTCCACTGGGCCATGTGGGTGGGCCGGAAGATGGCGGCGCTGCGCTACGTGGGCAAGGCGCCGGGGATCGTGCTGGGCGCGCTCTACCGGGCCGCGGACAAGGCCGTCTTCTCCAAGGTCCGGGAGCGGCTCGGGGGGCGGCTGGAGATCTCCGCTTCCGGCGGGGCGGCGCTCGGGGCGCCCGTCATGGAGTTCTTCTGGGCCGCCGGTGTGCCGGTCTTCGAGGGCTACGGACTCTCGGAGACCAGTCCCATCCTGACCATCAACCGGGTCAATCAGGTGCGGCCCGGCTACGTGGGCAAGCCGCTCCTGGACGAGTGGCAGGGAAAGCCCTTCCTCAAGCTGAGCGGGGACGGGGAGATCCTCTGCCAGGGACCCAACGTCACCCTGGGCTACTGGAACGACCCCTTCGCCACGGGGCAGGCCTTCGACGAGGAGGGCTATTTCCGCACCGGCGACATCGGGGCCATGGACGAACTGGGGCGCCTTCGCATCACCGACCGCAAGAAGGAGCTCCTGGTCACCTCCGGCGGCAAGAACGTGGCTCCCCAGCCCCTGGAGCGGCTCCTGGCCCAGGACAAGTACATCGCCCAGGCCGTGGTCATCGGGGATCACCGGAACTTCCTGAGCGCCATCGTGGTCGCCAACATGGCCAGCCTGCGCCGCTGGGCGGAACGCGCCGGGATCCCGTACGCCTCGGACGCCGAGCTGGTGGCCCGGCCCGAGGCCGTGGCCAAGGTGATGGCCCGCATCGAGCGCATCAACGAGCCCCTGTCCAACTTCGAGCGCATCCGGAAGATCGTCCTGTCCTGCGAGGAGATGACCCTGGACTCGGGCCTGCTCACCCCCAGCCTCAAGATCAAGCGCAAGGCGGTGTGCGAGCGCTACGCGGAGGCCATCGAGCGTCTGTACGAAGGCTCCTGATCCCCTTTGACACGCTTGGCCGTTCGATGGGAAGGTTGTCTGGTTACCTGACGTAACTGGACCCGGAGTCGCAAATGGCACGAAGATGGATGCCCATCCTTCTAGGGATCTCGCTCATGGCCTCAGGAAAGACTCCCCCGCCCGTCCCCGCCCCCGAGGACGCCTACCTCTGGCTGGAGGACGTCACCGGCGAAAAATCCCTCGACTGGGTAAGGGCCGCCAACGCCTCCACCGCCAAGGAGCTGGAAGGCACCCCCGCCTACAAGGCCCTGGAGGGCGACCTGCTGGCGATCCTGGACTCCAAGGCGAAGATCCCCTACATCTCCAAGGCCGGCGCCCACTACTACAACTTCTGGCGGGACGCGGCGCATCCCCGCGGCCTCTGGCGGCGCACCACCCTGGCTTCGTACCGCAAGGCCGAGCCCGAATGGGAGACCGTGCTGGATATCGACGCCCTGGGCAAGGCGGAGAACCAGGGGTGGGTGTTCCACGGGGCGCAGTTCCTGCGGCCGGGCTTCCGGCGGTGCCTGGTGTCCCTGTCCCCCGGGGGCTCCGACGCGGCGGTGGTGCGCGAGTTCGACGTGGAGACCCGGACCTTCGTGGAGGGCGGCTTCTCCCTGCCCCTGGCGAAGTCCCAGGTGAGCTGGATCGACGCGGACACCCTGTTCGTGGGCACCGACTTCGGCAAGGGCTCCATGACGAGCTCGGGGTATCCCCGGGTCGCCAAGGTGTGGAAGCGCGGCACCCCCCTGGCCCAGGCCAAGGTGGTCTTCGAGGGCCTGGAGACCGACATGGAGGCCACGGCCTACCACGACTCCACCCCCGGGTTCGAGCGCGACTTCCTCTACCGCAAGCCCTCCTTCTTCACCAGCGAGACGTTCCTGCTGGCCAAGGACGGGTCCCGGCGCAAGGTGGAGGTGCCCCTGGACGCGGAGCCCTCCTTCCACCGCGAGTGGCTCACGGTCAAGCTGCGCTCCGCGTGGACGGAGGCCGGAAAGACCTACGCGGCGGGTTCCCTGCTGGCCATGAAGGCCGATGACTTCCTGGCCGGGAAGCGGGACTTCGCGGTGCTCTTCCAGCCCACCGCCACCACCTCGCTGGAGGACTTCACCTGGACCCGGAACCTCCTCGTGCTCAACGTCATGGATGACGTCAAGAACCGCCTTTCGGTGCTGACCCCGGGCACCTGGAAGGCCGAGCCCCTCAAGGGCGCGCCGAAAATGGGCACCACCTCGGTCTCCGCGGTGGACGAGGACGCCACGGACGACTTCTTCATGGTCACCCGGGACTTCCTCACCCCCGATTCCTTCTACATGGGGACCCTGGGCCGGGAACCGGAGCTGCTCAAGGCCCTGCCGGCCTTCTTCGACGCCTCCGGCCTCGAGGTCACCCAGCACTTCACCGCCTCCAAGGACGGCACCCGCATCCCCTACTTCCAGGTCGCCCGCAAGGGCCTGAAGCTGGACGGGACGAATCCGACCCTCCTGGACGGCTACGGCGGCTTCGAGGTCTCCTCCGTCCCCTACTACTCCGGGGCCGTGGGCCGCGCCTGGCTGAGCCGGGGCGGCGTCCTGGCCCTGGCCAACATCCGCGGCGGCGGCGAGTACGGGCCCCGGTGGCACCAGGCCGCCCTCAAGGCCAACCGTCCCCGCGCCTATGAAGACTTCGCGGCGGTGGCCCGGGACCTGGCGGCCCGGAAGGTGACGTCCCCCCGGCACCTGGGGATCATGGGCGGCAGCAACGGCGGCCTCCTCGTGGGCAACATGCTGGTCATGTATCCCGAGCTCATGGGGGCCGTGGTGTGCCAGGTGCCCCTGCTGGACATGAAGCGCTACTCCCATCTGCTGGCCGGAGCCTCCTGGATCGAGGAGTACGGCGATCCCGACAAGCCCGAGGAGTGGGCCTACCTCAAGACCTTCTCCCCCTACCAGAACGTGAAGGCCGGCCAGACGTACCCGGCCACCTTCTTCATGACCACCACCCGGGACGACCGGGTGCACCCCGCCCACGCCCGGAAGATGTTCGCGAAGATGAAGGACATGGGCTACAACGTGCGCTACTTCGAGAACATCGAGGGCGGGCACGGCGCGGGCGCGGACAATCGCCAGACCGCCCACTTCTGGGCCCTGGCCTACACCTTCCTGGACACGACGCTGCGCTGATTCCCCAGGAGCCTGTCTACGCAATAGGAGGCCCCGCTGCCGTCGCGGGG
>DBMS01000059.1 GCA_002297665.1 Holophagaceae bacterium UBA692 | reverse complement strand
CTGGGGTTCCAGGGGGGGCGGCACGTGGATGCGCGCGCGGCCTCCGCCCGGGGGGAAGATGAGGGGAAACTCCTTGGGGCCCCGCTGGGGCAGCGGGGGCATGGGCAGGTGCGGCGTGACGGGCGCCTGGGCGGGGGGCTCGGGCGTCTCGCCGCCGACGCTGGGCAGCCTTCCTCCGCAGAGCACCAGGGCCCCCAGGGCCCACAGGGTGATGATGAAGCGGCCCGCGGCCTCCTCCTCCAGGGCGCTCAGGGAGCGGAAGGTCTCGAAGCTGATGGGGTCGGCCCCCAGGAAGGAGAGGGCGTACGCGGTGCCCGGCGTGAGGGGCAGGTCGCTGAGGCTCTCCACCAGATCCCTGCGCCCCTCCCACCGCCAGTCGGCCTCCTGGTCCAGGACCGTCAGGAGGTCGGTGAGGTAGTGGGACTCCTGGAAGGTGTTCCAGATGAAGTGCCGGTGCTGGAGCTTGAAATGCAGGTCCTGCTCCAGCCGCTTCTCCATGGGTCCGGCGTGCCAGGTCCACTGGAGCACCGGGTGCTCCAGGGCGTGGATCATGATCTGCTCCTGCAGGGCCTGCAGGTGGAGATCGCGCTCCTCGAGGGTCATCATGCCCCACTGGATCACCTTCTCGCCGATGCGGTAGCGCTCGTCGTTGGCCAGCAGCTCGTTGAGGGACGGAAGGTCGAGGATGCCCTGGCGGAGCAGGTAGTTGCCGAACTGTTCCCCGGCCACGTCGCTCTTGAGGTGGAGGAGCTCCCCCCGGCTGATGAAGAGGGTGCGGACGCCGTCGTTCTGCTCGAGGATGAGTTCCCCGCTCACCGCCTCCTGGCGCATGGCGCCCATGAGGACGGGCAGGTTCTTGAGGGCCTCGGTCACGGGGGCTCCGTTGGTGAAATTACGTCATTATAGGCAGGGTCGGCCGCCCGGAGCGTCCAGATTTGAGCACAACAGTTATTATTGATGACGATGGTGGCATCCTCCCGCGGGGCCATCCAGGAAAAGCTTGGAAGGATTCCCTTGGAAGGTGGCCATTGAAACGCACGGGCAGACCCCCATCCCCGCTGGAGGCGGCGCTGGCCTACACCTTCCGGGACGAGGCGCTGCTGCGCACGGCCCTGACGCCGCCCTCCTCCGGGCTCTTTCCCGACAACCAGCGCCTGGAGTTCATGGGGGATTCCATCCTGGACCTGTGCGTGTCGCTCATGGCGTACCGCGAGCACCCTTCGTGGCCCGAGGGTTCCCTCTCCAAGCTGCGGGGCCTCATGGTCTGCACCGACGCCCTCCACGCCTGGGCCCTGGACCTGGGCGTGGAGTTGGTGGCCGGGCCCCGGTCTCCCCGCAAGGGCGGGGCCAGCCAGCGCAACGCCTTGGCCGACGCCATGGAGGCCCTGCTGGCGGCCGTGTTCCTGGACGTCCAGGCCGCGGGCGGGAACCCGCTGGAGGGCGTCCTGGCCCTCGTCGAGCGCCGGTTCCTGGAACAGGTCCGGGCGGCCTACGTGGGGATCTGGGAGGCCCGGGACCACAAGACGACGCTCCAGGAGCGCGTGGCGGCGCTCGGTTTGCCCCCGCCCGCATACGAGCTGCTGGAACGCCAGGGCCCGGACCACGCCCCCACCTTCACCGTGCGGACCGTGGTGGGCGGGTTCGAGGCCGTTGGCCGGGCGGGAAACCTGAAGGGCGCCCAGATGGAGGCGGCGCGCCTCCTGCTCGCGTCCCTGCCCAAGCCTCCTTCTTGAAGCGGCCCGCATCGGTTACCATCACCAGCATGCACTGAGGTTCGAAGGCCCTTGAAGATCTTGCCGACAGTGAACATCCGGAACGGACGCGCGATCCCCATCGTGGGGGAGGACGAAGGTTCGGACCTGTTGTCCCTGGTGGCGTACCTGCTGGACCAGGGCTGCCACCGGCTGGCGCTGGTGGACGTGGACGCGGCCCGGGGGCAGGGCAACAACCGCGAGGTGATCGCCCAGGCCATCCAGAAGTTCCATGCGGGCCGCTCCAAGGTCTGCATCCAGGTGGGCGGGGGCATCCGCAGCTCCGACCAGGCCCAGTTCTTCCTGGACCGCGGCGCCACCTGGCTCGCCGTGGGCACCATCCTCCAGCGCTCTCCCGTCATGGTGGAGCAGCTCCTGGCGCGGTTCCGCGAGCACCTCACCGCCGCCGTGGACGCGCGGGGGGGGGAGATCCTGCCCTCGGGCTGGGGCGGGACCAGCCTCGAAAGCGCCGAGGCCGCGGGCAAGCGCATCGGCGATTTCGGCTTCAAGCGGCTCCTGTTCCTGGACCTTCCCGCGGCCCGGCCCGTCGTGCCGGATTTCGCGACCGCCCGCGTCCTTTCGCAGAGTTCGCGCCTCTCCATCTGGATGGGCGGCAGCATCCAGACCGCCGCCCACCTGGCCCAGGCCCGGGAGATTTCGGGCATCCAGGGGCTGGCGGTGGACGGCCTCCTTCTCCGCGGCGACGCGGCGCTCACGGCATCCCTGACCCTTCCCGGCTGCTGAGGAGGGGGTGTGGCTGAGCCCGAGGCGCCTTTCGTCCTGAGCCTTCCGGAGCCGGACCGGCTCCACTTCAGGAACCTGGCCCTCATCCGCCCCCAGATGCCCTCGGAGCGCCAGGTCGAGCTCATCGAGAGCCTCGGGCGCAACCTCACCTCCCCGCGCCTGCTCACGCTCATCGCGCGCACCCCCCATTGGCTCGTGCACGCCCCGGTGCTTCACGCCCTGGCCGGCAACGAGAACACGCCCGAGCCCATCCGGCGGGACCTGGAAATGGCGGTCTCCCTCTTCGACCTCATGCGGGAGATGGAACGCGCCCCCGAAGGGGAGAAGGCCGAACGCGCCGAGTCCATCAAGGCCATCTACCAGGATCTGCCCCCGGACCTGAAACCCATCGTCAAGCAGCTCGCCAAGCAGCTGGCCAAATCCGTGCATTCCACCGGGAGCACCCTTGAGATGCCGCCGCTGCCGCCGGCCGAACCCGACTGGGAGGCCTTGACGCTGCCCCCCCAGGGCCGGGGACCGGCGCCCCTGCCCTACCGGATCCCCAAGCAGGACCGGGCCACGGCCGCCGAAGCCACCCTGGTCCAGGAGGACCTCCAGAGGTACCTCGCCGACGAGGAGCCAGAGGTGCGCGCGGCGGCCCTGCGCAATCCGGCCCTTTCCGAGGAGATGCTCCTGGCCTGCCTGCCGGGGGCGAGCCGGGAGCTCTTCGAGGAGATCTACCAGGAGGCGCGCTGGTATTTCAAGGACCCCGTGCGGGAGGCCCTGGCCGAGGCGCCGAGATGCCCGGCGGCCATGGGCCGGAAGATGGACGCCACCCGCGACCTGGTGATGCTCCTGGAGCGCGGCGGCCAGAACCGGCGCCACCTGCATCGCATCGTGAGCCTGTTCACCCAGATGGAAGAGTCGGAATACCAGTACCTGACCTTCTGGGCCAAGCGCCGGGCACCCAGCATGCTCCGGGTCATCAAGGTGTTCTTCGACCGGCTTCAGCGGCGCCGCACGAACCAGGCCAGCGGGCTGTCTCCGGTGCAGTCCGAAGGGCGATGGGTTTCGCTGGAGGAGCGGGTCTTCATGGCCAACCAGGCCACCCAGCCCGACCAGATGGTCGCGGCGCTGCGGGACCCGGACCCCCAGGTCTTCGCCGTGGCCTTGGAGAATCCCGGCCTCACGGCCCGGGAGCTCATATCGGCCATCCCCCACCTGGACAGCATCCGTGCCGAGCGCCTGGCCTCCAGTCGCACCTGGAGCGCCTATCCTTCCGTGCGGGAGGCCCTGCTGCACAACGTCCACCTGGGCGAGGACACCGCGCTGGGCCTGCTCCGGAGCCTGGACGGGCCGCCCCGGGTCCTGCTGGACCTGCTGCGGGACCAGCGGGTGCCCCACCTGTCGGTGAAGAAGGCGGCCCTGGATATGCTGCGCGAGTCGTACGAGCAGATGACCATCCCCCAGCGCATCGTCGCCCTGCGCGGCTCGGGCGGGGAACTCATGCGCCACCTGCCCGCGGAGGTGCTCAAGGACGAGGACACCCTGCGCCTGCTGGTGGCCGATCGCCAACTGGACCCCACCATCCTCCTTCGCCTGGCCCGGAACAAGCAGACGCCGCGACCCATCCTCGAGCTCATCGCCGGCCACGCCGCCCTCATGGCCCACCCCGCGGTGATGACCGAGCTTCTGCTGAATCCCAAGACCCCGAGGGAAGCCTCCATCCGCATCTGGGCCCTCCTGTCGGACAGCGAGCAGAAGCACCTGCTGCGCAGCCCGCACCTGCCCACGGCCCTTCGGGCCCTGGCGGACTAAGCCCTTTCGCAGCGAAAACGTAGCCCAACCGAACGGAGAGTCCATGAACCTGCCCCGCCGCATCCTAGGAGCCACCCTGGGCGGAGCCGCGGTCCTGGCCGTGGCGATCGCCTGCGGGCGACAGCGCTCCGCGGGGCCGGACTGGGTGGCCTCGGCCCCGGCGGGTTCGGTCGTGGCCCTATCCGGCAAGGCGGGCTGGCTCCTTGAGCAGCGAAGCTTCCAGGCGTACCTGGCGAATTTTCCGTACGCCGACCAGACGCTGGATCTCTTCCTCAAGAAGGCCCGCATCAATCCCCACCTGGAATCGGGGCGCATCAACTTCTATGTGATGAACTTCTCCGCCGCCGGCGCCCCGCCGGACTTCCTCATCCAGCTGGGCGGCTTCCGGGACCAGCGGGCGGTGCAGATGGCCATCGCCGACGCGTTTCCCGCGGAGGGGTCCCTGCCGGTGCGGAAGAAGGAACTTCCCGTCTACGTCATCCTGGACGTGAACCAGTACCACATCCGCGCCGTGGCCGACCCGGCCGGCCGCATCTGGCTGGGCGACCTGCGCTCCCTGGCCAAGCTGGACGCGGGCGCTTTCCCGCCCCGGCATCCGGTTCCCGAAGCCGCGGCGTGGATCAACGCTTCCGCCCCCTTCCAGGGGTTCATCCAGACCCGGATCATCCTGGACGGCCTTTCCGGCAACGTGCCGCCTGAGCTGGCCCGGAACCTGCCCCAGGGCATCGACGCGCTAGCCTGGAGCGTCACGCCCGGACAACCCGGCAAGAACGGGCTCCACCGCTTCGAACTGGCCATCACGGGCTCCCCCGAAGGCGTGGTGCAGGTGGCGCCCTGGGTCCAGCGCTTCGTGGCCGCCGCCTCCACCCTCCAGGGCGGCCAGCCCGGCCAGGCCCCCGAGATCCTCCAGGAACGCAAGCGCATAGGCCTGCGCTGCCAATTGACGGGCGAACAGATCAACCAGGCCCTGGGCAGGCTCTCCCAGCCGGCCCTGGCCGACCTGGTGCACCGGCCATGACCGCAGCGGTCCTGGAGGAGCGCGCCCCGGAATACTGGATGATGCGCCTCAAGGACGGGCAGGAGGAGGCCCTCGCGCACCTCATGGCCCGCTTCGAGAAGCCCGTCTTCGCCTTCCTGCACCGCCGCCTGGGGGGGGAGACCGGGGTGGTGCAGGAGCTCACCCAGGATGTCTTCCTGAAATGTCTCCAGCATTGCCAACGTTTCGAGGATGGCCGGCCGGTCGCTGCGTGGATTTTCACCCTGGCGGCTAATGCGGCGACGGACCATCTCCGTAAACGAGGTCGGGAGCTACCCCCGCCCGAGACCTTTGACGCACCCGATCCCCACCAGCCCGCACCCTGGGAAAAGGTCGACCAGGGCAGACGGATCCGGAGCCTTCGACAGGCCCTGGAGGGCCTGACGCCGCGGCAGCGGACCATGGTCCTGGCCTATTACGTCCAGGAGCACCCCGTGAAGCGCATCGCCGAGGACCTGGGCTGCGCCGAGGGAACCGTCAAGGCGACCCTGTTCCAAAGCCTCGCCAAATTGAGAAAGAACCTGGAAGTGACCCATGAAACCCGAACCTGAATTGAGCGACGAAAGGGCTTTCGAGATCCTCGAACAGCCCGAGCTCTGGCCCGATGACCCGGAGGCGCAGGCCCGCCTGGCCAGCCTTCTGGAAATCCACCTGGCCCTCCTGGGCGAGGGCGTCGCCGCCGCAGCCGCCGAGGGCGCGCCCGCCCCCGTGCCGATGATCCGCCGCTTCCCCTGGCTCATGACCGCCGCGGCGGCCGTGCTGGTGGCGCTGCCCCTGGCCTACCATGCCGTGAACGTCCGGGAGATGGCCGTGGTGGCCAAGGACCAGGCCCGCATCCAGGACCTGGCCCAGAAGCGGGCCCAGGATCGCCTCTGGGCGGCCTTCTTCCAGCAGTCCTCCACGCTCATCCAGGAATTCGCCCGGAACCCCAAGGTCTGCGAGCGCAAGAACACCGAGGACCGCGCCGCCGAGCGCGAGATCGCCCTGGCCCTGCTGCAATCCAGCCACGGCCTCTCCGCGCAGCTCGCCCCGGCCCCCGAGGCCGAGGCGGTGCGGGAGGACCTCCATGCCTGGCTGCGGGAACTCTCCCTCGAGGATCCCTGCATGGATCCCCAGCGGGCCCAGGAGCTGAGGCAGTGGGCGGACACCCACGGCCTTGAGGATGAAGCCCAGAGGCTCAGCCGGCTGCTCAAGGGAGGGTCGATTTGATCGCGCTGGTCCTGACCTTGGCGCTGTCGGGCGGGCCCTCGCCGGACCCCGCCCCCGAGCCTTCCGCGGCCGTCGCCGGCCCGCGGGAGAGCGCGGCGGACGGCCTGCTGCGCGAAGCCAAGAACCTGCGGTACGCCCAGCGGTGGTTCGAGGCCGCGGCGGCGTACCGGGCGTTCCTTGCGGCCCACCCCGATTCCCCCCGGAGCGCCGAGGCCCGGTTCTGGCTGGCGGCCTCGCTGGAATCCGACCAGCGCTGGGACGAAGCCGCCGAAGCCTACACCGCCTTCCTGGACGCCCACCCCGACCAGCGGCTCCTGGGCAAGGAAGCCCGCATGAACCGGGTGCGCTGCTGGGGCATTCGCCAGGGGCAGCATCCCCGGGCCACCCCCGGGCTCCTGGAGGCCCTGAAGGATCCCAACCTGGACGTGCAGGTGGCCGCCGCCCTCCAATTGGCCAAGGTGTGCGATCCCCGGGCGGCCGATGGCCTGCGCAAGGGGCTCCAGGTGCCGGGCTACGCCGATGCCTGCGCCTCGGCCCTGGCCACCATGGGCCTGAAGTCCGTGCCGGCCCGGGACCGGCAGGCGCGGTTCCTGGTCATCCGCATCAAGGAGACCGGCAAGCCGGACACGATCACCATCCGCCTGGCCCTCAGCCTGGCCCGGGCCGTGGGAAACTACCTCACCGACGCCCAGATCCGCCAGGCCCGGACCAAGGGTTTCGACCTGGAAGGCCTCACCGACCAGGCCGCGTCCCTGCCCCGGGGGAGCGTGCTCCTGTCGGTGGACGACGCCAAAAGCAGCGTGAAGGTGACGGTGGAGTAGGGCTGGTAGAGTAGTTGGATGTCGAACTTCGCCCGGTTCTACCGCGAACATCTCAAGCGCTTCCTGCCCCTGATGGTGGGGGGCTCCCTGCTCCTGACCCTGGCGGGCTCCTGCCAGGGGGCCATGATCGGCATCACCAACCTGATCTTCTCCATGCTCATGGGCGTCAAGGAGGAGGCCTCTGCGGGCGTGCCGCGCATCCAGCTGGTGGCCGACCTCAAGGCGTGGGCCGTGGCCCACCTGCCCAGCCAGGCCACCTTCCAGGAGAAGACCTGGCTCCTGCCCGCCCTGCTGGTCCTGGTCTTCATCCTCAAGGGCGTTTTCACGTACAGCGGCACCCTGCTCATGGTGCGGTCGGGCATCCGGGCCACCATCTCCCTGAGGGAGCGGCTGTTCGCCAAGCTGCTCCGGCAGGAGCCGGCCTACTTCCAGCGCCACCCGGTGGGCGAGCTGCTCCAGCGCTGCATCAGCGACGTGGGGGCCGTGCAGGGCATCGCCTCCAACCAGCTGGCGGACGCCACCCGGGAGATCACCCAGGCCCTGGTCATGCTGGGCACGGTGATGTACCTCAACTGGCGGCTCAGCCTCACCATCTTCATCGCCGGGCCCCTGGTGGTCCTGCCGATCAAGAAGCTCAGCCAGAAGATCCGCAGGATCAACCACCGGAACATGGAGGCCTCCAGCCACGTCCTCCAGCGGCTCAAGGAGGTCTTCAGCAACATCCGCGTGGTGCTGGGTTTCGCCCGGGAGCCCTTCGAGGAGGCCCGGTTCCACGACCTGAACAACGAGCTGTTCCGCCTGGGCATGAAGTCCGCGCGGGTGTCGGCCATCTCCCACCCCATCATGGAGCTGGTGGGGGGCCTGCTCCTGGCCATCCTCTTCCTCTACGCCACGGGCCAGGTTCGCTCCGGACACATGAGCGGCCCAGGCTTTCTCACCTACGTCCTGGCGCTCTACAGCTTCTACGACCCCATCCGGCGCCTCACGAAGCTCAACAGCGACATCCAGGTGGCCCAGGCCAGCCTGGACCGGGTCTACAGCGTGCTGGACCGGGAACCGGAAATGGCGGCCCCGGCCCACCCCAGGCCGGTGCCGGACCTTCCGGAACGGCTGGCCTTCGAGGACGTGCGCTTCACCTACGAGGGGAAGAAGGGCCGCAACGAGGTGCTCAAGGGCATCAGCCTCCAGGTGGGCCGGGGCGAGACCGTGGCCCTGGTGGGCGGATCCGGCGGCGGCAAGACCACCGTGGTCAACCTGGTGCCCCGCTTTTTCGATCCCACCGCCGGCCGGGTGACCCTGGACGGCACGGACCTGCGGGACTTCGACCCCCGGGAACTGCGCCAGCGCATCGGCATCGTCACCCAGGAGACCCTGCTCTTCATGGATTCGGTGCACGACAACATCGCCTACGGCCGGCAGGCCACCCGCGAGGCGGTGGTGGAGGCGGCCCGGAAGGCCCACGCCCACGAGTTCATCACCTCCCTTCCCAAGGGCTACGACACCCCCCTGGCCGAGACGGGCTCCACCCTCTCCGGGGGGCAGCGTCAGCGCCTGGCCATCGCCCGCGCCCTGCTCCAGGACCCCCCGATCCTCATCCTGGACGAGGCCACCAGCGCCCTGGACACCGAGAGCGAGCGCGCCGTGCAGGACGCCCTGGAAGTGCTCATGCGCGACCGCACCACCCTGGTCATCGCCCACCGCCTCTCCACCATCCAGCGGGCCACGCGCATCTGCGTCCTGCGCCAGGGGGAGATCGCCGAAATGGGCACCCACGAGGAACTGCTGGCCCTCCACGGGGAGTACGAGCGGCTCTACACGCTCCAGTTCCACGCATGAAGCGCTCGGACTTCCACTTCGACCTTCCGCCGGAGCTCATCGCCCAGCACCCCGCCGCCGCCAGGGACGGGGCGCGGCTCCTGGTGGCCGATCCCGTGGCCCGGACGCTCCGGCACCACGCCATCCGGGACCTGCCGGAGCTGGTTCCGGAGGGGACCCTCTGCGTGCCCAACGACGTGAAGGTGCGCCACGCGCGGCTTCCCCTGCGCCGCGCCGGGGGCGGGGAGGGCGAGGCCCTCCTGTTGCGCGCCCTGCCCGGAGGGTGCTTCGAGGCCCTGGTGCGCCCAGGAGCGCGGCTCCGGCCCGGCAAGGCGGCCCAGGTGGTGGACGCGGCCGGCAACCTGCTGGCGGAGGTGCGGGTGGAGGAAGCCCTGGACGAGGGCCTGCGCCGCGTGCGGGTCCTGGGCCCCGGAGGCGCTCCGCTGGACTGGGACGCGGTGGACGCCATCGGGCGCCTGCCCCTGCCGCCCTACATCACCCACCCCGCCGGCGCGGAGGACGAGGGCCGCTACCAGACCGTCTTCCATGCCCGGGACGGCGAGGCGGTGGCCGCGCCCACCGCGGGCCTGCACTTCACCGGGGAGCTCATCTCCGCCCTGGAGGGCCGGGGCTGCATCTGGAGCCCGGTGCGCCTCCACGTGGGCCTGGGCACCTTCCGCCCCATGACCGCCGAGGACCTGGGCGACCACGTCATGCACGAGGAGCGCTACGAGATCCCCGAGGCCACCGCCGCCCTGCTGGAGCCGGCGCTCCGCGGGCGCACCCGGCCCGTCCTGGCCGTGGGCACCACCAGCCTCCGGACCCTGGAGGCGGCCTGGGACGGCGCGTCCCTGCGGCGCTCCGGCTCCACGCGCATCTTCATCCAGCCCGGCACCCGCCTGCGCACGGCGGACCTGCTGCTCACGAACTTCCACCTGCCCGAAAGCACCCTGTTCGTGCTGGTCTCGGCGCTGCTGGGGGTGGACTTCGCGCAGGAGGCCTACCGGGAAGCGATCCGTGAGCGCTACCGCTTCTTCAGCTACGGGGACGCGATGCTCATCCTGAATGCCCGCAATCAGATCTATTAGCAGATTTGATTTGGGTTATAACGGCAGTGCACACATCCATGGCAATCAGCCGCGCCGGGCGAGCTACCATGGATATGGAAGAGGTGAAATTCATGGACATCATGAACACCGTGAAGGCCCTGGACACCAAGGCACGCCGGGTATGGGTGGAGGCGGGACGCATCCAGCTCGAGACCGAGGATGGGCGTATCGCGTCGGTTCCCGTTTCGTTCTACCCCCAGCTGGCCTGGGGCAAGGAAGAGGACTTGAAGAAGGTGCGGCTCCTGGGCGGCGGGCAGATGATCCACTGGCCAAGGCTGGAGGAGGCGCTCCGCCCCTCCGACCTCCTAAGGGACGCGAAGGGCCGCTAGAAATCCGCGGGTATCCGGCATGGCTCCAGGCTGGGTGCACACGTAGGCGGATAGGCGAGCGGCGCGGCGGTGCACGTCGGGCAGGGGAAGCCCCTGCACGAGACCCGCCGCCAGGGCGGCGGTGAACGCGTCGCCGGCGCCCACGGTGTCCACCACCTCCACCCGGACGCCGGGCTCCACCAGGGGCGGGCCCCCGGCGTGGAGTTCGCTGCCCCGGGCGCCCAGGGTGAGGGCCACGAGCTTGAGGCCGAACCGCCGGCGCAGTCCTTCGGCCCCGTCCGCGCCGCCCAGGGCGGCCACCACGGGCAGTTCGTCCTCGTTGAGCTTGAGGACGTCGCACCGGCCCAGGAGGGCCCGCACCCGCTCGGGGCCGTGGGGGTCCTGGCGGAGGTTCACGTCGAAGATGCGCAGGCACTCCGGGGGCGCCGCGGCCAGGAAGCGGGTCACGGCGTCCAGGGTGCGCAGGCCCCGGGAGGCCAGGGTGCCGAAGCAGATGGCGGAGGCGCCCGCGGCCAGCTGGGCCAGTCCGGGCGTCCAGTCCAGGGCGTCCCAGGCGCCGGGGTGGATGACGTAGGCGGGGTGGCCCTGGGTATCCAGGGTGACGCTCACCGTGCCGGTGGGCAGCGAGGGGTCCACCTGCACGGCGCCGCGGTCGACGCCCTGGGCGTCCAGGGCGGACAGGGCCTCCCGCCCCAGGGCGTCGTCGCCCACCCGGCTCACCAGGGTCCCGGCGCAGCCCAGGCGGGTGGCGTGGTAGGCGAAGTTGGCGGGGGCGCCGCCCAGGCGCCTTCCGCCGGGGTAGAGGTCCCACAGCAGCTCGCCGATGCCGACGACCCGCGGTGCCATCAAAGGTAGTCCATGAACTGGTGGAGAACCGGGATCTTGTGGCGCTTGCCCTTGCAGGCCTGGAGCACGGAGACCACGGACATGGCCAGGCACCACATGAGCCACACCGGCAGGAAGAACCGCAGGAACACCCACCCCAGGAGGGGGAACATGCCCATGATCGCCAGCGCCAGGGCCAGGCTCACCTCCGTGAACGCCAGCAGCACGCCCTGGCGGGAGTGCCACAGCAGCTCCTCGTCGTCCCGGCGGCGCAGGTAGGGCAGGAAGGCCCAGGGCCCGGCGTAGCAGAGGATGAGATCCCTCAGGCGGTCGCCCGTGTAGAGGGGGGCTGGGGACTCAAGGGGCACGGGGGGACCTCCGGTCCTAAAATAGCATCAGCAGGGCCACGCAGGCCATGAGGATGGCGAAGCCCTTGCGGAGCCTCGGGGCGTTCAGGCGGGTGGCGATGCGCGCGCCCCCATAGGCGCCGGCGAGGAAGCCCACCGCCACGCCGCCCAGGATGAACCAGGGCAGGCCGCCCTGGTGGCGGGCGTACACGAGGACCCCGGGCAGGCCGATGGGCGCCAGCATGAAGGCCAGGCACGCCGCCTGGGCCTCGTGCTGGGAGAGCTCCAGCTTCCACACCAGGAACGGGATGATGACGATGCCGCCGCCGATGCCCAGGAGCCCCGAGAGCAGGCCCGCCGTAAGGCCGATGGCCAGGCCCGGCAGGACCATCTCCCGGGCGGAGGGGACGCGGGTCTCCCTTCCGGGCGCGGGCGGCTTCTGGAGCCAGGTGCGCGCGGCCAGCAGGGCCAGGAACACCCCGAACACCGTGCGCAGGGGGCCGTCGGGGATATGGGCGGCGAGCCGGGCCCCGCCCCAGACGCCGGGCAGGAAGGCCGCGGTGAGGCAGGCCACCAGGGGCCAATGGATCCGGATGCCCTGCCGCCGGAAGTGGAGCACCGCGGGCAGCCCGTTGGGCAGGAGCATGGCCGCCAGGGTCACCCCCTGGGCCTGGTGCTGGGAAAGCCCCAGGAGCAGGCCCAGCATGGGGATGAGGATGATGCCGCCGCCGATGCCGAACAGGCCGGACAGGATGCCGCCGCTCAGCCCCGCCGCCAGGGATCCCGCCGCCGCTGCCAGGGGTGCCGCCATGGGAACGCCTCCTTCACCACTCGATGCCGATGCGCACAAACGCCATGGACTCATGTTCCAATGGTGGGGATTGGAATGACAGCCCCATGCAGATCAAGTTCTCCGAAGATGTGATTCTCGACAGCCGCCGCGCGATCCTGATGCCCCGCCAGGACACCCTGGTCATCGCCGACCTCTTCCTGGGCCTGGGCGCCGGGCGCAGGAAACGTCCGGATGCCTTGCCCAACGGCCAGCAGCACGAGATCTGGGAGCGGCTCCTGGGCCTCCTGGAGGATTTCAAGCCCAGGCGGGTGGCCATCCTGGGCGACATCAAGCCCAACCAGGGCCACCTGGAGGAGGACGAGGCCGAGGAGCTGCGCCTCCTGTTCCGGAAGCTCGGCGCCCACGGCCGGGAGGTGGTCCAGGTGGTGGGCCACCCCGAGCGGAGCTGGGGCCCCTCCCTGGAAGGCACCGGCATCCAGCCCATGGACACCTACCGGGTGGGCAGCAACACCCTCATGCACCGCCGGCGCATCTTCGTGTATCCCCGCCACGATCCCCCCACGGGCTTCTGGATCAACGGCGGCCTCCACCCCCTGTTCGCCGTGCCCATGGCCGGCCCCGACCAGGGGGAGGAGTGGCTGCGCTACCCCGCCTTCCTCTACACCGGCTTCGCGCTGGTCATGCCCAGCTTCGTCTCCTACGCCCAGGGCTGGGAGGTGATGCAGCCCGAGCGGCTCCCCAAGCAGGCCCGCGCCTGGAAGGTGGTGGGGGACAACCTGCTTGCGCCGCTTTCCCTGCCGGACCTGCCGTCGCCCCCGGAGAGCCAGAAGCTGATCACCCGGCCGCCGGGAAGGGGGAGGCATCGGGAGAAGGGCGGGGATGAGGGCGCGGCCGGGTAGGGCTGACGCGCTCTAGGAAGATCAGTGCATCCAGGTCCTCGCAGGCGTTGAGGACCGTGACGCTGCACTCGGGGCACGCAGGATCGAATTCCAAGGGGATTTGGCGCATACCCTGCGGCGACTGGAGCCAGCGGGGACCCTTGCGGACAAGCCTGGCGGAGTGCAGGTCGAGGAAGAGGCCCGACAATCCGGTGGACGCCAGGGCTTCCTCCAGGGTCGCCCGGGGTTCGGGCCCCACCTGGAAGGGCCTCCAGGCCGGTGGGGTGGCATTCGACCCCAGGGCCATGAATGCGCCCTGCTGGAAGGTCATCCCCACCGCGGCGTAGTCGGACCCCAGCGTGTGGCCCAGGTGCCAGCCCAAGGTGGGCCAACCCAGGCTGTCCCGCCGGGTCCGGGCGACGTGCCCCAGGTGTGCGTAGAGGAGCACGTGGCCCCCCAGGCCTTCCTGGCGGAGGATGCGGAGCACGTTGTCGGCCATGCCCAGGTCCCGGGCCCCGGGCCCCCAGGCCCGGTCCACGGCGAGGGGAATGAACTGCGCCAGGGCCGCGAGGCAGCCGCGTTGACGTTCGATGGCCCGGGATTCCCCAGGGAGCGACTTGGCGGTGGCTTCCAGGCGATGGTGGAGCTTCCCTAAGGCTGCCTGCCACCGCTCCGCCCGGACCTGGTCGTCCGGATAGCCCCGTTCGCGGGCACGGCCCAGGTCGGCAAGGTTGAGCCGGAGGAGGGCCGAGGCGCACGGGTCGTGGCGGTCCGCGAAGGCGAGGGCCCAACGATAGGCGGGCCCAGGGTCGGCCGGGTCGATGCCATGGACCCTGAAACGTGGGCCGTGGATCCGCGAAAGGTTCAAGCGACGCAGCCACCGGAGCAGGTCCTCCATCTCGCGGGTCCGGTAGGCCAGCGGAAGGGCCTGGAACGGCTCGCTGCCCGTGCCCTGGATGAAATCATCGACGGCGAAAGCCTCGGCCACGGTCATTTCCAGGGCGATGGCCCTGGCCTGCCCCCGCTCCGCAACCCGCTGGGCGACCCGGTGGAGGATCCGCTGGAACTCGCTGGCACCATGGGTGGCTTCGCCCAGTCCCAGCACGACATTTCCGTCCAGCAAGGCATCCAGTGCCGCCAGACCTGCGCCGTCCACAGGCTCCATGGGGGAGGCATGGGCCTTGACCGCCTGGCGCGCCTCCCGCGGGGCCGTGCAGGGTTCCCGCACAAGGACGGCATCGCGGCGGCAAGGCCGGGGCCCGACCTCGACCCACGCGCCCGGGTGCCAGAACCCCTGGGTCCAGGGCAGGAAGAAGTAGGTGCCGGGCGCCAGCCCCACTTGGTACCGCCCGTCCCGGATCAGGGCCAAACGGACGGAGGCGACGGTAAGGGACGGATCCAGTCCCTGGGGGACCAGGCCCAGGACCCCTTCCACCCTTCGGCCCCGGTCCCGCAGGATTTCCCCTCCGAGAGGCGTGCCGCCATCGAGAAGGCGCAACGGAAAGGGCAGGGTGTAGGTCGTCCCGGGATCCACGGCAAGGCGTCCCACATTGGCTCCGATGAATGTGGGGTGGCTTGCCGTGATCGCGTGGGGGCCGGGCCGGAGCGAAAACCGGAACCGGCCCCGGCGATCCGTGCGTTGCCAGATCGCCTTGTGGAGATCATTCCAGGGCTTCGAAGGGTCGAAGGGGAGTGCCGCCACGTCCGCACCCGCGCACGGGCTGCCGTCGGGGTTGAGCACCTGCCCGAGGAGCACGCCCTTCCGAGCCTCGCAGCACCCAAGGGTCATCAGGGCAAGGCAGGCCGGAAGGGCTCGGGCCCAGGTGGCGGACGTGGGGCCCATTTCCCGGACCTTCGGTCAGGGGCGCACCACATGGGGTTTGCCGTATCCCGATGCCAGGCGGTGCTGAAACAGCTGGACGCTGTAGTTTGGATCGGGCGGCGCCAGGATGCCGGGGTTCGCCCGGACAAGGGCCTCGTATCGCTCCCTTGCCGCGGCCTGTTGCTGATCCCGGATTCCGCCTGGCATCAGGTAGGAATCGCCGTTCTGGTCCAAGGGCTTCGACCTGAAAAGCGTGGTCCACGGGAACCGTGAGATCATCCCTCCGGAAATGGTGTCGAGGGATCTTTCGTCAAGTATTTGGAGACGCATGGGAACTCCTTCCTGGGCCCATGGAACCGGCTCCGGCCGGGCCATGGGCTCCGTGCGGGGGCGTCTTCCCCCACCTCCAGGTGCGCCAAGGAGCGGGGTCGTTTCAGGATTCTTCCTGGGTCGCGCTCCGGCCCTGCCCGGTCAGAGCATGCCCTTCTCGCGCATCCAGTCGTCGTTGAAGATGGTACTCAGGTAGCGCGAGGCGCTGTCGGGGAAGAGGATCGCCACGCGGGCGCCGGGGGCGATGGTGGGGGCGATCGTGCGCAGGGCGTGGATGACCGCGCCGCTGGAGCCGCCCACCAGGAGGCCTTCGGTGCGCGCAAGTTCGCGCGCGGCCAGGAAGGCCTCCTTGTCGGTCACCTGGACCATCTCGTCGATGACCGAGAAGTCGGCGGTGCCGATGATGAACTCGTCGCCCAGGCCCTCCAGCAGGTAGGGCGCGGCCTTGCCGGGCTCGCCGGTGCGGAAGAAGGGCGTGAACACGGAGCCCGCCACGTCCACGGCGACGATCCTCACGGCGGGGTTGCGCTCCTTCAGGTAGCGGCCCACGCCGCCGATGGTGCCGCCGGTGCCCATGCCGGCCACGAAGACGTCGATCTTCCCGTCCATCTGGTCCCACACCTCGGGGCCGGTGCCCAGGTAGTGGGCCTCGTTGTTCTCGCGGTTGTTGTGCTGGTCAGGGAAGTAGCAGTCCGGGGTCTCCCGGGCCAGGCGCGGGGTGATGAGGTTGTAGCTGTCGGGATGCTCAGGCGGAAGGCTGGTGTCCACCTTGACCACGTCCACGCCCAGGGCGGTGAGCTGGTCCAGCTTCTCCTTGGAGGTGCGGTCCCGCACGACGGCCTTGAGGGAGTAGCCCTTCTGGATGGCCGCCAGGGCCAGGCCCATGGCGGTGTTGCCCGAGGAGTTCTCCAGGATCACGTCGCCGGGATGGAGGCGCCCGTCCTTCTCGGCCTGCTCCACGAGGTACTTCGCGATGCGGTCCTTGCTGCTGCCCATGGGGTTCAGGTATTCGAGCTTGACCCAGACGGGGAACGGAAGGCCGGCGGTGATGCGGCGCAGGCGCACCAGGGGGGTGTTGCCGATGACGTCGAGGATGCTGTCGTAGACCCTCTTGTCACGCATCGGCCCTGATCTCCGCCACCAGCTCGATCTCCACCTTGGCCCCCCGGGGGAGCGCGGCCACCTGGACGGTGCTGCGGGCGGGCTTGGCGCCGCCGAGCAGCTTCTCGTAGACGGCGTTGAAGGCGCCGAACTCCGCCAGGTCCGTGAGAAAGACGGTCGTCTTGAGGACCCGGGACCAGTCGGTGCCCGCGGCCTCGAGCACGGCGGTGAGGTTGGCCACCACGCGCTCGGTCTGGGCCTCGATGGGGCCGGTGACCATCTCCATGGTGCCGGGCACCAGGGGGATCTGGCCCGCGGTGAACAGGAGGTTGCCCGAGACCTGGGCCTGGGAGTACGGGCCGATGGCGCCGGGGGCGTTGGGGGTGGCGATGGTCTTCATGACGGCTCCTTGGGTTTCAGCCCTTGCCCCAGCGGCGCTTCTTGCTGTGGCGCCAGGGCTTGGCGCTGGGCTGGGCGGGCATGGCGGACTCGAACGGGGACGCGGGAGGTTCGCCGGCGGCCTCGGGCTGGGCCTCGGACTCCTCCATGTTACCGACCCCTTCCTCGATCTGGATCTGCACGACCTGGGCGGTGCGATGCATGAGGGCCGCCAGGCACAGGCTGGCCTCGATGCGGGCGTGGGGCAGCGGTCCCAGCTGGATGAACACCGAGGGATCCGCGGGGATGGCCCGGGGCAGCGGCATTTCGGGGATGGGCACGGGCGGCGCGTCGTAGGCCTCCTCGGGCATGCGCAGCCAGGGCTCGGCCATCTCGTTGCGCCGGGGCAGCAGGTCCACCACGGAGACCACCTTTTTCGGCCGGCCGCGCTTGCGGGGGGCGGGCTCGGCGGCGGTGGCGTCCATGCGCGCCTGGAGGGCCGCGAGCACGTCCTCGCGGGTGCGGCCCCGCAGGTCGAAGAGCAGCCAGGGATCCCGGTCCAGGGCCTCGGCCATGATGTAGCACACGGCCGCCACGTGCTTGCAGGGGTTGGCCCAGTCCGGGCAGTCGCAGTGGGTCTGCAGCTCCTTGGGCACCCGCGGGTAGAGGCTGGCGCCGGCTTCCCTGAAGGTCTCGTCCAGGCCCTGGGGCATCTCGCCGGCCAGGAGCGAGGCCACGAAGCGGCTCTCGGCGTGGATGCGCTCCAGGGCCTTCTCCCACTGGGAGGAGGAGAGCGCGGGCAGGCCGAGCGTCACGTTGTAGGTCTTGCGGCCGTGCACCTTCGCCTGGATCTCGCCGGGGGTCACGGTGAAGTGGCTCACGGCGCCTTCCTCGGCGTACTTCTTGCCGCGGGGGAGGCGGTTCTCGAAGTCGTCGCCCAGCTGCTCCAGGGCGGTGATCCAGAGGCGGCCCCACCAGGTGGTGCCGAAGCGTTCGCTCATCTGGCTCATGAGAGCACCCCCTTCCGGAGGGCGGGCCGGGCCTTGCGCTTCACGGGCGCGCGGGAGCTGACGGGCTGGACGTCGTTGACGTCATCCTCCCCGGGATCCTCCCCGGCCGGGGGGTGGGAGGCATGGCCGTTGCCGTTGGCCTCCTCCTCTCCCATGATGTCGGCGTCGGGCTCGAGCACCACCAGGCGCCGCAGGGCGTCGTCGTCCAGCTCCGTGAGCCAGCCCTCGCCCGTGCCCACGACGCGGTCCGCGAGGTCGCGCTTGGATTCCAGCATGCCGTCGATCTTCTCCTCGAGGGTGCCCATGGTGATGAACTTGTGCACCTGCACGTTCCGGGTCTGGCCGATGCGGTAGGTTCGGTCCGTGGCCTGGTCCTCCACGGCCGGGTTCCACCACCGGTCGAAGTGGAACACGTGGGTGGCGGCGGTGAGGTTGAGGCCCACGCCGCCCGCCTTGAGGGACAGGAGCATCACCTTGGCGCCGTCGTCGTCCTCCTGGAAGCTGCGCACCATCTCGTCGCGCTGCTCGCGGCTGGATCCGCCGTGGAGGAAGGGGGGCTCGAAGCCCAGGACGTCGGCGAGGTGAACCTGGAGGCGGTCCCCCATCTCCTTGAACTGCGTGAAGACCAGGGCCTTCTCGCCGCTCTCCAGCACCTCCTCGAGCATGTCGGTGAGGCGCTCGAGCTTGCCGCTGCGGCCCTTGTAGGGCCCGGTCTGCTTGAGGAACTGGGAGGGATGGTTGCAGATCTGCTTGAGGTGGGTGAGCAGGGCCAGGATGCGGCCCCGGCGCTCGATGGAGGTGGCGGCCTCCAGGTCCTTCTCCATCTGGTCCACGCGGGCCTGGTAGAGGGCGGCCTGCTCCCGGGTGAGCTGGGTGTAGACCTTCATCTCGTTCTTGTCGGGCAAGTCCTGGATGATGGAGCGGTCCGTCTTGAGGCGGCGGAGGATGAAGGGGCCCACGCGCTGGCGCAGCTCGGTGGCGGCGTCGGTGTCGCGGTACTTCTCGATGGGGGAGGCGAACTGGTCCTTGAACCGCGATTCGCTGCCCAGGTAGCCGGGAAGGGCGAAGGCCAGGATGGACCAGAGCTCCAGCAGCCGGTTCTCGATGGGCGTGCCGGTGAGCGCCAGCTTGAAGGGGGCGCGCAGCTTGCGCACGGCCTTGGCCTGGAAGGAGCCCGCGTTCTTGATGGCCTGGGCCTCGTCGACCACCACCATGGACCAGGCCCGGTCGCCGAAGACGTCCTCCTCCCGCCGGATCACCCCGTAGGTCGTGAGGACGATGGTGTGGGGCTTGAAGATCCTGGGCAGGCTGTCCCGGTTGTTGCCGTGGTGCACGAAGAAGGGCAGGGTGGGCGCGAACTTGGCGATCTCCCGCTCCCAGTTGCCCAGCAGGGAGGTGGGGCAGATCAGGAGCGTCGGGTTGCCGGCGTGCGGATCCTGCTGCTGGCGGTGGAGGAGCAGGGCCAGGACCTCGATGGTCTTGCCCAGGCCCATGTCGTCGGCGAGGATGCCGCCCAGGCCCAGGCGGGACAGCCCCTCCAGCCAGGCCAGGCCGCGGAGCTGGTAGGGGCGCAGCATGCCCTTGAAGGCCTCGGGCTGGGTGATGGGCTTGTCGGGCAGGATCTTGAGGTCGTCCAGGGCGGCGCCGAAGTCGCCCGCGACCTCCACCTCGATGGCCTCGGAGACGCCCGGGATGTGGGCGCTGCCGGTGAGGGCGGCGGCCAGGGCCTCGCCCCGGCTCATGCTCTCGAAGCCGGCGCCGCGGCTGGCCTGGATCACCTGGGTGATCTGCTTGAGGGTCTCGGGATCCAGCGCGACCCACTTGCCCTTCCAGGCCACCAGCGGATGCTTGAGGCTGGCCATCTGGGCGAAGTCCTGCAGGTCGAGGTTGTCGTCGCCCAGCATGAGCGACCAGTCCGCGGACACGGAGCCGTCCAGGCCCTCCTGGACGGCGGCCGTCTCGGGGGCCGCCTCGATGCGCCGGGCGCCCAGCTTGACCTTGGCGCGAAGGCGCCGGGCGCCGCCGAATTCGGCGAGCTGCTCGGGGATGTGCACCAGGAAGCCCGCCTCCTTGAGTTGCGCGGCGCCCCGGGTCAGGAACTGCCAGGCTTCGGTGGGAAGCAGCGGGAGGTCCTCGGGCTGGATGCCCGAGAGGGCCCCCTGCAGGGGCGGGAAGAAGGGCATGGCGCGGGCCAGGCCGCGAAGCAGGACCTTGCGGGCCTCGAGCACCTCGGGTTCCACCGAGGGCTCCCAGAGGCGGGCCACGGGAATGAAATCCTCCTCCTGGGTCTCCAGGCCCACCCGGAGGATCCAGCCGGCTTCGGAGAGGCGGTCGGCTTCATGGATGGCATCCACTTCCGCGGGCACCGGGGGGGCCTCCAGCTTGAGGCTGGGGCGGATCCACTGGACCCGGGCGCCTTCGCTCCACTGCTCGAGCTGCTCGCCCAGGGTGCGCTCGGTGACGCCGATGGTGGGGAATTCGTTCATGGGGTGGCTCAGGGCCACCATGAGGCGCTCGTCCCAGGGCAGCCGGTCCCGCTTGTGGCCGCGGAGCCGGTGGATGAGTCCCAGGCGGGGGTCCTCCCCCTGGCGCAGGGAGCCGGCCACGAAGCGAACCAGGAAGTCGGCGCCGTCCTCCAGGAAGGCCTTCAGAATGAACGCCGGGGCGGGGGGCTGGGCCAGGTCGTCGTCCACCTCCTCGGTCTCGAGGGCGCCCAGGGCCAGGCCCTTGGTGAAGATCCACCCGTCGTCCTCGGGGAAGGCGAGCACGGAGGGCGGCATGGATTTGAGAAGCTCATCCAGGGCCTGGCGGTCGGCGGGGCTGGTGAGGCTGATGCCCCAGGTGGCCCGCCAGGGGTTGCCCCGGGTGTCAAGTTGGGGAAGCAGGGCGCCGCGCATGACCAGGGATTGGAGAAGGCGCAGGGCCGAGGCCCAGAAGGCCAGGCTGCCGCCCACCTTTTCCGGGTCGGTGGACATGGAGGCCAGCCAGGGCAGGGCCCGCTGCCAGCGGAGGGGCACGGTGTGGGTTTCGACCAGGCTGGAATCCGGAAGGAAAAGGCGCGCCCGCGCGGGCGTGAGCCGGTCGCGGCCGTGGAGGTTGCCGGGCAGGGTCCTCAGGGTCCGCTGCCAGTCCTGGCCGGAGCCCTCGCCAGGCATGCACAGGAGAAAACCCCGGTCCAGTGGACGATACTGGAGGATGGGCCGGGTCATTCAGTTACCCTCAAGGATGGGAGATGCATCATGAAAATCGGCTTTGCTAGCGATCATGCAGGTTATGACCTCAAGGAGCGCCTGAAGGCGTGGGTCTTGGCCCAGGGACACGAGGCGGTGGACTTTGGAACCTATGGCCTTGCCTCTGTGGATTATCCGGATTTCGCGCACCGGGCTGCGGAAGGTATGGATTCGTGGGAACGCCTTGTGCTGGTCTGCGGGTCCGGCATCGGCATCAGCATTGCAGCCAACCGCCACAGGGGCATCCGTTGCGCCCTGGTGACTTCACCTGAGCACGCCAGGCTGGCCAGGATGCACAACGACGCAAACGCCATCGCTTTCGGCCAGCGGCTGACGGATCCGCTTCAAGCTGAATACTACCTCAAAACCTTCCTGGAAACCCCCTTTGAAGGGGGCAGGCACGAATTTCGGGTGAAAAAGATCGAGCCGGGAGCCTAGCGCGATGAGAATGCCAGAAGAATCAAGGCCCTTGACGCTGGAGACGGGCGTCCAGCTCCATGCGGAAGGCTCCTGCCTCGTCCGCCTTGGGAACACCCACGTGCTCTGCTCGGCGAGCCTCGAAGACCGCGTGCCGGACTGGATGCGGGGCCGGGGCAAGGGCTGGATCACCTCCGAGTACGGAATGCTGCCCCGGGCCACCCACACGCGCTCGGCGCGGGAGGCCGCCAAGGGCAGGCAGCAGGGCCGGACCGTGGAGATCCAGCGCCTCATCGGCCGCAGCCTCCGCCAGGCGGTGGACCTCGCGGCCCTGGGCGAGGTGCAGCTCACCCTGGACTGCGACGTGGTCAACGCCGACGGCGGGACCCGCTGCGCCTCCATCACCGGCGCCTGGGTGGCCCTGGCCCTGGCCCTGAAGGCCAGGGGCCTGGAGAAGGCACTTATCCATCAGGTGGCGGCCGTCAGCGTGGGTATCCTGGAAGGGTGCCCCGGCCTGCGCCAGGGGCTCATCCTGGACCTGGAATACGAGGAGGACCACCGTGCCGCGGTGGATTGCAACCTGGTGGCCTCGCGCCCCGCGGGGGCCGAGAGCGAACTGGCCGTGGTGGAATTCCAGTCCACCGGGGAGGGCCGCAGCTTCAGCAGGCTCGAAGCCACGTCCCTCCTGGACCTGGGGCTGAAGGGATGCGCGGCGCTCATGGAAGCCCAGCGCAAGGCCGTCCTCGCGGGATGAGGCTCGGCGCGGCGTTCCTCGCGCCCGCCCTGGCTTTCGCCCAGGGGGCGATCGAAGTGAAGGTGGTTCCCCCCGACATGGTCTTCACCTTCTCGCCGAAGGTGGAGATCCCCGGACGTCCGAAGGTGGCCCTGGTGCTCAGCGGGGGCGGCGCCCGGGGCGTCGCCCACATCGGCGTGGTCGAGCGCATGGAGGAGGTGGGCCTGCCCGTGGACAGCATCACGGGCACCAGCGCCGGGTCCCTCATGGGGGCCCTCATGGCCGGGGGCTTCTCCGGACGCGAGATCGAGGAGCTTTTCACCCGGGTGGACTTCAACCGGTCCTTCCTGGATCCCCTGGGGCGCACCCTGGGCCGGACCCTGCAGGAGGACGAGGCCGAGAACGGCACGCTCATGTCGCTGCGCCTGGAGGCCGGGGTGCCTTCCTTCGCCCTCGCCCTGCGGGAGGGGGTCGAGATCCGCAAGACCCTGGAAGGCCTCATGACCCGCGCCGACTACTTCTCCGGGGGGGACTACGACCGCCTCAAGCATCCCCTGCGCGTGGTGGCCACGAACCTGGAGACGGGCCGGGGCAAGGTGTTCGACCGGGGCGACCTGGTGGAGGTGCTCCGGGCCTCCATGGCCGTGCCAGGGGCGTTCAGGCCTGTCGTGATCGACGGGCAGCCCTACGTGGACGGGGCCCTGGTGGAGAACCTCCCGGTCTTCATCGCCAGGGGGATCTTCAGGCCCGACGTGGTGCTCGCGGTGGACGTGAGCATGCCCTTCCAGAAGGCCTCGGTGACGAACTTCTTCTCGCTGGCCGCGCGCAGCCTCGACCTGGTGGTGGAGCGCCGGCAGTGGGAGAGCCGGGCCGCGGCGACGGTGCTGGTGAGGCCCGAGCTCCGCACCACCGACTTCCTGGAGTACGGAAGCCAGCTGCCCTCCATGATCCAGGCGGGCCGGGATGCCTTCGACGCCAGCCTTCCCGCCCTGAGGGAGGCGATCCTGGGTCTCGAGGGGACAGGGGACTTGCTGCCCGTGTCGACGGTGGCCGTCAACACGGTGCGCCCCCTGGAGACCGCCGCGGCGGCCATGCTGGGCCGGGCCCTCCCCCCGGGCAGGCCGGTGCACCGCCAGGACGTGCTGGTGGCCCTGCAGCAGCTGCTGCTCCACGGCTGGGCCCGGGACGCCACGGCCCGGGTGGATGGCGGCGCGCTGCGCATCGACGTCACGCCCTTCGGACGCATCCGCTCGGTCTCGGTCCAGGGGAGCCCGCGCCTGGTGCGGGCCCTGGAGAACCCGGCCCGGGCGCAGTTCGTCCTGGGCGAGCCCTACAACCCCGAGACCTTCGGCACGTTCCTCAGCGGCTTCGTCCACCGCCTGGTCACGGAGGGCACGCCCCTGGTGGACGTCCGCGGCTCGGGCTTCGACGAGGCCACCGGCGAGCTGCTCATCGTGGTGCATGAGCCCGCCATCCGGGAGGTCGTGGTGCGGGACGCGCGGGCCGACTACGAGTCCCGCTACCTGCAGCGCCTCCTGGCCCACGCGCGGGGCGGCATCGTCCACACGACGCGCCTTCGCAACGACATCGACCTGGCCGAGCGCAGGCTCCACCTGTCCGAGCTGCGCGCCCAGATCCGGCCCGCCCCGGGCACCCCGGACGCCGTGCTGGAGCTGACCCCGGTGCACCACAAGGCCATGGCCGTCGACCTGAGCCTGGGCTACGAGACCACCCTGGGCGCGGCCACGGGCATCAACTACCGCACCGAGAACTTCGGCGGGTTCGGGGTGGAAGGGGAGCTCTCGGGGGCGCGGAACCGGCTCCAGCAGACGGGTTCCCTGGCCCTGCAGGGGCCGGTCTTCCTGGCCTTCCCCGGCTTCGCCATGGAATTCTGGGCGTCCGCGTTCCGCCAGCGCCTCGAGCGGGCCCCGGACTATCCTTCCGCCGAACTGGCCCTGGGCGAAGCGGGCGCCGTGGTGTCCACCCAGGACCTGGGCGTGGGCGGCTATGTGCGCTACGGCAACATGGGCACCGGGAAGTTGGGCCTGGCCACCACCTGGAGGGAAGCCTCCCGCGCGTGGGAGGGCACGCGGGTGCTGCGCCACCAGCGCACCCTGGAGCTCTCCACGGAATGGGACAACTTCGACCGGCACACCTTCCCCAGGGAGGGTCTGCTCCTGAGGGGCCGCTTCGCCCTCGGGGAGTGCCTCGCGGACCAGCTGCCCGCCAGCACCTTCCGCTTCGGCTACGTGCGCGCGCGCGGCATCACGACGTTCGGCTCGGCCCGGGCCAGCGCGAACCTGGGGCTGGACCTGGACCTGGAGTGGGGCTACGGCCGGAACCTTCCCCTGGACCGGTTCTGGAACCTGGGCGGGCCGTCCTTCCTGGTGGGCTCCCAGGCTCTCGGCCTCCAGGCGCCGGGCTTCGCCGTGGCCAAGCTGGGGATCCCCCTGCGAATGGCGGGTCCCTTCGGGCTTTCCTTCCAGGTGGTGCCCCGCCTGGACTACGCGGTCGCCTCGGGCAGCTCCCGGGACCTGTTCCGGGACCGGCGCCTGTTGGGCACCGGGGCACTTGTGCGGACCATCTTCGCGCGGTTCTACGTGGAGCTGGGCTACGGGTTCCTTCGTTCGTACCAGCCGGGATCGGGGTGGGGGCCTTCCTCGGGGTCGTTCAACGCCCTCATCGGCACCCAGCCCTTCGACATCTGGAAGCGGTGATGGACCGGACGCTGGCGTCCACCCTGGCCCGGGAGCAGCGGGCCTTCCTGGCCAGGCGCCGGCGCGGGTGGACCGGGCACCTGGAGGCCGCCCGCGCCTTCCTGGGCCAGGGCCTTCGGGAAGCGCGGGGGCCGGCTCTCGTCCTGGGCGCGGGGTCGGGGCTGGAGGTGCCCTGGGCCCTTGCGCCCC
>DBMS01000252.1 GCA_002297665.1 Holophagaceae bacterium UBA692 | reverse complement strand
CAGGGACGGATGGAACGGGCCGGAAAGTCCAAACGGCGGACCTGGGGACCGCTCCCCGTACCGGCCGCGCTTGGTACGGGCAGACCAGAGATCAGGCGTGCACGAATCTCTTAACATTCATTCCGGGATCGCCACCCCTAATTCATATAATGGGATGGCGACCTTTGCCGCGGGGGCAGAATGCTACCTTATCGATGGATCGGCCTTTCCCTGGCCGGCGTTCTCCTTGTCAACCTCGGCTGCGGCGGCGGCGGTTCCTCCTCGCCCGAGGTCAAAAGCCCCTCGAACCTCACGTACGCAACCAACCCGGCGGTCTTCACCCTGGGCCAGGCCATCACGAACGACGTTCCGTCCTACGCCGGCGGGGCCCCCACGCGGTTCAGCGTCGCCCCGGCGCTTCCCCAGGGGCTCAGCCTGAATTCCACCACCGGGGTCCTCGGCGGGACCCCCTCGGCGATCACCCCCACGGCGACCTACACCGTTACCGCGTCCAACTCGGCCGGCGGCACCACCGCGGCCCTGGTGATCACCGTCAACGACGTCGCCCCGGCGAGCCTGACCTACAGCGCGCCCACGGCCACCTACCCCCGGGGCGTGCCCATCGCCGCCAACGTAGCGTCGCACACAGGGGGGAACCCCACGTCCTACGCCGTCATGCCGGCCCTTCCGGCGGGACTGACCCTCGGCCCGTCCACGGGCGTCATCATGGGGACCCCCACCGCCGTCACCCCCGCGGCCGCCTACGTCGTCACGGCATCCAACGCCTCCGGCAGCGTGACCGCCACCCTGACCCTCGCCGTGGCGGACATGGCCCCCACCGGCCTCACCTACACCCGGACCACGGCGGCCTATCCCCGGGGCACCGCCATCCCGGCGAACGTCCCCTCCTACGGCGGCGGGGCGCCGACCTCCTTCACGGTTGCGCCGGCCCTCCCGGCGGGGCTGACCCTTGACCCCGCCAGCGGAATCATCGGCGGGACCCCCACCACGCTTTCGGCGCCGGCCGCCTATGTCGTGACCGCCTCCAACCTCCTGGGCAGCACCATGGCCACCCTCACGCTCTCCGTGGTGGACGCGGCCCCCACCGGCCTGGCCTACGCGGTGCCCGTCGCCTACTACGCGGTGGGCACGGCCATCGCGCCCAATGTGCCCTCCTCGGGCGGAGGGCCCGTGGCGTCCTACACGGTCAGCCCCGCCCTGCCCGACGGACTCAGCCTGTCGGCGGCCACCGGCGTCATCACCGGCACGCCCACCGCCGCGACCGCCAAGGCGACCTACAGGGTCACCGCCTCCAACGCGGGCGGATCCAGCTCGGCGGACCTCTCCATTGTGGTCTTCCCCCCCGGCACCACGCTGGACCTGACGGTGGGGAAGATCGAGTTCACCCAGAGCACCCAGACCCCCGACAACACCGTGCCCATCGTCGCCGGCAAGAACGGCCTCGCCCGGGTCTTCGTCCTGGCCAACCAGGCCAATTCCGCGGCGCCCCTGGTGCAGATCACCCTCACGAACAACGGGGTCCCCGTCGCCGGGTATCCGAAGACCGCGACAGCCTCGGGCGCCAGCACCCCTCAGGCCGTGTCCGAGGGCGTCCTCGGCTCCAGCTGGAACCTGGCCATTCCGGGCACGGATCTGGCCGCCCCCACGGGCACCGGGTACGCCCTCCAGGCCACCGTCGATCCCGGGGGCCTGGTGGCCGAGGGGGACAAGGCCAACAACACGGCCCAGGTGGCCCTCTCCGTCGTCGCGGTGCCCACCTTCCGCACGACGATCTTCCCGGTGGTCCTCAACAGCGGCACGGGCAACGTCACCGAGTCCAACAAGGCCGCCTGGGTGAGCCGGCTCGCCAGGATGTGGCCCATCGCCGACGTGGACGTCCAGGTCGGAGCTCCGTTCACCCCGTCGGTCGCCGACCTGGGAAGCAGCGACGACACCGCCTGGAAGACGGTCCTGAGCGACCTCGCCACCAAGCACGCCGCGGACGGCGCCTCGGGCCGCTACTACTACGGCGCCCTGAAGGTCTCCTACTCGAGCGGCACGGCCGGCATGGGCTACGTTCCCAGCGTCAACTCGCCCTTCTCCGCGCGCACCGCGATCGGGTGGGACAAGGCCTCGGGCTACGCCGACGGCGGCCTCTACCCTGAAGTGTTCGCCCACGAGGTCGGGCACAACTTCGGCCTGTCCCACGCGCCCTGCGGGGTCTCTTCCTACGACACCTCCTACCCGTACGCCAACGGCGTCATCGGCGTCTGGGGCTACGACACCGCCAACAACGTCCTCGAGTCGCCCACGACGGTGGAGGACGTGATGAGCTACTGCAGTCCGGTCTGGGTGAGCGACTACAACTACAAGAAGGTCCTTGCCGCCCGCGCGGCCACCGGCGCCTTCGTGGCCGTGCCCTCGGAGGCCAAGCAGGAATGCCTGCTGGTCCGCGGCATCCTGCACCCGGACGGAACGGCCGAACTGCTCCCCGGCTTCCGCACCCAGGCGGCCCCCTCCACGATCCGCCCCCAGGGCGACCTGCGCATGGAAGGCCTGGACGCCTCGGGCAAGGTGGTCCTGACCGCCCCGTTCGAAGCCGAGGAGGTGGGCTGCGACCCGGGCCCCCGCGACCGGCATTTCGTGGTGGCCCTGCCCGCGTCCGCCGCGGACCTGGACGCCGTTTCCGGCGTCCGGATCCTCCGGGACGGCCAGGTCCTGGCCAGCCGCACCTCGCCCCGGAAAGCCGCCGGCGAGCCGATCCTCCGCCGGATCTCGGAGCGCGAAGTGGCCCTGGCCTGGGACGCCGCGGCCCAGCCCGCCGTGATGGTGCGGGACAACGCCACCGGGGAGGTCGTCGCCATCCTCGAGGGCGGCCAGCGGACGTTCCGGTCAGCCTCCACGTCGCTGGACCTGGTGTTCAGCGACGGGGTGAAGGGCCACACCACGCGGATGAAGGAAGTGGACTAGGACTGGAACCGGTTCAGGAGGGTCCGGAGGTTGGTTTCCCGGGCCTCCAGCCCCAGCTTGAACTCCAGGTTCCTGGCGTGGTGGATCTCCACGCGGGTCTCCTCCAGTTCCTTGACGAGGAGGAGCCTCAGGAGATCCGCGTCCTGCTCGGCGATATCGATGTTCATGGCGCCCCCCCGGGGTTGGCTGGGCCTGGACGTGCGGGTCCGGAGGGAAGCGTACGGCCGCCGGCGGGGCCGCGCAAGGATTCGATCCATGCCCGGATGAGGCCCGCGGCCTCGGGGTCGGGAAGGGTGTTCCCCATGGGGGGCATGCGCGCTTCTGGACGGGTGGAGGTCATGCGGTGGAGCAGGGAGCTGTGCGCCGGGTTCCCGGGGCTCACGATGAGGCTCGCGGCCTCTCCCGGGATGGCGTAGTGGCCGGGGCGGCCCACGACGGTGTCCGTGCCGCCGCTGGCGGTCAGGTCCAGGCTGACGCCCCGGATGGGGTTGGCCGGGGTGTGGCAGGAGCCGCAGTTGGCCGAGAGATACCCAAGGACGGCGCGGGCCTGGGGGGTGGCGGCCCGGATGCGTGGGGCGGGGCCCGGGGGAAGGGGCGGGTCCAGGAGCCGGTCCGCGGCCAGGGTGTCCAGGGAGGCCATGCCAGGGGCCAGCGGTTCGGCGTGGGGCGCCAGGGGGTCCCGGTCCGGGGAGAGCTGGAGGGCCGTGAAGCCCAGCACCGGCGTGGGGCCGTTGCCGTGGCAGGCCAGGCAGTCGGCGGTGGACGGAATGCCGTGGCTCAGACCGCCTCCCAGGTCCGCGGCGTCGGCCACGCCCGAGGCGGGCGCCAGGTCGGCGTCGCGCTGGTCCTCGCGCCACCGGTAGGCGGCGTAGACCCACGTGTCCGCGGTAGCCCGCCAGAGCATCCGGGTCTCCGCCTTCCGGCCCCCGAAGGCGAACTCCTTCCAGAACTTCGTGCCCACCGGGAAATCCCAGGCCTCCGGGGCGCGGGTGCCGATGCGGGTGCCCGGGGGCAGGGCGATCCACCGCGCCTTGCCCGCGCCGTCGGACCAGAGCGGGTACTGGGGGGAGTAGGGCAGGACGCCCGGGGCCACCCGGTCCCCCTCGTAGAGTCCGGTGAGGGAGAGCTGGGCGGGAGGCGCGGCGGCCAGGGCCAGGGCGAGCAGGAACCGGGGCGACACGGGACCTCAGGAACGGGGCGGGAGGATGTCCGGCACCGCGTTGCGGACGGGCTTGGTGGTCTGGAGGAACGCGTAGATGGCCTTGATGTCCTCGTCCGTGGCCTCGTTCACGGCCGCGACGGGCATGGGGGGCAGGACGGGGCGGCCCTTGCCCAGGTGGCGTCCCGTGCGGAAGATCTGGATGAAGTCCTTCTCGGAGACCGCGCCCATGCCGGTCTCCTTGTCCGAGGTCAGGTTGGCCGCGAAGGTGGTGCCCCACGGGCCGTGGAAGGCGGTCATGGAGCCGCTGCCCATCCAGACCCAGGGACCCTTGCCCAGGTCGGGGGCGGGGGGCATCTTCAGGTCCGCGGGGTGGCCGGAGAGGAACCGGTCCATGTCGGGTTCGGGGCCCTTGGGGCCCATCTTCAGGGGGGTGTGGCAGTCGTTGCAGCCCATGGTCTTGATCAGGTAGGCGCCGCGGGCGGCGGGGGTCTGGGCCTGGAGGGAGGCGGAGAGGGCGAGGACGGCGAAAGCCGGAAACAGGTTCATGGGAACTCCTTGGAAGGTGCGGGAATCAGGCTCCCGCGGGGGTGGGGACGAGCCGGGGTCCGGCATGGGAGGTCAGGCGGAGCGCGGCTTCGACCACGGCGGCGGCCTGGGGGATGTAGGCCTGCTCCAGGACGTAGCTGGAGGGCGGGGGCACGTCGGGGCCGGTGAGGCGCACGATGGGGGCCTTGAGGTCGGCGAAGGCCTTCTCCGACAGCAGGGCGGCCACTTCGGCGCCGACCCCGCACAGGCGCCCGGCCTCGTGAACGATCACGGCGCGGCCCGTCCTGGCCACGGACGCCAGGAGGGTGGCCTCGTCCAGGGGCTTGAGGGTGCGCAGGTCGATCACGTCGGCCTCCACCCCCTGGCTGGACAGGGTCCTTGCGGCCTCCAGGCAGGTGTCGACGGTCTTGGCGTAGGAGATGAGGGTGACGTCCGCGCCGTGCCGCACCACCGAGGCCACGCCCAGGGGCACCACGTGGTCCCCGTCGGGAACCTCGCCGGGCTTGAAGGAGAGGGCCATGTCGGTGAAGAAGAGCACCGGGTTCTCGTCCCGGATGGCGGCCTTGAGCAGGCCCTTGAAGTCGGCGGCGTTGCTGGGCATCACCACCTTGAGGCCGGGAGCGTGGACGAACCAGGACTCCAGGTTGTGGTTGTGGTGGGCGCCCACGGTCCAGCCGCCGCCGGTGAGGGCCATGACGACCATGGGGAACTTGAACTGGCCGCCGGACATGTAGCGCAGCTTGCCCGCGCTGTTGACGATCTCGTCCATGGCGAAGCACAGGAAGGGCGCGAAAAGCAGGTCGACCACGGGACGGAGGCCCGTGGCCGCGGCGCCCGCGGCGGTGCCGGCGATGATCCCCTCGGCCAGGGGGGTGTTGCGCACGCGGGAGGCGCCGAAGGACTCCAGGAGGTCCTTGCGCTTGGTGGCGACGCCCTCCCCGAAGATGAGGACGGAGGGGTCGCGGTGCATCTCCTCGGCCAGGGCCTGGCCCACGGCGGCTTCAACGGTGATGGTCTGCATGGGGGATCCTTTCAGGCGTAGACGTCGGTGAGGAGTTCGGCGGGGTCGGGGAAGGGCGAGGCGGAGGCGAAGGCCGCGGCGGCCTCCATGGCCTCCCGGGCCCGTGCGGCCATTTCCGCGAGGCCGTCCTCGGTGGCCAGGCCCCGCTCCAGGAGGCTGCGCTTCATGCGGAGGATGGGATCCTGCGGGCCCCAGAAGGCCAGTTCGGCGGGGTCCACGTAGGACTGGTCGTTGGGCTCCATGTGCCCGCGCAGGCGGTAGGTGTAGGTCTCCAGCAGGAAGGGCTTGCGGGTGGTCCGCACCTTGTCGGCGGCCTCCCTGGCGGCGGCCAGCACGGCCTCCACGTCGTTGCCGTCCACGGTGAGGCCTTCGACGCCGTAGCCGGCGGCCCGGGGCGAGATGCGGTCGCCCAGCATGGTTTCGTTCCGGTGGACGAAGGCCTGCCAGTGGTTGTTCTCGCACACGTAGAGGACCGGGAGCTGCCAGACCGCGGCCAGGTTCAGGGATTCGTGGAAGATGCCCTCCGCCGCGGCGCCGTCGCCGAAAAAGCACACCGCGATGGCGTCGCTGCCCTGCATGGCCAGGCTGAGCCCGACGCCCGTGGCCAGGGAAAGCTCCCCTCCCACGATGGTCGAGGTGAGGATGACGCCCAGTTCCTTGGCGGAGACGTGCAGGGTGCCGCTCTTGCCCTTGCAGTACCCGCCGGAACGGCCCATCACCTCGGCCAGGACCCTGCCGGGGTCCGCGCCCCGGGCGAGGAGGTGGCCGGCGCTGCGGTGGTTGGTGAGAATGAGGTCCTGGGGCTCCAGGGCGGCAACGACGCCCACCGCCGAGGCTTCCTGGCCCACGGAGGTGCACACGTGGGGGAAGGGTCCCTTGGTGTGGAAGTCGGCGATCTGCTCCTCGTAGGCCCGGATGAAGAGCATCCGCTCCAGGAGGGCCCGGGGAGTGGGCTTAAAGGGATAGTGGTTCATGTTCTCCTCGTTAATTTGCAAGGGGGCGCCAGGCGTGGCGCATGGATCCGGAGGAAAGGCTGCCTCGGGTGACATGCAAAGCTACGCCCCTGGACGGGAAGTGGATATTCCAACTTCCTTAATAATAAATATTTAAGGTTTTCTTAAGATTTCCTTAGGATTGCGGGACGTCCTCGAGGTGGAGGGCCCGGTCCACGCGCAGGCGGAAGCGGCCCCGGCCGGTCTTTTCCATGCGCACGCAGGCCTCCCGCTCCACCAGGCGCCGCCCCAGCAGCACCAGGCGCGCCTCCAGGTTGTCGCTGAGGCCGGGCAGCTTGATCCTGGGGTCCAGGCGCAGCTCCCGGTTGTTGAACGTGGTGCGCTGCTGGGTGACGTGGTCCCGCACCAGGGTCCAGAAGATGCTGCCGGCCACGCCCTTGATGAGGTAGTCGCCGTCCAGGAAGATGCTGTCGTCCTCGGCGTAGTGGCGCACCACCAGGGGCCCCCCGGGGACGCATCCCGGCAGGGGTTCGCCGGGTTCCGGGACGGGCTCCTCGGGGAGCTCCTGCCCGGTCTCCAGGTCCTGCACGACCATGCCGAACTGGGCGGCCACCACCATGAGGGCGTCCTCGTCGTCGGAGGTGAAGCGGGAATCCTGCGGGCTCTCCACGTAGAGCACGCCCAGGAGCCGGCCCCGGGCCTGGATGGGGACGGCCAGTTGGCTCGCGGGCTCCGCCAGGCCCGGCAGGGGGATCCGGGTGTCCAGCCTGTCGCCCATGCCTTCCTCCTCCGCGCTGCGGCGCAGGGCGCGGCCGTAGCCGTACTCGGAGGTGGCGTGGCCGATGCGGATGGGCGTGCCCATGCGGGCGCACACGCCGATGACGCCCTCGCCCATGGGGATCTCCGAGCCGATCCCGGAGCGGTCGTAGCCGCGGGTGGCCAGGGTGTAGAGCTTCCGGCCCGCGGTGTCGGCCATGAGGACCATGGTGTGGGCGATGTCGAAATCCGTTTCCATGCAGTCCAGGATGCCGCCCAGGAGGCTCTCCAGGTCCTGGGCCGCCGCCAGGCGCGCCGCGGAGGCGCGCAGGGCCGTCATGCGGCTGGGCTGCGCGGGCGGGGGCAGGGGGTGCCCGGGCACGGACTCGATGTCCAGGACCTCGAAGACGTCCGAGCCCAGGAGGCGGAACACCCCGGACATGCCCTCGTGGGAGGCGATGCCGGCGAGCTTGGCCTTCATGGTCTCGAAAAGCGGGCCCTCGGTCTCGGTGCGCAGGTAGCGCAGCGTCATGCGGTACTGGGCCGCGGTGAGGGGGCTGGTCAACTGGAGGCGGGCGGTGGGGTTGGCCAGGATGTTGCGCCGCGTCTTGTTGAAGAACTGGTAGGAGAGCGCCAGGTGGCGTCCGTCCACGTACTGGGCCTGGGAGAGGGCGGTGATGTTGGGGGTGCCGTCCACGTCGCAGGTGGCCAGGTGGCCCGGCACGGAGCCCTCCAGGCATTCGCGGATCGTCTCGAGCCGGATCTTCACGGGGCGTCCCCCAGGGGATCGCCCGCGGACGGGCCCGGGGTCTGGCTGAAGGCGGAGGTGGGCGTGAAGGTCACGGCCACCCAGTCCTCGGGGGTCTCCGGGGGGCTGGCGAAGAGGGCGCGGATGAGCCGGGGGGAGTAGCCCTCGGGCTCCACGACCCGCAGGAAGGTTTCCACGTAGGCCCGGATGCGGGCCGGCTCGCCCCTGCCCAGGGGGCGCACGGCGGCGTCGGTGCCCTTGAACTGGTAGGAACGGTGGGTGAGGGGATGGGAGGCCACCAGGGCGATGGCTCCGTGCGTCCGCACGTCCTCCAGGACGTCCGCGGCCTGGGACCGCGCGAGGAACACCGACAGGCGACGCCGGTCCCGGGAAACCTTGCAGCCCAGGGCCCGGCTCAGCGACGGAAGGCCGTCCCGGCCCCGGGTGGCCACGCACACCGACACCCCGCCCTCGAGGAGGGCGACCAGGGCGTCATGGGCCAAGGGAAAAGATTGCGGGTTCATCGGGCTGGAATGGTACCAGACCCGGCGGGCAAACCAAGGGAAAGTCGATCAAATCCGTCGGGGATTTTCCCCGGGGCCGTCATCCCTTCTTGGCGTCCTTGGGGCATTCCTTTTTGCAGTCCGCCTTCTTCTGTTCGCAATCCTTCTTGTCGCAGGCCTTCTTGTCCTTGCAGCAGGCCTTGGCGCAGGCGGCGGCCTTGGCCGGCTTCTTGGGCTCTTCGGCGCGGGCGGTGGCGAACGCGAGGATGGCAAGGGCTGCGATGAGCGTCTTCATGGTTCCTCCAGGGGTTTCGTCATGATACCGCCGATTCGCATATAGCCATAAGAAAAACTATTGGAATATACCCGCATGGTCCGGCGCCGAATCGTATACTGGAACATGTTCTCGCTGGGCCGCAAAGCCAAGCCGCCCGCTGATCCGGGGGCTCTCCTGGACTGGCTCCTGGACAAGGACCGGGAGGTGGTCTACGCCCTGGGCGCCGACCGGCGTTTCCGCATGGTGCGGGGGGCCTCGTCCCGGCTGTGGGGCTACGGCAACGAGGAACTCCTGGGCAAGGATTTCGCCGACATGGTGGTGCCCCGGGAGCGGAGGTCCGTCCTGTCCATGTTCGATGGGCACATGCGGGGGAAGGTATCCGGTATTCATGAAAGCCATTTCCAGAAGCGGGACGGCACCCCCGTCCGCACGGTCTGGAAGCTGGCGGACCGGCCCACCGGGGACGCCATCCTCGGGGAGGCCCGGGAATTCGCCGTGCGCAAGCCCCGGCAGGCCTCCCCGTCCTGGGAGGCCGTGGGGCTGGAGAGCTACCAGCGGGCCCTGGACGAGCATGCCATCGTGTCGCTCACGGACGCCAAGGGCCGGCTCCTGGCCGTGAACGACAAGTTCTGCGACCGGTCCGGCTACGCCCGGTCCGAACTGCTGGGCAGGACCTTCCAGCTGGTCGACAGCCGGTCCCACGGCGCGGCCTTCTTCCAGGACCTGTGGCGGACCATCCTGGCCGGCCAGGTCTGGAAGGGCGAGATCCGCAACCGGGCCAAGGGTGGCGAACCCTTCTGGGTGGCCACCACCATCGTGCCCGTGCCGGATCCGGCCGGCGCCCCCGGCCACTTCATCGCGATCCAGGCCGACATCACCGCCCTCAAGGCCGCCGAGGCGTCCCTGCGCGAAACCCACAAGATGGAGAGCCTCAAGGCCTTCGCGGGCGGCGTGGCCCACGACTTCAGCAACCTCCTCACGGCGATCCTGGGGCACTGCAACCTGGGCGCGCGGGAGGTGCACGCCGAAAGCCGCGCCCGGGCCAGCTTCGACCGGATCGAACAGGCCGCGATGCGGGGGACGGACCTCACCAACCAGCTCATGGCCTACCTGGGCCAGACGGTTTCCGCCATGCGCCCGGTGGACCTCAACGGGCTGGTGGAGGACGCCCGGGATCTCCTCACCGCCATGCTGCCCCGGAACACGCGCCTGGAAATCAGCCTGGACCCCGCGGCGCCCCGGGTGCGGGGCGACCCCGGCCAGTTCCTCCAGGTGGTGCGGGCCCTGGCGGTGAACGCGTTCGAGGCCCTGGACCCCGCATCCCCGCAGGAGGTCGCCATCCGTACCGGCACCGGGCGCCTGGACCGCTTCCGCCCCTCCGTACCGGCCCCGGATCCCGGCGCCGGCGAGAGGGTCTTCGCCTTCCTGGAGGTGCGGGACACCGGCGCGGGCATGACGGCGGAGGTGCTGCGGAAGGCCTTCGACCCCTTCTTCACGACGAAATTCATCGGGCGGGGCCTGGGTCTGCCCGCGGTGGCGGGAATCATCGGGAACCACAAGGGGACCGTGCAGATCCAGAGCGAGCCGGGGCGAGGCACGGGGGTGAGGGTGTACCTTCCCCTGGAAATCCCGGAAGGGCCCGGACATTAAAACGACCTATATATCGTCTTTAACGCCTGAAAAATAAGCACCTTTTGAAGTTTTTTTGTGGAAGACAAGCGCGAAGGCGTCTACGCTCGGGACCCAATCCATCAACCCGCCTCCCGAGGTGAAGAATGCATGCCTTCCTTCGAACGTCGCTGACGTGTGCGTCCCTCCTGGTCCTCGCGGCCTGCTCCTCCCGCCAGGAGGCCGTGCCCAACCCGGCCCCCGACACGAGTTCCAACGCGGCAGCCTTCGATCCGGCCTCAGGGGACGTGCCCCTGCCCAACATCCTGGCCACGGCGGCCGCCCCGGACCCCCTGGCCGGACTCGCCGCCGGCACGGGCATGGATCCCAAGAAGGCCCTGGCCTACATCAACAAGTACGAGGTGGCGGGCACCAACGCGGTGGCCGGGGTGAACGCGCCCATCTACCTCCATTTCACCTACCCACTCCTGGCCTCCTCGGTCTCGCCGGCCAACATCAAGGTGTTCCAGATCACCCCTGACGCGGGGGGCACTGAAAACGGCCCCCTGGGCTTCACGGACGTGACGGGCATGTTCACCTTCAAATACCCCGCTGGCGGCACGGACCTGTGGCTGTTCCCGTCGTTCCCGCTCACCCCCGCCGCCCGCTACGTGTACGTGGTCACCAGCCGGGTCCAGGACGCCGCCACCGGCGGCGCCGTGATCCCCTCGGTCTACTTCAACTACCTCAAGTCCACCGTTCCCCTCACCGGGACCCCCGCCGCCCTGGAGCCCATCCGGGCCAACGTCACCTCCGGTACCTCCATCCTGCTCTCGGGCTACGCCAAGGTCATGGACGACCTCATCGCCGCCAAGGCCACCACCACCATCGCCTCGCGCTCCGACATCGCGCTCATGGGACGCTTCATCACCTCGGGCGCGGGGTTCGTGGCCCCCAACCCGGCCAGCCCCGCGGCGGTGATCCCGGTGGAGTCGGCCCTGCGGGCCTTCGCCGCCGGCGCGCCCCTGGGCGGGCTTTCCGGCAAGACCTGGGACAACGCCGTCACCGTCACCGCCAGCTTCACCAAGGGCAACGCCAATCCGGCCCTGGACGTGGGGGCCTTCTGGCAGGGCGCCACGGGCGCTCCCGCCGCCACCGTTCCCGCCACCCTCGGCGCCGTCGTGCTGGGCACCATCAACACCGCCTTCCTGAACGTCGATCCCGTGCTGGCCCGGGCCAACGCCGCCTCCATGGACCTGGGCGCCGTGACCGGAGCCTTCAACCCGCTCTCGGGCGTGGTGCAGCCCTTCAGGGGCGCCGGCGGGGTCCTGACGGGGTACTACCATGTGCCCTCGACCATCCCCTTCATCTACATCGCCCCCGACGCGGCGGCCCCCGCGGGCGGCTACCCCGTGGCGCTCTACCAGCACGGCATCACCAGCCAGAAGGAGACCGTCCTCGGCCTTGCCCAGTCGCTCACGGGCGGCGGCTACGCGGCCCTGGCCGTGGACCTGCCCCAGCACGGCGCCCTCGCGGCGGCCTCCCTGCAACTGGCCCCCGGCGACAGCGCCGCGGTGAAGGCCCAGAAGCAGGCCGGCTGGGGCCAGGCCTTCATGGCGGTGGGGACTCCGCTGGCCACCCGGTCCAACATCCAGCAGGCCGCCTTCGATCTCCACCGGCTGGAGCTGGTCCTGGCCACCCACGGATTCGACGTCCTGGGCGCCAAGGCCCCGGCGGCCACCGGGGCGAAGTTCGTGGGCCTCAGCCTGGGCTCCATCGTGGGGGCCTACTACCTGGCCGGCACCACCACCCTCGCGGCCACGGCGCCGCCCTACGCCCAGGCAACCCTCGCCCACGACATGAAAGGCCTGCTCAGCGCTCCCGGCGCCCGCATCGCGTACCTCATCCAGGCCAGCCCGGCCTTCGGGGCCACGGTGGACACGGGGCTTGCGGCCGCGGGAATCCCCAAGGGCAGCGTCACCTACAACGCCTTCTTCCAGGCCACCCAGACGGTGGTGGACACCGTGGATCCGGCCACCATGACCACGCCGCTGGCCTCGGGACTTCCCAGCCGGCTCTCGGGGCGGGTCCTCATCCAGGAGGCCACCTCCTCCACCTTCGACGCCAACGGCAATCCCGCCGACGGCGACCTGGTGATCACCAACCCCTTCACCCGCTACCTGGGCAACGCCCTGGGAGGCCGGGCGGTGCTTGGCACACCGGCCGCGGCCGCCGTGGCCCCGGGCTTCTTCCAGCTGGGCTACGGCGCGGCGGACCGCATTCCCGCGACCTTCATGTACACCCTGAACGGCAACGCCCCGGCGCCCAAGACCCAACCCGCGGCGCTGCTCCCCACCGACACCACCCCGGCGGAGGGCTACTTCCAGTTCGACCAGGCCGGTATCTCCCACGGCGGCCTGCTGGATCCCGCCCATCCCGCCAACGCGGGCCTCATGCAGAAGCAGCTTCTCTACTTCCTGGGCGTGACCGGGACCTCCATCGCGCTGGACCCCACCCAGACGCCCTCCGGCCTGGTCACGGGGGTTTCCGCCGAGGTCCAGGTGCCGGCCGTCTGGACCGTCCCCGGCCGCTGAACCGATCCCCCCATCCGAACGAGGAGCCTCCTTCCCATGAGCAAGCGCGCCCTTTCCTCCCTCACCCTTTTCCTCGCGATCGCCTCCACCGCATCCGCCTCGGGCTTCCTGCTCCGCGAGCAGAGCGCCTCCGGCCTGGGCAACGCCTTCGCCGGCGCCAGCGCCGGGGCCCCGGACCTTTCGTCCCTCTACTGGAACCCGGCGGTCCTGCCGCTCTTCCAGGGCGGGGAGGTGTCGGTGAGCGGGTCCTGGATCGGCATCCACATGGACCTCTCCAACGCCGCGGGATCCCGCGCACCGGTCTTCCAGCCGGCCTCCCGCACCATCTCCGGGCCCGCGGACCTGCCCAACGCCACCAGCCAGCCCATCCTCCCCGGCATCTACGCCCACTGGGCCTTGAACGACAAGGTCCACCTGGGCCTGTCGGTGAACGTCCCCTTCGGCCTGGTGACGAACTATCCCGACAGCTTCATCGGGCGCTACCACGGCCTGCGCACCGACCTCAAGACCTACGACGTGGCCCCCAGCGTGGCCCTGCGCGCCGGGGACGCCTGGACCTTCGGGGTGGCCTTCGTGGCCCGCAAGGCCGAGGCCACCCTGAGCAACGCGGTGGACTTCGGCGCCATCGGCAACGCCCTGGGCGTCCCGGGCTTCACGCCCGGGAGCGCCGACCGCGTGGCGACCCTCACGGGCGACTGCTGGGCCTACGGCTACAAGGCCGGGTTCACCTTCCAGCCGTCCGCGGACCTGCGGTTCGGCGTGGGCTACCAGGGCAAGACGACCCTGAAGGTGAAGGGAAAAATCGCCTACGAAACCGTCCCCGCGCCCTTCGACGCCACCTTCGTCAACGGCGGCGGCGCCGCGGACGTGAACCTGCCCGCCACGGCCTCGGCGGGCTTCACCTGGCAGGTCACCCCCACGTTCAGCCTCCAGGGCGAGGCGGCCTGGACGGGGTGGTCGGACTTCAAGGAGCTGCGGGTGAAGTTCGCCTCCAGCCAGCCGGATTCCGTGGTGGACGAGAGCTGGAAGGACTCCTGGTTCCTGTCCGTGGGAACCCTCTGCAGGGTGTCCCCCGAGTGGGTCTTCCGCTTCGGCCTGGCCTACGACCGGTCCCCGGTGGACAACGCCCACCGCACCCCCCGCATCCCTGACGCCGACCGCAGGTGGGTTTCGGCGGGCGTCTCCTGGACCCTGTCGAAGGCCACCACCCTGGACTTCGGCGCCACCCAGATCTTCGGCTCCACGGTTCCCCTGGCCCAGGTGTCGGGCGTCTCGCAATCCGACCCGAACTTCTTCCGCGGCGGCCTCACGGGGACGTACAAGGTGGGGGCCACCATCCTCGCCCTGGGCGCCCGGTTCCGGTTCTGAAAACCCCGTGACTTGACGAATGCGCCCCCGCGGCGCTAGATTGTTGCCTTCGAGGTATCCGTGACCTTCACCGTCATCCATCATCGCCATTCCCACGCCGTTTCCGGCGGGGCCGTGGCATGCGGGACAGACGCCTAGCGAGCAAGGCGAACCGAACCCGGCACGAACCCCCCGGCCTGACTCCCCGGGGGGTTTCCGCATTCAAGGACGAACATGAACCTGAACTTCCGCCATCACGCCCATCCGCCCCTTCCGGGCTAGGCCGGGCCCCGCGCGCCCGCAACCTCGCCCCGGAGCCATCCGGGGCTTTTTCTTTTCTGGAGAGACCATGGACACGATCAACCTGGCGATACCCAAGGGCCGCATGGCCGAAGGGGTCCTTCGCCTCATGGAGGACGCGGGCTTCAAGGTGCTGGCCAACGGCCGGAACTACCGGCCCGCCTGCGCCGACACCCGCTTCCAGCTCAAACTGCTCAAGCCCCAGGACATCGTCCGGATGGTGGAGCTGGGCCGGCACGACCTGGCCTTCGCGGGGCACGACTGGGTGGTGGAACTGGGCGCCCGGGTGGATGACCTCCTGGACACGGGCCTGGACACGGTGCGCCTGGTGGCCGCCGCGCCCCGGGCGTCGGTGGCCTCCCTGCGGAGCCGGCCCATCGTGGTGGCCAGCGAGTACGAGCGCATCACCCGCACCTGGCTGGACCGGGAGGGCTACGACTACCTCTTCGTGCGCAGCCACGGCGCCACGGAGGTGTTCCCGCCCGAGGACGCCGACATGATCGTGGACAACACCGCCACGGGCCGGACCCTGGAGGAGAACGACCTGGAGATCGTGGACACCCTGCTGACCTCCTCCACCCGCCTCATCGCCAATCCCCGCCTGGGCCGGCGCGCCGAGGTGGACGAATTCCTCCTCCTGCTCCATTCCGTGCTCGACGCCCGCAAGCGGGTGATGCTGGAGATGAACGTGGCCGCCTCCAACCTGGACGCGGTCCTGGGAATCCTGCCCTGCATGCGCATGCCCACCGTCATGCCCCTGGCCGGGGAGGGCGGCTTCGCGGTGAAGTCCGCCGTCCCCGCCCGGGAGGTGCGCCGCCTCATCCCGCTCCTCAAGGCGGCCGGCGCCACGGACATCCTGGAATTCTCCTTCAGCAAGGTGGTGTCATGAGCGCCTACGCCAATCCCGCCTCCGGGCGCGCGTCCTTCGTGCGCATGGACTTCAACGAGGGCCCGGCGCCCGATGCCGGCCTGCTCACCGTGGACCTGCGGGACTGCCTGTCCCGGTACCCCGAATACGAGGCCCTCAGGGCCGGCGCCGCCCGCGCCTACGGGGTGGACCCCGGCCGCCTCGTGCCGGTCAACGGCGCCGACGAGGGCATCCAGCTCCTGCTGAAGACCCTGGGCGGGGGCGGCCTGGTGCTGCCCGTGCCGGCCTTCTCCATGTACCGCGTGTACGCGGACCAGCTCGGCGTCCCAGTCCGGGAGGTGCCCATGGACGCCGGCTGGGACGTCGACGTGGAGGCCGTCCTGGCCGCGGAAGGCTCCGTGGTGGCGCTCACCAGCCCCAACAACCCCACGGGGCGCCGCGTGCCGGAAGAGGCGGTCCTGCGGGTGCTCCGCCAGGGACGCCCCGTGCTCCTGGACGAGACCTACGGCCCCTACTGCGGCCAGGACTTCGCGCCGCTCCTGCGGGACTGGCCCAACCTGGCCATCCTGCGTTCCCTGAGCAAGGTCTACGGCGTTCCGGGCCTCCGGTGCGGGTTCGTCCTGGCCTCCCGGGACCTGGCCGCCCGGCTCGAGGCCCTGCGCTCGCCCTTCAACGTCAACGGCCTCGCCGCGGCCCTGGGCGCCCGCCTCCTGGAAGGGGACACCCGGTTCCGGGACCGCATCGCCGCCGCCGTGGCGGCGCGGCGCGCCCTGCAGCGCCGGGTGGAGGAGGCGGGATACCGCACCATCGCTTCCGACGCCCACTTCTTCCTGGCCGAACTGGGCCGCGGCGCCGCGGACCGCCTCCGGGAGCGCGGCGTCCTCGTGCGCGACATGGCGCCGGCCATGCCCGGATGGTGCCGGATCAGCGTCACGACGGACGCTGAGGCCGCAAGCTTCGAGAACGCATTCCTGGGAGGCAGGTCATGACCCGATTCGAACGCATCACCAAGGAGACCCGGGTCGCCCTGACCCTGGGGGCCGGAGGCGCCGTGGCCACCTCGGTGCCCATGCTCACCCACTTCCTGGACCAGCTCAGCCTGTACGGCGGCCTCGGCCTGGACCTGGAGGCCGTGGACCTCATGCCCCTGGGCGACGGCCACCACCTGGCCGAGGACGTGGCCATCGCCCTGGGCCGCGCCCTGGACCAGGCCCTCGGCGGCCGCGAGGGCCGGGCCCGCTACGGCCAGCGCCTGCTGCCCATGGACGAGGCCCTGGCCACGGTGGCCCTGGACATCGGCGGCCGGCCCTACCCGGTGGTCGACCTTCCCTTCCGGGCGGAGGCGCTGGGCGGCCTCGCCACCGAGAACATCACGCACTTCTTCCGGACCTTGGCCCTGGAGGCCCGGTTCACCCTGCACCTGAAGGTGACGGGGGAGAACGCCCACCACATGGCCGAGGCCGCCTTCAAGGGCGTGGGCCTCGCCCTGCGCGAGGCCATGGGCGAGGCCGAGGGCCTGCGCTCCACCAAGGGGGTGCTCCGTTGATCGGCATCGTGGACTACGGCTGCGGGAACCTCCGGAGCCTGGAGAACGCCCTGGAGTTCCTGGGCCTGGAATCCCGGCGGGTCGCGGCCCGGGAGGACGTGCTGGCCATGGACCGGCTGATCCTTCCCGGGGTGGGGCATTTCGGCCACGCCGGGGCCGAGCTGGCCCGGCGGGGCCTGGGGGACGCCCTGAAGGAACGGGCGGCCCTGGGCCGCCCCCTGCTGGGCATCTGCCTGGGCATGCAGCTGCTCTTCGAGGGCTCGGAGGAGGCCCCGGACACCCCCGGCCTGGGGCTCCTGCCGGGCCGCGCCGAGCGGTTCGCGGACCCGTCCCTCAAGGTGCCGCACATGGGCTGGAGCGCGGTGGACTTCGGGGACCTCCCGGGCGCCGCCTACTTCGTCCACTCGTACTTCGTGCCGGCCTTCCCCGCCGGCCGCGAAGGGGAGGCGGCCACGGCCCGCTACGGCCGGCCCTTCCTGGCGGGCTTCCGCTGCGGCAACCTTGCCGGCTTCCAGTTCCACCCAGAAAAGAGCGGCGCCTACGGGCTGAACCTGCTCAAGGAGGCGCTCGCATGGTCATGAAGCGGATCATCCCCTGCCTGGACGTGAAGGACGGCCGGGTCGTCAAGGGCGTGCGGTTCCAGGACCTCAAGGACAGCGGCGACCCCGTTGAGCTGGCGGCGCGCTACGACGCCGAAGGCGCCGACGAGCTGGTCTTCCTGGACATCACCGCCGGCATCGAGAAACGGGACACCGCGGCGCGGATGGTCGCGGCGGTGGCCCGGGCGGTGTTCATCCCGTTCACCGTGGGCGGAGGCATCCGCACCGTGGCCGACGCCGAGGCCCTGCTCATGGCGGGGTGCGACAAGGTGGCCGTGAACTCCGCCGCGGTGCGCCGCCCGGAGCTCATCACGGAGCTGGCCACGCGGTTCGGCAGCCAGTGCGTGGTGCTCGCCGTGGACGTGCGGCGCCCGGCGTACGGTATCCTGGTGGCCGTGGACGCGGGGCGTACCCTCACCCAGCTCACCATGGGCGCGTGGCTGGCCGAGGCCCAGGACCGGGGCGCGGGGGAGATCCTCCTCACCAGCATGGACCGGGACGGCACCGGATCCGGCTACGACCTGGACGTGCTGCGGCGGGCCTCGCGCGGCCTCAGGATCCCCCTGATCGCCAGCGGCGGCTTCGGGGAGGCGGGTCACGCCGTGGAGGCCTTCGGGGCCGGCGCCGACGCCGTGCTCGCCGCCGGGGTCTTCCACCAGGGCGGCCTCACGGTGCGCCGGCTCAAGGAACAGCTCGCCCGCGAGGGCGTGGAGGTGCGCCCATGCTGATCCCCAGCATCGATCTCATGGACGGCAAGGCCGTGCAGCTGGTGGGGGGACGCACCAAGGTCCTGGAGGTGGAGGACGTCCTCGGCCTCGCCCGGCGCTGGCGGGTCTACGGGGACCTGGCCGTCATCGACCTGGACGCCGCCCTGGGCCGCGGCGACAACCTGGCCCTGGTGAAGGAGCTCTGCGCGGTGGCCCGGTGCCGGGTGGGGGGCGGCGTGCGCACCCCGGAGCGCGCCTTCGAGCTGCTCCGGGCGGGAGCGTCCTCCCTCATCCTGGGCACCGCCGCCTCCGAGGACCTGCTGCGCCGGCTCCCCCGGGAACGCACCCTGGTGGCCGTGGACCAGCGGGCCGGAAGGCTCCAGTCCAGGGGCTGGACGGAGGACGAGGCCGAGGCGCCCCTGGACCGGATGCGGCGCCTGGGCGCCTTCTGCGGCGGCTTCCTCATGACCGTGGTGGACAAGGAGGGACGGCTGGAAGGTGTGGACTGGGAGGCCGCGAGGGCCGCGCGGGCCGCCACGGACCTGCCCATCGTCTACGCCGGCGGCGTCTCCACGGCGGCGGACGTGGCGGCCCTGGACCGGCTGGGGCTGGACGCCCAGGTGGGCATGGCGCTCTACAGGGGCCTCCTCGATCCCGCCGAAGCCTTCCTGGCCTGCCTGGACTGGGACAAGCAGGGCGGGCTGATCCCCGCCGCGGTCATGGACGAAGCCGGCAGGCTGCGCATGGTGGCCTACGAGAACCCGGCCTGCCTGCGGGAGGCCCTGGAGCGGGGCAGGGGCGTCTACTGGTCCCGCTCCCGCCGGGACCGGTGGGAGAAGGGGGAGCAGAGCGGCCACGGCCAGGAGCTCCTGCGGGTGGAGGCGGACTGCGACCGGGACACCCTGCGCTTCGTGGTGCGCCAGGACGGGCCCACCTGCCACACCGGGGCCGGCACCTGCTTCGGCCGGGCCGAGTTCGCCCTGGACGACCTGGAAACGACCCTGCGCTCGCGCCTGGAGCGCGCGGCGCCGGGCAGCTACACCGCGCGGCTCCTCCGGGAGGAAGGCCTCCTGGCCTCCAAGCTCGTGGAGGAGGCGGGCGAAGTCGCCGCGGCCGGAAGCCAGGATGATCTGGTGTGGGAGGGGGCCGACCTGCTCTACTTCCTCATGGTCCGCCTCACCCAGGGCGGCGTGCGCCTGGAGCAGGTCCTCCGCGAACTCGAGCGCCGCGCCACCACCGACACCCGCAAGCCCGGCAACGCCAAAGGAGCGCCCACATGCTGAAGACCCTCTCCTTCGCCAGGGCCATGGACCAGGCGGGGACCGTGTTCCCGCCGGTGCCCCCCGAGGTGGGCGCCATCCTCGACGACATCCGCAGGCGGGGCAACGAAGCCGTGTTCGACTGGGCCCGCAAGCTGGACGGCTTCAAGGGCGGCCCCTTCGAGGTGGACCCCCGGAAGGTCCAGGAGGCCCCCGGCAAGCTTCACCCCGAGCTCCGCGGCCACCTGGAGGAGGCCATCCGCCGCGTGGAGGCCTTCTCCCGGGCCCAGAAGGAGAGCATCCGGGACTTCAGCACGGAGGTGGACGGGATGGTGCTGGGCCAGCGGGCGCTGCCGGTGGGCCGCGCCGCGTGCTACGCCCCCGGCGGGCGCTACCCGCTTCCCAGTTCCGTGGTCATGGGCGTGGTGCCCGCGCGGGTGGCCGGCGTGAAGGAGATCCTCGTCCTCAGCCCCCGGCTCCACCCCGTCACCCTCGCCGCCGCCGCCCTGGCCGGGGCGGACCGGGTCTTCGACCTGGGCGGCGTGCACGGCATGGCCGCCGTGGCCTGGGGCCTGGCCGGCGTCCCCCGGGCCGACCTGGTGGTGGGGCCCGGCAACCGCTTCGTCACCGGCGCCAAGCGCCTCCTGTACGGCGACGTGGGCATCGACTTCCCCGCGGGGCCCAGCGAACTGCTGGTCATCGCCTCCTCCGGGGCCCGGCCCGCCTGGATCGCCGCCGACCTCCTGGCCCAGGCCGAGCACGACCCCGACGCCCGGCCCCTGCTGGCGGTCTTCGACGCCGCCCTCATCCCCCAGGTGAACGCCGAGCTCAAGGCCCAGCTGGCCTCCCTGCCCCCGGACTCCCCGGCGCGGGACAGCCTGCGCAACGGCTTCGCCGTGGTCCTGGCCGGCGACGCCGAGGCCGTGGCCACCGCTCGCGCCGCCTTCCTCGATCTGCTCGGGAGCATCCGCCTTGAAGCCCGCTAGAGCTGCCACCGTCACGCCGCCCCCAGCGCCCGCCGAGAGCCCGCGGCGGCGCTTCGCCCTCTCCCTGCTCTGGGACGCCATCACCTCGCTCAAGCTCACCATCGCCTGCCTGGCCGCGCTGATGGTGCTGGTGGTGGCCTGCACGCTGGCCCAGGTCCACCTCGGGACCTTCGGCGCCGTGCAGATGTACATGCGCAGCTGGCTGGTCTGGTGGGACATCCCCGGCACCGTGCTCTCCGTGCCGGTCTTCCCGGGTGGGGCGCTGGCCGGGTCGGTGCTGGCGGTGAACCTGCTCGCCGCCCAGGGCCGCCGCCTCGAGCTCTCCTGGAAGAAGTCGGGCCTGTGGGTCGTGCACGCCGGGCTGATCCTGCTGGTGGTGGGCGAGTTCGTGACCGGGATGTTCCAGAGGGACAACCGCCTGGCCTTCGAGAACGGGGAGACCACCAACTACGTCTTCAGCCCGCGCGAGATCGAGCTGGCGGTGATCGACACGACCGACCCGCGCCTCGACGACGTGTACAGCATCCCCGGCTCGCTGCTGGCCCGCCAGGGCACGGTGCAGGTGCCCGGCACGCCCGTGGCCATCCGGGTCCGGCGCTTCTACGAGAACTCGCAGCTCTTCAAGCTGCCCCAGGGCGAGCCGCCGCCCGCCAGCGCCGGGGTGGGCACGCAGGTCATGGTTCGAGAGGCGCCGCCCGTCACCAGCGACGACGCGGCCAACCAGTCCTCGGCCGTGGTGGAGCCTGTGGCCGGCGGGAGGAGCTACGGCACCTGGCTGGTCTCGAGCGGGCTGGGCGCGCCCCAGTCGTTCGTCCACGAGGGGCGCACCTACCAGCTGGCGCTGCGCGAGCGGCGCGAGTACCTGCCCTACGCCCTCACGCTCAAGAAGTTCAGCCACGACGTCTACGCCGGCACCGACATCCCCAAGAACTTCTCCTCGCTGGTCCACCTCTCCAGCCCGCGCACCGGCGAGGAGCGCGACGTGCTCATCTACATGAACCAGCCGCTGCGCTACGCCGGGAAGGCCTTCTACCAGGCCAGCTTC
>DBMS01000220.1:8830-8956 GCA_002297665.1 Holophagaceae bacterium UBA692 | reverse complement strand
AGCGCAAGTACCCCTCCTTCGGCAACCTCGCCCCCCGCGACATCTCGAGCCGCGCCGCCAAGCAGGTCTGCGACGAGGGCCGGGGCGTGGGCGACACGGGCCGCGGCGTCTACCTGGACTTCGCCG
>DBMS01000220.1:8515-8667 GCA_002297665.1 Holophagaceae bacterium UBA692 | reverse complement strand
ACCACGGCGCCAACCGCCTGGGGGCCTCGGCCCTCATGCAGGGCCTGGCGGACGGCTACTTCGTCCTGCCCGCGACCATCGGCGGCTACCTGGCCACGATCAAGCCCGGCACCCGCATCACCACGGACCACCCCGCGGCCAAGGCCGCCGAG
>DBMS01000220.1:8273-8465 GCA_002297665.1 Holophagaceae bacterium UBA692 | reverse complement strand
ACTGCGGCATGGGCCGCACCGAGGCCAGCCTCAAGCAGGCCCTCCAGGAGATCCCCGCCCTCAAGGAGCGGTTCTGGTCCAACCTCCGGGTTCCCGGAAGCATGTCCGACGTGAACCAGTCGCTGGAGCTGGCCGGGCGCGTCGCCGACTTCATCGAGCTGGGCGAGCTCATGTGCCTGGACGCCCTGGAGC
>DBMS01000220.1:7946-8147 GCA_002297665.1 Holophagaceae bacterium UBA692 | reverse complement strand
ACCCGCAGCTACAAGTAAGGAAGGCAGCCCATGGAAAAGCACATCAACGTCAAGCTGCACGTGTGGCGCCAGAAGAACGCCGCGGACCGTGGCCACTTCCAGGATCTCGACGCCCCGGGGATCTCCACCGAGATGTCCTTCCTGGAGATGCTCGACGTGGTCAACGAGAGCCTCATCCACAAGGGCGAGGAGCCCATCGTC
>DBMS01000220.1:5503-7833 GCA_002297665.1 Holophagaceae bacterium UBA692 | reverse complement strand
TCAAGGACCTGATGGTCGACCGTTCCGCCTTCGACCGCATCATCGCCAAGGGCGGCTTCATCAGCGTGCCCACCGGCAGCTGCTGCGACGCCAACGCCCTGCCCGTGGCCAAGGAGAAGGCCGACCTGGCCATGGACGCCGCCGCCTGCCCCAACGCCAGCGCCATGCTCTTCGTGGCCGCCAAGATCAGCCACCTCGCCCTGCTCCCCCAGGGCCAGCCCGAACGCTACACCCGCGCCCGGGCCATGGTGAACCAGATGGACGCGGAGGGCTTCGGCACCTGCACCAACCACGGCGAGTGCGAGGCCGCCTGCCCCAAGGGCATCACCCTCGACAACATCGCCCGCATGAACCGCGATTTCATCAAGGCGAGCATCACCTACCGCCCCGAAAGCGCCACGGGCGGATTCTAGAACCCCCATCGCCGGAATTGAAATGCAGAACGCCGCCTTCGGGCGGCGTTCTCCGCGCCACTGCCGCTTCCCACCTGAAGTGCCCCAAGCCGGGGATTGAACGGAAGGGGATCACAAGGGTTGCAGGTTCTTCTCCACCTNNGGCCACCCGGATTCCTGATAACCCTGCCTTCCGTGCGAATTCACCGAAGGATCCAACCGACGCGGCCACCTCCCCCAGGATGCCCCTGGGATTCCGCACTCCGAACCGTTCGGCTTCCAGGAGCAGGTCCTCCCGGGCGATGCCGTTGAATTTCCCGTTCACGGCCATCTGGTGCTGGTAGGTCCAGTCCCCTTCGGGGTTGTAGGCGTAGGTCAGATCATAGGCGGGGGCGAGCTCCCAGGCTCCACCCCGGCGAAGAAGGAAAGCCAGGTTCTTCGTGTGGTCATCGCAATTCATGGCCATCACGTTGAAGGCCATCCGGCGGAACAACTCGTCGATGGCGTCCGGGCCCATCCCGATGGCGGCCATGGCCATGAAGGCCTGGGCATAGGTGTGGACGGCCACCTGCCTGAAATCCATGTGCTCCATGGCGCACAGGGTCTGCACATGGTGCTTTTCATTCCCGTCCCGGTCGAACCGGCGTGTCATGAAATGGGCCCGTCCCCCTTCTTCCAGGAGTCTGCAATCCGCCATCCGGATTCCAGCGGCCCGGGCCATCAGGTGGTAGGCATATTCCAGCCTCCCGAAGCCCTTGCCGCCGCCCAGGGTCCGATCCGGGGCGATACCGTCGAATTTCACGAGCCAATGCCCGAACCCCGGATCGGCGGCGAATTGGCCGCTTCGCATCTCGTTCGTGACAGGGTTCCAGGCGACCACGGCCTTCGCGCGGGCGCCGCCCGCGGAGGTGCCCACGCTGATGATCCGATCCAGGGCGGCCCTCGCCTTCCCTTCCGTCGCGAGCGTGCCGTGGACAGCGCTTCTCGCCGCTTCCACAAGGCCTTTCATGTCCAGGGCTTCCTTGCTGTCCGTCCGGGAGCCCAAGGCCGGGCGGAATTCCAGCGCTCCCATGCCGCGCTTGGCCATGTAGGCCAGGCGGTCCAGAGGTGTCACGGACGTCACGGTGTGGCCCCGGCTCGTCATGTAGGCGTTGATGAGGGCATTGCCGAAGTCGTCGGGGAGGGCGTCCGAGAGGAGGGCTGGAAGCCGCCGGTAGGTCGCCTCCGGGAGGTTCGGGAAGATGTAGGGTCCCCTGTGGTTGGCAACCGGCATGGTCCGGGGGGCCAGCTCGACCCCCGTCCGCAGCCAGTCGGGCGTGTAGGCAAATACGTAGAACCCCATCTTGGGATCCAGGGCCACCGCTCCCACCCTCCGGTCCCAGGCCCGCACTTCGATCGCACGGCTAGACATCGGGCTTCCTCCGCTTGTAAACCCTGCGGGGCATATCCTTTCGCTTGAGCAAGGCCAGGGGGTCCACCGATGGCCCGGGCGGGACCATGGCATCAAGCCCCTCGAGGATCCCCAGGGCCTTCATCACCCGGAGCAGGGATTCGACGCTGGATCCGGTTCCCTTTTCCAGGCCACGCACCGTGCGGTCGGATACGCCTGCGCGTTCAGCCAGTTCCGTCTGCTCCATTCGGCGCCGCAGGCGGCAGTCCCGGAGCCTTTCCCCCAACTCCCGTGCGAGTTCCGGGATGGTCATAAATTCGAACACCACAACCAGATCCTTTCTTCCGTTTGATGTCGGCGGCTGCATCCCAGCGGAATAATTGATCCGCCAAAGAAAACATGTTTCCAATGATAGTAATGTCAATAGCGGAAAATTTGTTCCGCAATTAATCCATTGTAGGAATTTATCGGAATATTTTTTCCGTTATTACAATTTCAATTTATAACAAATCAGGACCGCAAGGACAATCGCCGGAGGATGCCGTCGC
>DBMS01000220.1:5357-5480 GCA_002297665.1 Holophagaceae bacterium UBA692 | reverse complement strand
CCCGGGCGTCTTCCATGTCACCCGCGGTCCTGACCATCCCATAGGACGCTCCATGCCTTCACCTCATCCGGGACGCCTGCGCGCGTTCGTCCCCGCCTTGTTCGCCGCCCTGGCCGGCCCGCT
>DBMS01000220.1:3809-5290 GCA_002297665.1 Holophagaceae bacterium UBA692 | reverse complement strand
TTCTCACCGTGACCGCCTGGATCGGGTCCCGGCAGGCCTACGCCCTGGAGCAGACCCTGGAGGCCCCGGGCGGAGCCGTGAGCCTTTCCATCCCGCTGCAGGCGCTTCCGGCGGCGGAGGACCTGTGGATCGAGGCCCGGTGCGGGCCGGCGCGGACCGCGTCCCGGAAGGTCCGGGTGATGCCGGTGCCCNNCCTTCGGGGACCTGGGGTTGGAGGGCAAGGACGCGGGATCGCCGCCCTTCCCGCGGGCCTCAACGAGCTGCGGTTGAGGGAGGATCCGCACCCCACCAGCCTGCCTTCGAGGGCGTTCGCGCGATTCACCCGGCTGGAGCTTCTGTGCGTTCCTTCGAGCCTGACGTTTTCCGGCTCCGACCTACCCATGAGCCTCAGATCCCTCGGGGTCAAGGGCTGCCCGGATCTGCGCGCCGAGGCCCTGTGGCCCTTGCGATTGACCCGCCTGGAGGTGGAGGGCTGCGAGGGCTTCGCCTTCCACGGGCTGCCCGCGACCTTGCGGGAGCTGTGGGTGAGCCGGTGCCCCAAGGTGACGCCCTCAGGGTTCCTGGCCGCCCTGGGGGACCTGCCCTCGCTCGAGCACATCACCCTCACCGAAGCCGAAGGATGGCAGATGGACGAGGCCCCGCTGCTTGCGCACCCCACCCTGCAGTCCATCGACTGCGGGCCTCTGTACTTCGCCTCGCCCTTCTGGGAACGCCCCGCAGACACCCTTTGAGGGGTGTCGCCTCATTCCTTCGCACCCTCCACCACCGCCGCCCCNNGCGCAGGTATTCCTGCTGCTCCACCACCTTCGCCTTGTCCATGGGCTCGGCGGCCCGCAGGCGGTCCAGTTCGGCTTCGGCCTGGGCCAGGGTCGCGCTGAGGGGAACCACCTCGATGGAACGGACCTTGGTCTTCCCGGCGTTGCGCTCGCGCCAGTTGTTGCGGGTCCACAGGGGCTCGCAGCGGGCGTCCTCCACCCGCACCGGCTCGGAGCCGTCGGCCAGCTTGAGCTTCACGAAGCGGCAGCGGAACAGGACGCCGTCCCGGCTGTCGCCCCCCGCCACGGGGAAGAGGTCGGCCCGGTACATGCGGTCCTGGTTGGAGATGAAGTTGCCCAGGGAATAGGCCACGACGGTGCGGCGGGGGCCGTTCTCCAGCACCTCCACGGGCTGGAGCACATGGGGGTGGTGGCCCAGGATGAGGTCGGCGCCGGCCCGGGCCAGTCGGCGGGCCACGTCCTTCTGGCGCGCGAGGGGCGCGTGGAGGTATTCGGCCCCCCAGTGGAGGCTCACCACCACGGCGTCGGCCTGGGCCCGGGCGGCGGCCACGGCCTTTTCGGCCTCGGCGGGGTCCAGGGAGCGCACCCAGGGGCTTCCGGCCTTCTGGTTGAGGTTGACGTTGAAGATGTCCGTGAAGGCCAGGAAGGCGATCCTCAGGCCCTTCACGTCCAGGAAGCGCGGCGCCTCGGCCTGGGCCCGGGTGG
>DBMS01000220.1:2186-3781 GCA_002297665.1 Holophagaceae bacterium UBA692 | reverse complement strand
CCCCTGGTCGAAGGCGTGGTTGTTGGCGGTGGAGACGATGGTGATGCCGGAGGCCTTCAGGGCGGCGGGCAGGTCCTCCGGGGCGTTGAACTGGAAGGGGCGCCCGGGGCGGCCGGTCCTGGGGGCGATGGGGGTCTCCAGGTTGGCGAAGGCGATGTCGGCCCGCTTGAAGAGGGGCGTGACCTCCTTCCAGAGCTCGGTGAGGCTCCCCGCCTGGGCGGCGGAGGTCTTCACGTCCTGGTGCATGAGGATATCCCCCACCGCCACCAGTTCCACCCGTGCCCGTTCCTCCGGGAGGCGGCCGTCGGGGACGCCCTGGGCCCCCGGGGCGCGGCTCCCCAGGGCCAGGACCAGGATNNCAGGAGGGTTCTAGGCGGGACCGTAGAAGACCTCCACGGGCAGGCCGGGCAGCCCGTCCATCACCTTGGCCGCCAGCAGGTCCAGGTCCCGGGCCGGCAGGGGCCTGGCTTCGGGTTCGGGCGTGGGCCGCGCCACGGTGTAGAGCTGGATGCCCTGGAGGGTTCCCCGTTCCCGCACCGCCCGCAGGCACTGCAGGTAGGCTTCCACCTCGCCGTCGGAGGGGCCCCTGCCCCGCCATTCCAGGAAGAGGGTCTGGATCACGATGGGCCAGCGCTCCGCCGTGGCCGCAAGGTTCTCCAGGATGCGCGAGAACGGCACCTTGGAGCGGTTCACCTCCCGGTAGTAGGCTTCCGTCCCGGCGTCCAGCTTGGCCCAGATCTCGCCGTTGGCCGCCATCAGGAGGCGCAGCCCTTCGAGGATCCCGGGGGCCTGGAGCCGCGAGGAATCGGTGATGAGGACCAGCTTCACGTCCTGGAGGCCCTTGCGGGCCTTCAGGGCGGCGATGCGCTCCACGGCCCGGGGGAAGTCGCGCAGGGTGGTGGGCTCGCCGTCCCCGNNTTGAGGCGGCGGTGGCGGGGCTCGGCGGAGTCGAAGGGGGCCGTGGCGAAAAGCTCGCCCGATCGGGTGAGGTCCAGCAGCACCTCCATCTCGCGCTCGAGCTGGTCCAGGTCCACGTCCCGGCGCCGGGCCGGGGTGGCGCGGTCCACTTCGCAGTAGACGCAATCGAAGTTGCACACCTTGTCGGGGTTGAGGTTGACGCCAAGGCTCACCCCCTTGCTGCGGCGGGAGATGACCGGGTAGCAGTAGTCGAAGTCCTGCCAGGTGCGCCGGTGGTCCAGGTGGGCGGTGACGAGCTTGCTCATCCCAGAAGGATACTACGGGACCCGGGTCCGCCCCCCGCTTCCGGCCGCGGAGCGGCTAGAATGGGTTTTCCAGAAGACTGCCGCGGAGGACTTCCCATGAAGAGGATCACCGTGCTCGGAGCCGGCCGCGTGGGCGCGACCCTGGCCCTGGACCTCGCCCGGGACGGGGAATTCGACGTCACCGTGGCCGACCTTTCCCAGGCCGCCCTGGCCCGGCTCGAAGCCAGGGGCCTCAAGGTGACGGCCCGCGACCTCTCCCACCCCGGGGAGGTCACCGCGGCCGTCCAGGGCGCGGACCTGGTGGTGGGCGCCGTGCCAGGCTTCATGGGCTTCCGGACCCTGAAGACCGTGCTGGAGGCCGGCAAGCACGTC
>DBMS01000220.1:1865-2136 GCA_002297665.1 Holophagaceae bacterium UBA692 | reverse complement strand
TGCGACAACTTCATCGTGGGCGACCTGCAGCGGCGCCTGGACACCATCGGCAATTTCGAGTGCTACGTGGGCGGCCTCCCCGCCATCCGCACCTGGCCCTTCGAATACAAGGCCGGCTTCAGCCCGGTGGACGTGGTGGAGGAGTACACCCGCCCGGCCCGGTACGTGGCCCACGGCAAGGAGATCGTGATGCCCGCCCTCAGCGAGCCCGAGCTCATGGACTTCCCCGGCGTGGGCACCCTGGAGGCCTTCAACACCGACGGCCTGCGCT
>DBMS01000220.1:1679-1859 GCA_002297665.1 Holophagaceae bacterium UBA692 | reverse complement strand
GACCCTGCGCTACCCCGGCCACATCGAGAAGATGCGCATGCTGCGGGAGGCGGGGTTCTTCGGGCTGGAGCCCATCGACGTGGGCGGCGTGAAGGTGGCCCCCATGGACGTCACCACCCGGCTCCTCTTCCCCATGTGGCAGATGGAGGAGGACGACGAGGACTTCACCGTCATGCGCGT
>DBMS01000220.1:0-1674 GCA_002297665.1 Holophagaceae bacterium UBA692 | reverse complement strand
GGCCCGAGCGCCACGTGTGGGACCTGCTGGACCGCTACGACCGGGAGACGAGGACCACCTCCATGGCGCGCGCCACCGGCTATTCCTGCACCGCCACGGTGCGCCTGGTGGCCGCGGGGCNNCTTCAGCCGCAAGGGCATCGCGCCGCCCGAATACGTGGGCCAGGTGGAGGGATGCTGGGAGTTCATCCGCAAGGACCTGGCCCGGCACGGCGTGAACTGGGTCGAGACGAGGGGCTGAGGCGGCTCAGGGCTCGCCGGCCGCCGCGGCCCGTCCCATCAGGGGGAACCGGTCGCAGGGCTCGTAGCGCGGGCCGATCCAGTCGAACAGCGTGAGGTTGCGCACCTCGAAGGAAAGCCGCAGATCCTGTTGCAGGACCAGGTCCACGGCCTGGCCGTAGGTGCCCCGCGCGGTTTCCCCCTGGGCCAGGGTGACGTGGGGCATCCAGCGTTCCGGGCGGTACAGGGGCGGGATCTCGCCCCCCAGCCCCTCCAGTTCCGCGCAGGCCCTCTGGTGCAAATCGAGCAGGACGGGCGTCTTCACGACGGGGGCGTGGAGGATGCGGGCCGGCGCGCTGAAAAGGCCGATGCCGCTGGTCTCCAGCATGAAAGGCGGCATGGACTGGGAAATGCGCTCNNAGGAGTTCCTTCACGTCCGCGTGGGTGAGCCCGTTGAAGGCCAGCAGCGTCACGTGCGGAAAGGGGACCTTGTGGACGCCCGACAATCCGAATTCCGCCTCCAGCAGCGCCCAGACCCCGCGAACCCGGCTGGCGGCCGGGTCGTGAAGAACCAGTGCGAGGGTGGACATGTAAGCATTATATACGAAGGCCCCGATCAGAACCGGGCGGTGAGCGTCAGGCCCTGGAACCCCGGGGAGAAGGCGGGCGCCACCTGGAACTCGGCGCGGCCGGCCCGGGAGCGGATCCCCCGGTTGATGCGCACCACCCCGCGGCCCATGACGGTGCCCACCAGGGCGCCCGCCACCACGTCCGAGGCGAAGTGTTCGCGGGTGCCCAGGCGGGCCAGGCCCACCAGGCCGGCGGCACCGTAGGCGCACCAGCCCACCCACGGCTCGGTCGAGCGCATGGAGAGGACGGAGGCCATGGCGAAGGCCTGGGCCGCGTGGCCGGAGGGGAAGGCGTTCTGCGCCGAGAAGGGCCGGAAATCGTGGGTCCCCTTCCCGTCTTCGGGGCGGGCCCGGCCGAGGCCGTACTTCAGGGGCAGGATGGCCACCTGGGCCAGCACCGTGGCCACGCCCATGTCCACGACCACGGACCGGGCCTCGTCCCGCCCCGCCAGGCTGAAGCCGAGGTAGCCCGCGCCCATGAGGACGAGGCCCCCCGTGCCGCCGGGCTCGGAGAGGTTCTTGAAGAGCCGGTCCCGGGCATCGGTCCGGTTGCGGGTGGAGGCGTCGGCCAGGGTCCGGTCCAAGAGCAGGGCCGTGCCCACCACGGCGGCGGCGCCCACGCCCAGGGCCTGCCAGTCGGAGGAGGTCCAGGCGCCCGGGGCCCGGGCCACGGTCGTGGCGTCCTCCCAGGCCAGGCCCGGGAGCCGGGTGATCCCGTCCCGGTCGTACGGCGTCTGGCACCAGGCCAGGGTGCCGGCCAGGGCGAGGGCCAGGGCCCGCATCAGGCCTTGGCCGCCAGGCGCTGGGCCATGGCCTTGCCCATGTCG